>JAGVPB010000011.1 GCA_020052415.1 Bacteroidales bacterium | reverse complement strand
GCCTCCGGCGCAAAGCCCCGCCCTCTCTACATTTGGCGTTATTGTCATTCCGAATGGAGCGCAGCGGAATGAGGAATCTGTTTATTTGCGAACCTTAGACAGATCTTCCATGTCATCAGCACATTGTGCCCGAATTTTTGGGTGGTTACTCGCAATGACGATCACAATCTTTGTGTGACAGCCTCTTAATCTTTCGGTTCAAGAAGTTCCCTGAAAGGTTCATAATCCCGTAATGTTTCAAAATCAATGGTTTGGTGAATATAAATCCCAAACCGGTTTCCCTGTGCGAAAGATTCAGTTAACAAGCTTACCGCCTTTTCAGGTTCATTTATCAGAGCAGCAATTCGTGCCCGCCAGTATGTGTGCCTGCCAAACAGGTAAGGCCGATTGAATTGCCTTAATTCCTCAGCATGTTTAACAGTTTTATCCTTGTCACCCATCCTTGCCGCAATTACTCCGAGGTAACCGATGAATTCAATATTGTCAGGAAATTCTGAGGAAATTTTTTGAAAAATCTGCTGTGCCTCCTCATATTTTCCGGCATGATAAAGAGCTGCTCCAAGATTTTCAACGGCATCTTCACCCTCCGGATGATTCCGATACCATTCTATAGCCAAAGCGAAATATTTCTGTGCTTCCTGAGGGTAGCCATGAGCCCTGAGTTCCATGGCTGCCTCCATGATCACTTCGCCTTCCGAACCTGTTTTTGCAGTAACCGACCGGCATTTATTAATGACTTTATTAATTTCTTCTGTTTTCCCGGATACCGCATAAACATGAGCTTCAACAGCATAAAACCAGAAACTTTCGGGATAATATTGCTGCCCTTTTAAGGCTTCAATAAGTTCTTTATCGTAATCTCCGAGAAGATGAAAAGCACTGGATAATACCATAAGTCTCCAGGCGCCCAAAACATAGTTGTTGTTATGCAAAGATTCATATTTTGAGAACGTTTCAACTGCCAATCCGGGTTTATTCAAACGGTTGGCAATAAGACCGATCAGGTAATTCAACTGCCAGTCAACCGGGGAAATCATTTCAGCAAGCTTTAAATAACGAAGACATTCAATATTGTTGCCAACTAAAAAGGCCCTGTGAAAATCGAGCAGATAGCGTTCATAGGGCGAAAGTCTGGCCCTTTCATTATTGATATTTTGAAAAATGGAATCTGCTTTTGAATAAGCACCCCAGTGCATAAAAACGGAAGCGATAAAAAAACGGGGTACAACAAACAAAGAATCGGACTCAGCCGCAAGTATAAAATGATGCATTGCTTTTTCATAATCCTGACCAAAGTACTCAAGTCCTGTAAGATATTCCCTGTATGCCTGCTGGTTGGGAGGTTTGGAAACAAAATGAATATCCTGAAATTTAAAATGATAGGCCAACCCGCCTACGAGATCACTGGTTACTTTTTCAATCAGTTCCATTGGATTGTTTGATGACCCGCTGATAACGGGCATCGAATAAATAAGACTCCCCTCATTGATATTTTTAACCTCAGCCCTGAACTGAAGTTCATTATTCTGAAGGTAGTAGGATCCTGAAACCACAACGCCGGACATTGCCTGCTTTCCAAGCTGCTCTAAATAATCACTTTGCCTTTTCCCGCCGGCCTTATCCAGAAGCATTCCCGATATTTGCATCACCGTTGTAGAAGGCACTACATCTGTTTCGCATGTTTGAGAGAGACCCTGTGTGATCCAGTCGCAAGCCATTTTACCCAGTTCATCGAGGTTCGGATCGCCTGTCCGGTTTTCAAAGACAGCGACAACAATCCGCTCGGGCGGAACATCTTCTGATTGATTTGTAAGCAGGTAGAAAACAATCAAGGTTAGAATCATCAGAATAACTGTACTTCCACCTGCTATAAGAAGTTTAATTGTAAATGGAAGAGTCTTTTTTACCTGCTGATGTTTCTCCGGAAACGGCTTTTGTACCAGCGATTTTAATATAGTTGACCGCTCAACATCAATGGAATAAATCTTAACCGGGATATCAATATTTTTCAGTGCCCTTTCCTCGACAAAAATTGAAATTATTTCTTGCTTGTTTTTTATATCTTCATATACCCGTTCCGAGATATAAATGCCGCCCGGTTTTCCCCCGGCTTCAATCCGGGAAGCTATATTTACCCCATCGCCAAAAACATCTCCATCCCTGAATACAATATCGCCAATATGGATTCCTATTCGAATTGAAAATGAATTCTTTTTACAGGATTTCATAATTTGAATGGCACAACCCACAGCATCCAGTGAACTATGAAAGATCGCTAGTGTTCCATCGCCGATCTCCTTTATATACTCCCCGCTGAATTTTGCTATAATAGTTTTATGAATATTCCTGTTTTTCTCAAGAATATTCATGGCCAGTTTCTCATCTTTCGACATTAAGGCGGAATAACCGGCTATGTCGGTGAACATGATGGCGGCGAGTTTGCGGTGTTCTTTCAAGTTTGCCATTATTTTGTTGCTTCTACTATCAGAAGTTTTAACTGACAGCGAGCGTAGAACCTGATACTTGAAGACAAAGGTAAAGTAAATGGTTAATAGTTATACTCATGAAAAGTCACTTCTGCAAAGATTATTTTTTTCTAATTTCTTGACTTTTGCCTCTGATATTCCTATTTTTACGCATTCCTAAAAATGATAAATTAACACCTATTCTATGAAAAAGATTTTATTTTTCGTTTGCATGGCTGCAGCTATTGCAATGCAGGCTCAATCATTATGCCCCTCCGTTATTTCAACTTCGGGCGGTTATTCATCAGGATTCAGTGCCAGTTTAAGCTGGACACTAGGAGAAATTGCTACCGAAACTTTTAGCAACGGCAGCGTCATCCTTACGCAGGGTTTTCAGCAGCCTGTGGAAGGTGTTACGATCAGCATTGACCTGGATTTGCTTGTGTTCCTCGAAGGGCCATTTTCTGTTTCAGAGATGGGCACTTCCCTCAATTCAGAAAGTTTAATTCCTTTATCACAGCCTTACAATTCGGCTCCGTGGAATTATTCGGGAACGGAATCCGTTTTATCTATTCCCAATCCCAATGTGGTTGACTGGATTTTGATCGAGTTGCGCGATGCAGCCGATGCAGCCTCTGCTACATCAGCAACAAGGATTGCACGACAGGCGGCATTCCTTCTGAAAGATGGATCGGTGGTTGGCACAGACGGCTCCTCCATTCTCCAATTCAACAATTCATTCACTCAACAATTGTTTGTGATCGTCTGGCACCGGAATCATCTGGGCATCATGTCGGCCAACGGAGTCACAGAAGCAGGCGGCATTTATTCATACAATTTTTCAACCGTAGAAAGCCAGGTTTATGGTGGAAGCGCCGGTTACAAGAATTTAACAGAAGGTATCTGGGGGATTGTAGCGGGCGATGCTACCCATGATGGGTTGATTGACCTGGCAGATAAAACACAATGGGAAGCATTTGCCGGTTGTAAAGGTTATCTGGATACAGATTATACGATGGATGCGCAGGCCAACAATACTGACAAAAATGATAAATGGATGCCAAATACTTCCAAAGTTGAACAGGTTCCTGAATGATATGAATTAAACTATTCAAAATCCTAATATTATGAAAATTTTTAATTTAATACCAGTAATTTTATTTTATGCATTAACCTTAAGCGCCCAGCCGCCCCAGTCTTTCAAGTACCAGGCCGTGGCCCGTGACAATGCCGGCAATGTGATCTCTGACCAGGCAGTATCTTTCAGGATCAGCATATTACGCGACAGTGTAGCTGGATCTCAGGTTTATAAAGAGCTACATTCAGTAACAACAAACCAGTTCGGTTTGGTAAACCTCGATGTAGGCAATGGAGCTGCTGTTTTCGGTTCTTTTGGATCTATTCCCTGGCACATAGGTAGTTATTTCCTGAAACTTGAAATGGATACGGCCGGTGGCAATAATTATCAGTTTATAGGGACATCACAGTTGCTTTCTGTGCCCTATGCCATAAATGCGAGCTCATTAACGCTAACCGATGAAAACGGAAACCATTATTCGGTAGGGGTTGATTCCCTTGGTAATCTCACAACCACGCAAGTAATGCCATGGCATTGCGGAGATACCATGACTGATACTCGCGACGGACAAAGATACGGGACTGTTCAGATTGGTCAGCAATGCTGGATGGCTCAGTACCTCAATATCGGCACAAGGATACCCGGAACAAGTACCATGACAAACGACAGCATTATCGAAAAGTATTGCTATAACGATATAGAAGCCAACTGCGATGTATATGGTGGGCTTTACATGTGGAATGAAATGATGCAATACAGCATTGTGGAAGGAATTCAAGGTATATGCCCTTATACGTGGCATATCCCTTCGGATGCTGAATGGACATTTTTAATTGACTTTTTGGGAGGTGAAAGTGTAGCCGGTGGTAAAATGAAGGAAGCCGGTACGACACACTGGGCTTCACCAAATACCGGTGCAACAAACGAAAGCGGTTTTACTGCTTTGCCCGGCGGCAGGAGAGCCTCCGGATTCGGATTGTTGAGCCTTGCTAATTATTTATGGTCATCCACAAAAGGCTCAAGTAATGATACCTGGGTAAGAGTTTTAAGTAGTGGTAGCAGTAACGTTGATCGTGGAAATTATGGCACCTCGTCATTTGGCTTTAGCGTTCGATGTGTCCAGGGGGAATGGGGCAGCCTGCCTCCTGCCTTGCCAACCGACCCCCAACCTGAAACAGGATCAGTCAATCAACTTATAAACCTTGTATTATCCTGGACCTGCACAGATCCCGAAAATGCTCCTTTGACGTATGATGTTTATTTCGGCACATCAAATCCGCCTCCGCTTGTTAATTCAGGACAAACTTTTGCTGCCTATCATCCGGAAATACTTCCCTACCTCACTTCTTATTACTGGAAGATAGTTGCTCATGATAGCTACAGTAATGCTACCGAAGGACCGGTATGGACATTTACTACCAAGACGGAGCCGGCTTTCTGGCAGGAATGCGGGGATATGTTGCCGGACAGCCGTGATGGCCAGCAATATGCTACCATAGCCATTGGCACACAATGCTGGATGGCTGAAAACCTGAATATCGGTACTATGATACCTGGTGAAAACGACATGTCGAACAACAGCATTATCGAAAAATATTGTTATGAGGATTATACTGCAAACTGCGATGTTTATGGCGGCCTTTACCAGTGGGATGAAACTATGGAATATACCGCACTGGAAGGCGCCCAGGGAATTTGCCCGGCAGGCTGGCATATTCCCAATATAGGAGCCTCCTTCGATGGTGAATGGATGATTCTCTTTAACTATTTGGATTTTGGCACAGCCGGTGGAAAAATGAAAGAAACGGGTCTTGAACATTGGGATTCTCCGAATACCGGAGCGACAAATGAAAGCGGATTTACAGGGCTTCCGGGCGGATATCGCTATACAGGAGCATTCTGGGGAATTGGAAAGTATGGCAATGTATGGACTTCAACGGAATATAACAGCACAAACGCAAATTATATCAGCTTAAATTATAATTATGCTAATGTTGGCATGAATGGAGACATAAAAACCCAGGGTTATAGCGTTCGTTGCCTTAAAGATTAAGTGTACCCGGAGACACATATTGCGACGGGCCCAATAAATCCTAACCTCTGCGTGTGTAACTGTAACAAGGATGGTGGGCTATAAACATAAAAAAGGCAACAGATGATATTTTCACGACCGATCTCAACGGTGTCGTCAAAAGCGTTGTTCTCTGAAGGATTAAAATTGATGATCTGAAGGTAACAAAGAAACTGATAGTAAGGTAAGTATTGTCATATACTCAGGCTGCACCATTTCCTGTTAACCAGAGATTATACCTCCTTTATAAGGCAATCACCCTATAACATTAAGTAATTTCCCTTATTGTATTATAATCTGGTCACATTTAATTTTACATCTGTATTTTAACATGTGTTCTGCCGCAACAGGAAAATGATTTTGATATATAAATAATTTGCTATGACACTAAAAAAATATTTAATTTTAACAACTTGAAAATTCAAAGGGTATGGAGCATTATTCAGTTTGGAAATGATTTTCAACAGGTTTCAACTCAGGAAATTAAAGTGTCAATAAATAATTTAAATACCAGGTTTAGTATTCACCATTTAAAAACATTAATTATGAAAAAAACATTAAAAATCAATTTAATCCTGATTACCCTGCTGTTCTTTATTTATCAGGGAACATTTGCAGGATCAAACGAGGACCTGATCACCGCCTGTAAAATGGGTGACCTTTCCGCTGCAACAAAAGCCATTGATAGTGGCGCGGATGTTAATTTTATGGATGCCAATGGCAGCACACCCATTGCCAGTGCGTATTTCTGGCCTGAAATTACCCAGTTATTACTCGACAAAGGGGCTGACCCAAACGGAGGAGTTTATCCAGCCCTGATCTCTGCCTGTAATGTTTATTCCACAGAGGTCGTAAAGAAATTGCTGGATGCGGGTGCTGACCCCAACAAACCCGGGCTTTCGGATCCGTCAACTACCTTTAAAACCCTCATTGCAAATGAAAAAGCCAAAGGTAAAGATGCCAATAAAGCGATGATCGGTGCCTGGGAAAAAGCCATGTCAACAATGAAACCCAGTGAAGTTGAGTTGATGCAGGTTATTACAATGGGAACCAATGCGGTCTCGTGTCTGCAAATGGTAATTGAAAAAGGCGCCAAACTGAGCCTTAAAAGCGGTGATCATGCAATTAATGTTTTGGTTTTCTATTCAGCATCCAAGGAAGAGCGAAAGAAATTATGTGCCCAGGGTGCCGGGAACGTCGAAGCATTTGGGATTAAAGTACCTGACTGGTATAAAAACCTGCCTGACGACCGTATCGGAACAGCTGTCGAAATGCTCGACGTTTTGGTAAAAGCCGGATCCGATCTGAACAAACCCAATACCACCGGGCTTACTCCGCTGGTAGTCGCTTTGAAAAGCTGCTATGCCACGCCGGAAGGTAAACCCAGCAAACTGGAAGTGGTTAAAAAACTGGTCGAACTCGGCGCCGATCCTAAAATATCGGCTACCCAGAAACTGGGGAAATATGATGTCAAATATCAACCGATTTGCCTTGCAGCCGAATTCGGTGACAAGGAATTGATGGAAAAAATACTCGAAAAAGGCGCCGACATCAATACAACGACTGAAACAGGCAGCCTGACTACCTACAACGGAACATGGGGCGGCGAAGGATATACTCCTTTGATCATCGCGATCATGATTGGTAATTTTGAAATTGCAAATTTACTTGTTGACAAAGGTGCCAATATTAAAATCGGGTCATCTGGCTTTGCCTTATTGGATATAAAGGACAGTGATAACAAGGCTACCATTTCAACCAAAAATAAAACCCCCATTTATTGGGCGATTGATAAAGGTGATATGGAAATAATCAAAAAAATCTCCGACAAAATGGACTGGAGTTTTAATCCCGATTTTTCTTTTAAGGCTTTTGAAGGAGATTTGGTGATGCAAACGGGTTGGGGACCGCTGAAACTTAAAGGTAAAAATGACCTGTCACCATCAATGTATGCCGATATAATTGGCAATAAGGAGGCAAAGAAATTTTTACTCAAATAAGAGAATAGCTGATAATCAAAAAACAGCCAGCAGAAATTAAACTGCAGGCTGTTTTATTGATATGGTACTATAAAGTCATCGGATGATCGGTTCAAATCTTCGCAGAAACATGAAGCCTTACTACAGTTAAATAAAATCAAGCTTCGTAGGATCAATCGTTAAGCTCATAGAACCACTGAGTTCATTTTCCCCTGCAAGAGACGGATTCAAAACAATATGCATAAGAATCCCAATATCAATTGTCACCTCAGTATTTTCAGGGAAATGAACCACATCGAGAATTTTGCCTTTGAAGAAATTTACCTCAGAATCGGGTTTGATGTCAGTCAAAATCCTTATACTTTCCTGATGGATGACAACTTGTCCTGAAGGCGGCACCTTTGATGCTGCTTTTAACTTTACCCTATCCCCTATTAATATTTCACTTTCACCAGCCGCTTTGTATTCAAAGTAATTTTTGATACCGATAAATCCGGCAATAAATTTCGATCCGGGTCGGGTAAATATCTCTGAAGGTGTGCCTTGCTGAACAATCCTGCCATTGTCAATTACAGCCATTTTGTTAGCCAGATAAAAAGCTTCCCTGTAATCATGGGTAATATGCAAAATGGTCAATCCGCTTTTATTTAAATTTTTAAGTAACCCCAGGATATCATCACGCAATTGTGCATCTATAGAAGAAAGCGGCTCATCAAGCAAAAGGCACAAAGGATCAAGAGCAAGGGTCCTTGCAATGGCAACACGCTTTAGCTCACCTCCCGACAAAGTATCGGGTTTCCTGTGAAGCAGATGTCCAATCCCCATCTGGTCCGCCAGGAGGAGTACTTTTTCGCGGATTTTCTTTTTATTCTGGTTTTTAATTTTTAGAGGATAACCGATATTTTGTGCTGCCGTAAGGTGAGGAAATACTGCACCGTCCTGAAAAACGAGCCCGATCTGCCGGGTCCTGATCTTTGACCAGGTAATATCTTTTCCATTGAGAACAATTTTACCTGAATCAGGCAGGTTGATTCCCGCTATGGTTTCGAAAAGGATGGTTTTACCGGCACCGGAAGGGCCGAGCAAGACAAAATATTCGCCTCTTTTTATTTCGAGGCTAATGTCATTTAAGATGAACTCATCAAATTTACCGGTAAGATTTTGAATGCTCAGCATGATATTTTTTCTTTGCCCCCGATAATAACCTTAGCGCCACAAAAAACAAAAGACAAATAACTATAAATAAAACCGAAACAGGCCTGGCATATTTCAGTCCAAAGGCGCTAAACCGCTCCCAAATCAAAACAGGAGTGATCATAGGATGGTAGGCTACTATGACAACTGCTCCAAATTCGCTCATTCCCCGTCCAAACATTAATATTAAACCCGACAATATATTTCTCCACGCCAGCGGTAAAGCAATTGTAAAAAAAACCCGGAGTTGTGAAGCACCCAGTGTTAAAGCTGCCTTCTCAAGCCTGACGGGTACCGACATGAATCCGTCCCTTGCCGAATTGATCAGAAAGGGAATGCTTACAAAAGTCATTGCCAGTGCAATACCCATAGGATGACCAACCAGGTTTAGTCCAAAAATACCTGCAATTTTTCCAATCACTGAATCCCGTGAAATAAAACCGAGGATTGCTATACCGGCAGCCGAATGAGGAATTACAATTGGAAGGTCAATAATACCCGCAACAAGCCGCTTACCCGGAAAATCCTTTCGCGCAAGCAGGTAAGACAAAGGTATGGCCAGTATGGAAAAAAACAATGTCGCCGAAAAAGATATAAGCAGTGTTCTTGTTATACTTTGCCTGACTTCCGAATCACGACCGGTCTCAAATATTTCTCCGAAAGTGGTATGCAAAAACATGCTTAGCAGGGGACTGATAATAAATAGTAATGCCAGACCTCCTAAAAAGATAAAAGCAAGATGAAAAATATTTGCTTTAAACAGGGTCATGAATTAATTCTCCGTATGAAATGTATATACTTTCGATTGCTTTAATTGCCCGATCCGAAAAGAAATCACCGGCAGGGAAAAGCCTGAAAACACCGCCATCTTTCTCATCCGGTTTATATACCAGCAGTACTTCCGACTGGTCATTCCGGTTCATGACTTCACTATAGGTAAACAGGCCACGATACCCGTCTTTTGCTACAATCAGGATCAATCCTGTCTGCAAAAACTGTTTATTAAAAGTGGAATATTTTTTAACTATTTCTTTCAGCATATAACCATCAAAGGGTTGTGTACTGTGAATTCCTCTCCCACGCCCGTAAAAAATTGCATGAAACGTTTGCTGCTGAATTTCCGCAGGTATTTGAAAGAGGGTTGTAAACAAAACTTCATTTTCGAATATCCTGATATCGTGTGAAAATACAGGCGACAGACCCTTTACGGTTGTAAATGATTTTGGACTGGATATAACAGTAATTTTTGAAGGCGAAGTAATGTTGCGTTCAGTTATCAGGTCGGTAGCAAAAATCATTTTTGATTCAACCGGCAACGGCCACAGGTCTTTGGTTTTAGAAGGTACTATCCGCATCACGCTTGTTGCGATTATGATTTCATGCAGCTGGTTCGGGTAATAAATCTCACCCCAGCTCACAAATACCTTCTCCCCTTTTTCATTTTCTATCTGAACATACAAATCAATGATCGGTGCGAATTCTTCTTTGTTCTTCTTTTCAATTTTATAATTGTTAAGTATGTCAAAAAGTGAATAACCGTCATATCGGTAAGCTCCTGTGAAAGTGTCGCCGGTTTCCGACAGCCGGGTTTCTTTCACGATAACCGTGTGCAACTGCAGCCCTTCAAAACTAACCGGTCCAGGATTTGATACCTCACCTCCTACCACAAGGTTGGTGAACGGCAGCTTATGATCCTCAGCATTGTCGTAAAAATTATTGGTGAGATCAGATGTGTCTGGTTTATTTGAACCGGCTGGTGGGATTATTTCCTCCTTTTGACTCTGATGAACCTTGTCACCGCAGGAGAATCCGCAAATGATCAGTAATCCTGATAAAACGATTGATTGAATTTTTTTTAAAACCATAATTTTATTTATTAGTACCATTTAGAAAACTGTGACCGGCGTTAAAGAAATTATTGCTTACACCCGGATTATCTTAAAAAGATGAGGCTCAAAAATAGTATTTTGTTTCATTGTTTGTAATGCTATTGATGTTTACAATTTTTTTAATAACGTTTGTTTATCACAATCTTAATTTATTATTTTTGGAACCTTAATTAAAATGAGCACAATATGAATTTTCCAAAAGATTTAAAGTACACAAAAAACCATGAGTGGTTAAGGGTTAGCGGCAACGAAGCATATATCGGAGTTACCGATTTTGCCCAGAAAGAACTTGGTGATATAGTTTTCATTGAGGTTGAAACTGTTGGCGAAACGCTGAATAAAGATGAGGTTTTTGGCACAATTGAGGCCGTTAAAACTGTTTCTGATATGTATATGCCGGTTTCAGGTGAAGTAATTGAATTCAATGAAGCATTGGAATCAACACCGGAAATTATCAATTCTGATCCATATGATAAAGGTTGGATCATTAAAATCAAAATCAGCAATTCCGGTGAAGTGGCATCCCTCTATGATGCAAAGGCCTATAGTGAATTGGTTGGGTCATAAGAATAATTAAGGTTCTAATTAGTATCTATATGTAATTTGAGGTAATAAATATTTGACTGACCCCGTTATAATTTTGACAAATTCGAATGTTTGAAAATTATTTATAATTTAGCAAAATTAATTTTGGGGTTTGATCCTTAATACTTTAATAATATGATTGATCAAAAAAAATCATCGAAAGCCGATCTGGAAAGTAAAAAAATGCTGTTTACCCAAATCGGGCTGGTCATTGCCCTTGCTTTGGTACTGATAGCTTTTGAATGGAAAAGCTATGAAAAGCAGGAACTTAATCTTCAGCAAAGGGTAGCTGAAAACATACCTGAGGAAATGGTTGAGATTACCCAGCAGGATAAAGCGCCACCACCCCCAAAAGCGCCCCAGCAAACAACAGTCATCGAAATTGTGGAGGACGACATGGAAATAACCGATGAAATTGAAATTGATGTTGAAGCCGACCAGGAAACGGAGATTCAAAAATATGAACCTCCCGTGGAAGAGGAACAAGAAGCAGAGGAAGCTCCTATTTTTACTGTAGTTGAATCTATGCCGAATTTCCCCGGGGGCGAAGCAGCCAGGATATTGTATCTGAATGAAAATATTAAATATCCTCAGATGGCCCGCGAAAGCGGAATCCAGGGTAGAGTATTCGTAACCTTTGTCGTTGAAAGGGATGGGCGTGTTACTGATGTAAAAGTGTTGCGGGGGATTGGCGGAGGCTGTGATGAAGAAGCGATCAGGGTTATACAGAACATGCCTAAGTGGGAACCGGGAAAGCAGAGAGGAAAACCAGTGAGGGTTCAGTTTAATATGCCTATATTATTTAAACTGAATTAAAAAAATAAGGAAAACCGGTCAGCAGCCGGTTTTTTTGTTGCCCTGTAATTTCATTATTTTGTATCCAAATTTGAACAGTGAGAAAACCTCTTTTTATACTCGCCACTTTTACATTTATAATTGGCCTGTGTTCGTATGAACAGTGTGTGAATAATGAGTTTTCTTTTAAACCTGGTGAAAAAATCAGTTACGAGATTGCATATAATTGGGGAATCCTTTGGGTGAATGCCGGCGAAGTTAAGTTTAAAGCAGATACAATAACTCATTATGGGAAAAAAGCATTTTTTTTCACAGTAACAGGCAATTCATACAAATACTATGATTGGATATTCAGGGTAAGGGACCGGTTTCAGTCAATAGTTGATGCAGTGAGTTTGCAACCGGTTTGGTTTAGAAGTGATATTGCTGAGGGAGGACATGAAGCACAGAACACTTATCATTTCCAATCTGATAACAAGAGTGTGAACATAGAAAAAACCGAATCGGGAAAAAAGTCTGCCGACACAATTCAAATTCCGGCATGTACTTTTGATATTCTTTCGGCAACCTACTATGCAAGAAGCCTAGATTTTTCTGATTATAAGCCGGGCGACAGAATTCCAGTAAATCTTATCATTGACGGTCAATATTTTGAACTTTTCATCAGGTACCTTGGCAAGGAAACAATTGAGAACAGGGCCGGGAATAAATATGTATGCATTAAATTTAGTGCAGTGGTAGTGGAAGGCACGATTTTCAAAGGAGGTGAAAACCTTATAGTTTGGGTTACCGATGATAAAAATAAAATACCTGTCATGGCCGAAGCTCAAATCCTTGTCGGTTCGGTGAAAGCTTACCTGGTTGGTTATGAAGGATTGAAAAGTAGCATGGATGCTGAGGTTGAAGATAAAAGGGAAGAAGTCTTGAGTCATTAGTATTTAGTATTAAGACTTGAGAAATGAGACTTGAGACTTGAGAAATTTGAAATTAGATATCTGTTACCAACACAGAACACAGAACTCAAAACTCAGAACACAGAACCCGGAACCAGCAACCAGTAACCAGCAACCAGTAACAAGCACCCAGCATCTGGCAACAAATTTTTTTTACCTATTTTCGTAAATTCAAATTGACTAAAAATGAACAGATTTGTGTCGTACCTAAGAGATCACTATGCAATACTGTCAAAAATAATCCTGTTTGGCCTTAGCATCCTGATTCTTGTTTTGATCTTACCCAAGGAGGGAAAATTCAAATATGAATTCAGTAAAGGCAAGCCGTGGATGCATCAAAACCTGATAGCCCCTTTTGACTTCGCTATTCTGAAACCTGCTGAAGAACTGGAAGAGGAGAAACGCCAGGTACTTCAGCACATTAAACCCTATTTTTCAAACGATCCTGATGTACCTGTCAACCAGAGAGTTGTTCTGACTGAAAATTTCGGACTAAACTGGAATAAAAAATACCCGGTAAATCCTGCGAATGAAAACAGGAAAAAAAGAAATCTATCTGTTTGCCTGGAGATTTATGATACAATTATGAAATCGGGGATCATTGAAATGAACAAGTACCTCGAAGG
Source organism: Bacteroidales bacterium (assembly GCA_020052415.1). Taxonomy (GTDB): domain Bacteria; phylum Bacteroidota; class Bacteroidia; order Bacteroidales; family JAADJA01; genus JAADJA01. The sequence goes on along the minus strand of JAGVPB010000011.1, from coordinate 242,416 downwards.
TCAGCCAGCAGATTATACAGTAATTATTATTACCAGCAATATAGCTGAAGAACGCCATCTCGGCGAATTTTATTCCGTTCAAACGGCTGATAAATATATCTACAACAAGATCAAATCGTTTAATAATGTGGACAGGGAGCTGATTATATCGGTGCTTGAGAATTCCCTGATCCAATCTGTGAAATTCGATCAGGAAACTACTGAAAAGGAAATGCGGGCTCTTATTGATAAAATCTCGATAACCCGCGGAATGATACAAACCGGCGAGCTTGTGATTTCGAAAGGAGAACTCATTACCAATGACAAACTTCAGGTACTGCAATCACTCAGGCTGGAGTATGAGGCTAAGCTTGGTTCTTCATTTAAATATGCCGGAATCCTGGCCGGCCATATTATTCTTCTTTCCGTTTCCATGTTCTCCCTCTTTCTGTTTCTGTTGTTTTTCCGCATAGAAGTCTTTAATGATCAGAAAAAGATTGTACTCATCATGATTATGATCATTTCAATAGTACTCGCAATGACGCTCGTGGTAAAGTTCAATCCTGAATTTATTTATCTCGTACCGGTTTGCCTTGTTCCCATTGTTGTAGGCATTTTCAACGATACCCGCCTGGCGTTATTCTCGCATCTGATAACCATAATAATTACTGGTTTAATAGTACCAAACAGCTACGAATTTGTATTTCTGCAGTTGTTTGCCGGAATTGTCACTATTTTAAGTATAGTCAGGCTTGAACGCAGGTCGCAGTTCTTCCTTACTTCCCTAATGATATTTATCACCTACTCTATAATTTATACCGGGATGACACTGATAAAGGAAGGCAGTATAAAAGAAATTAATTATCAGTATTTTGTTATGTTTGGTGGAAGCGCATTTCTGACTTTCTTTTCTTATCCATTGATTTTTGTTTTTGAAAGAATTTTCGGACTGATCACAGATATTTCCCTTCTGGAACTTTCAAACACCAATAATAAGTTGCTTCGTGAACTTACGCTGAAGGCTCCGGGTACCTTCCAGCACAGTATGCAAATGGCGAATCTTGCCGAAGAAGCGGCTTATGAAATCGGTGCAAATCCTTTATTGGTCCGAACCGGTGCAATGTACCACGACATAGGGAAAATGGATGATCCCCTGTACTTTATTGAGAACCAGTCCTACGGTTTAAATCCTCATGATGAGCTAACCCACGAAGAAAGCGCCCAGATCATCATCAACCATGTGATTTCGGGAGTCGAGAAGGCAAAGAAATACAAGCTTCCTGAACAGGTTATTGATTTTATCAGAACCCACCATGGAACCCGCAAGACAGAATATTTTTATTCACTCGCAAAAAAAGCCAATCCCGAGGAGGAAATGGATGTTTCGGCCTTCACTTATCATGGACCTGAGCCATTTTCGAAGGAAACAGCTTTACTAATGATGGCCGATGTAGTTGAAGCCTCCTCACGTTCACTTAAAAAACCGGACGAGGAATCAATCAATAACCTGGTTGAAAATATGATCAATAAACAAATCGAAAATCACCAATTCGACAATGCCAACATCACCTTTAGAGACATAAAAAAAATCAAAACTATTTTCAGAAAAAAACTGATGAATATTTATCATTTAAGGGTGGAGTATCCGGAGTGAGGACATATGATATATGATATTTGAATAAAATGTTTGATATTTGATATGGCAAGAGTTAGGGGATTGGAGTAAGGAGTATTTAGACATGAGACCAGAGACTTGAAACCTGTCTCGCCTATGGCGAGATGAAACTTGAAACTTGAAACCTGAAACTTGAGACTGGTGACTACCGATTGCCGACTTGATATTTTTTACGCGTCAGCCTCTGTGGTTCTCAGTGTTCTCCGTTTCTCTGTGGTTAAAATATGTAGGCTTATTGCACACACTTCGTATCCTGGTGTCCAGTGACAATATTTTGGTTTCATTTTCTTCGAAGAAAGCTCAATTGATAAAATCCACGATTTTATAACTGAGCGATTTTACACATTAAACTGAGTAAATTACAGGATTGAACTTTTTGATTTGAACTATCCTGAACTATTGAAACATCATGCCAGAATTTTTGGATTTATAATTTTATTACTTTCGCGCCGTTTTAAAATAAAAATCTACCACTATGAAAAAAATTGCATTAACTGTTTTTTTAGCAACAGCGTTGATTTCGCTGAACCAATCAATTAAAGCTCAGGATTCGTTCGTAAAAGGCGATGTAGCTCTTAATCTTGGTTTTGGAGTTACCTCAGGTTTAGGTCTTGCACCGGTATGTTTTGGCGCTGATTTTATGATCAATGATTTTATAAGTGCAGGCGCTGAACTGGATTACCGTTGGGATCGGGCCAATTATTATTATAGTGTTTATGGTGACCATATATATTCCCGAAATGGTATAGCTTTTATTACCCGCGGCCAATTTCATTTTAATGATTTGCTGAAACTGCCGGGACAATTCGACGTTTTTGCCGGTATTGATCTTGGATTGGGATTTTATGGTAAATCGAAGGCTTATTATGATTATGTTTATTGGGATTCAAAAGTCTATTTTTTAGCAGGTCCTCAAGTTGGAGGAAGATGGTTTTTTACTGATAAGCTGGGACTTTACGTCATTACCGGCTTCAGAAGTAATGATGGCGCTGATTTCGGTTTTGGTCTGACCTTTAAAGTAAATTAGTCCCTGCTTTTGAAAAAATTATAGGTGATCCGGAGACCAGGATCACCTTTTTGATTTTTAAATCGCATTTGATATTTATTCCAGTACAGAAGAAACGCTTCCCAAATTCGGCAACCACCAGTCATTTTTGTCAAAATTATCCGACTGACCGTTAAGGTCATAATCCGACGGAAGATAGCCGGACTGCGCAGCCTGTAAATCCCAAAGGCCATCTTTATCGGTATCAAGAATTTCACCATCTGCATTGCCATCACCGGTTCGCAAGCCCCATATTCCCGGAGATAATTCCTTGTGTGCGGGAGCTCCGCCATAAACCTGAGTTCCGGACGTCGTGAAGTTATATGAAAATGTCCCGGACGAATAAGCAGCCTGGTTGGCCGACATAACCGGGATATGGTTGCGCTGATAAGCTACAACGAATAACTTGTTATAAATTGAACCGGTATATTGCAAAGGTGATAATCCACCCAAACCAACGACAGAACCATTGTTCAGAATAAAAGCAGGAATCTGGGAAACCATCGTAGCTTTCACCGCGCCATCAACATTCCAGGCATCCCGCAGCTCAATAAGTATCCAGTCAACGACATTGGGATTCGGGATCGCCGCAACACTTTCTGAACCGGTATAGTACCAGTCAGGCATAGGATTTCCGAAATAAGGCAGGGTCGGATTGAAGGGCTGGTTCAAAGGTAAAATACCATTTATTGTGGTGTTCATTGCTGATACGTTAAACGGGCCTTCAAGCATTGCGGTCAGGTTTACATTAAACGACGCAGGTGCTGTAACATTCAGGTTGATATCGTCAATATTTACACCGGATGCAGTAACTGAAACATCGCTGTAAAACCTGAAACGAATACAAACATAAGGCTGACCGAGATATGAAGTTAATGAGAAGTTTTTCAGGCTCCATGTGTTTTGAGAACCGTTGTAGGATGCGAGTTGCGTCCAGGTGCTGCCATCCGTCGAAATTTCAACATAAAGGTAATCATAGCCCGACTCCGTTGTGTACCTGATCCAGAATGAAAATGCAGCACTCGTTGCAGTTGCCAGGCTGAAAGGATAAAGGTATGCTGAGATATTAAGGTTATCGGTGTAATTTCCGGTTGGGCTTTCGGTGAGCGAATGGGTTGCAGAATGGTAAGTTCCGGTCGTGAGTCCCCACGGGCTATCGAGATTCCATCTCGCTGTCCCGGCCTCGAAATCTTCGATGAAAGGATAAGCCATGGGTGTGAGCAAAGTAATCGTGACCTCGTTGGAAGGATCGCTTTCATCGCCGGTATCGGTATAAATTGCGGTCACATAGTAAGTATAACTTGTCGAAAACGTAACATCATCATCTACGAAAGTACTGGAAACAGAGCTGCCGACCGGTGTCAGCGAGCCGTTTCTGTAAATATTATAACTATCAACACCCGACATAACATCCCATGTCAATGTAATAAAACCATTACCCGGAATAGCAATAAGGTTTTTTGGAGGTGTCACCATATTTGCCATGCTTACAGCAGTTGCGAGTATGGCTTTTGTGAAAATCCCTACCTGCCCGAAATTATTGACACTTGTACCTATCACATCGCTGGAAGTGTGAATGTAGGGACTATAGTTATCGCTGTCTTCAAACGGAAAAATTCCCATGTATCCATGATTATTAAAGGAGGTATGGTCACTGTCGCCGCCGGAGAGAGAGCCCGGAGCTGCCGGAAATGCCGGCAGATAAAGATTGACGATCGAAATATAAAAATCCTCTAATGCCTGCGCCGAAGCCGGAGCAATAATATCGGTATGAACCGGGTCGCCCGGATTAAGATATCCGACCATATCCATGTTAAGGTATCCGAGGATATCCATTCCCTGGCTTTCGCACCAGCTTGCATAAGCTTCACTTCCGTAAAGCCCGTATTCTTCCCCGGAAAATGTACAGAAGATAATGGTACGGTCGAAGTCGTAAGGGGCTAAAATCCTTGCGATCTCCATTATACCGCAGGTTCCGCTTGCATTGTCGTCGGCTCCGGGGGCATTTCCGGAATAACTATAGGAATCGTAATGGCTGCCCATAATGACATATTCATTCGGGTAAACCGTCCCGGTTTTGGTTGCAATTACATTGTCGCTGGCAGGACCGCCGGGCATTGAAAAATCGAAAAGCTGGGTGCTCAGTCCGTAACTCTCAAATTGCTGTTTGATCCAGTTCTGAGCCAAAACCGACTGAGAAGTGTAGGCATTTCTTGTATCATAATCCTGCAGATGCTGAAGATTTGATTGTATCAGGGCCGTATTTACTTCGGCCATCCTGTCCACGATAAACGGATCAGGAGTTAATGTAGCTTTGGTAAATTTCAGCCCGCTTTCAGGCAGGCTTGCCGTTTTATTAAAGATCCTGATAAGGCTGCCATCCATGGGCGGATTAACTTTGTAAAGGTTCGGATTGTCAACTGAAATTAAAAGGTATTCATTGCAGGAATACAGCATTTCGGAAAAAGTTAAAACTTCCTGCAAATAGGATTCCTTCATTTTTTTTCCGGTAAACACGATAAAATAGTTTTCGTTGCTTCCCCAGGCGGTTTGATCCAGAATAGTCAGAGTTTGTTTAATGGCGCCTGATTTTGTTGCGATTACAAAATCTTTTCCAACATAATTCACACTGATATTTTTTGAATCGAAGAGTGGCTTCAGTTCTGCAGCATTATTTGTTTTAACAAGGATCAACTCGGCTGAATAAAGATTTGCTATAAAAAACAGCAGGAACAGTGAAATGAATATGTTTTTCATATTAATAGTATTTATAAACGGCAAATATATTAATTTCCGGGTGAGAAAATGGCCGAAATAAAATTTATTGTCAGTTAAATTTATCCGACTTCAGTCATAATGAAATCTACATTTCGCAATTAATATTTCATCATCTTTCACTCTGTATATCAATCTGTGTTCGCCATCAATTCTGCGCGACCAATATCCTCTATACTTATGCTTCAAAGGTTCTGGTTTTCCTATGCCCGAAAAAGGTGTTCGTGAAATGTCTTTCAACAATTCATTTATTTTCGACAAAATTTTTTTATCGGTCTTTTGCCAATACAAATAATCCTCCCAAGACTCATCTACAAAAATATATCTCATTGCTCTATAAGGTCTTTATGGAATGATGAGCCTGAGCGAAGTTTTTCAATAGCTGAATCTAGTCTTTTTTCATTTGTCTTGGATGACAATTCATGATAGGTAGCATTTAGCGAATTATACTCGTCCAACGACATAATGACCACACCTCTGTCTTTACCTCTATTAATTATCAAGGTTTCAAAGTTTTCAGTCACACGGTCAAGGTACTGTTTAATATCTTTTCGAAAATCGGAAATTGTTGTTGTTAACATGATGTAGTTTAATTTGTACGTTTCAGGGTACAAATATAAGTACAAAAAGTTGAATTTTGCTATTTGGGTCAGATTTATTTTAAAATACCTGATAACGTTTTCGGGCCGGAAGTGGCTGGATTGTGGCAGGCCTTGTGTGTTGGAAAACCAATCACGATTACCGCGTGCTGCACTAAAACCAGCCTGACCGAAGGCGGGTGTGGGATAGCTATTTTGTGATTCAAAAGTAGAAATGCTCAAAAACTGAAAACGTATTTTTTGAATGAACGCCGGGCGACTCTTATTTCTGAATAATAATTTTACTCACCTGATCCACATCATCACCCGTAACATGCAGGTAATAAATACCTGCCGGCAGGTTGCTCAGATCAAGGTTGTATCCGGTTGTCAGGTTAAGATTATCTTCTTTTAACAATCGTTCCTCAAGCGAGTTGAACAGTTCGATGTTTATTTTACAGGTAATATGGTTCAGTTTGATTGTAAAAATTCCTTTTCCCGGATTAGGGTAAATCAAAATATCTGAATCAGCATCACTTTCATCAATACCTGTACAGGGGTCAACCAAAATAGTTTCTATAGCAAAATTTTCACAACTGTTAGGATCGGTATAAGTGTAGGTAATGATGTGAGTGCCAACACCAGCCGAGGCCGGATTAAACCATCCGTTTTCAACACCCGGACCGGAATATTCACCATCTGCAGGCATTCCGCCGGTAAGTTCAAATGCCGGCCAGGTGAGGCAAACCCAATCAAAAGGCTCAAGAGTGACTTCGGGTAAATAGCGGGAGATGCTTAATGCCGTCGAATAAGTACCGGTTCCGCACACATTTTCACCTGCAACTTTCAGGGTTGCATTACCTAAAAATCCGGATGCCCAAATAACAGTAGCTGTTAAGCCTGTACCGGTTACATTTCCGGCTAAAGACGGCTCAAATAGCCAATCGTAAGAAGGTATTCCTGGTAAACCTGTGGTGCTGTAATTTGTAATCCCAACGGTCCCGCAAACTGAAGTTGGCCCTGCGGGAGTAGCCGGAACACCCGGCATTGAGCTGACTGTGATGTAATCGTTAAGGGTTAAGGTACTGGTTTCAACTCCATCGGAAACCGTAAGGGTTACATCATAACTTCCGGGTGTGGAATAATAAGCTGTCGGGTTTTGCATGAAGGAAGTAGAAGGATCACCGCCCTCAAATATCCATTCCCATGACGTAACCTCGCCTGTTGACTGATCATAAAAGTCAATGGTGTTATTCTCACAAACAAGGGTTGCATTTGAATTAAAGATGGCCTGTAAAGAGGTTGTAATTCCAAGAAATTCAAGATAGGCGGCCATCAGTTCTTCCTTAGTTGACGGAAATGACCCATCTACCAATCCGCCAAATTCATGAGAAGCGCCGATGGTTTTGTAATCTCCGTCATTATAGGCTATACCTGTCCCGTACTGAGGCGATTGATTATTGAAGATTTTATAAGCAGGTGTTATTGGCTCAATATGATCCATCCAGCTATTGTCGCCGTTATAGACGAAAGACATTCCTTCTGTAAAGGTAGCGGTTTGTCCCAGCAATGTCCCCATATCAGAGGATCCATCGTTGGTGCCATCAATATTAAACATTGGATAAACGGCCGTTTGCTGATCATAAGCCCATGTATCTCCGCCTTCCATATATAGAGAGCCTCCGTTATTAAGGTAATTTGCAAGAGACTGGCCTTCTGTACTTGTCAATACATGGTTTTCAGAAAAAATGCCGAGACAGAGGAAAATTGTTGAATATAAATTCAGATCCGGCGGGAAGGAAGAAAGGGTCTCAAAGGAAATATCCATCGTGTTTAAAGCAGTTTCCATATCCGGCGCCGAATTTCCGTTTCCATCAAGATCAAGAATGAGTACAGGAATTTGACCGATAATAACTGTCAGTTCATCGCCACCGGTTATACCTAAATCAGCATTCAGGGTTAAAGTCAAATCTGCGAGATGTCCGGCCGGAGTATTGGGAGCTGCGCTTACACTATACACAGCATTTGCCGGCACTCCACCTGAAATATTTCCAAAACTCATTTGAGAGGAATTCACCACAACAAATGGATCATTTTCGGTTAATACGCCAAGAACATTAAATGCCTCTGATGAACCAGAATTCTCAATGTAGATTGTAATATTTACCGTCTCACCCGGATCAAATTTACCGTTGTTGTTTCCTGTCGGATCAGCAAGGTCAAAATCCAAATATTCTAGGATAGGTGCATGCCCTTCGATTGAAATATTACTTGTCCAGGTATCTGATCCATTGGTAGCGTTTACTTCAATGATAACTGAATGGAGATCGGGAATATTATTTGCCACTGAATAAGCAAATCCATTGGTTACAACAGCGGTAGAACCGGCAGCAATATTTCCATAATATGCTGTGTTGTCGGTTATGGTGATGTATGTATCTTCTGTGTTAAGGGTAACAACGACGTTTTCTGCTAACTGGACACCAACATTTTTCATGGTAAGGCTTAATAAATTGGTTTCACCGTAATCCATCAGGGCATTGCCGTTACCACCTGTTACATCATTGATAATATAGGAATCTTTAACAACATAGGGACCTGTCGGCTGAACCACATACAATATTCCCTGCCACGGGATTACATTTCCACCGCGAACCGTAACATTCAATGTTTCCGCAATCTCAGAGGTGATTTCAACCAACGCATTACCGGTCGAATCTGTAGTGCCGGTTGCGAAAAGAGTATCACCAGTCACACAAATCTGTGCATTAGCTACAGGCAGGCCAGTTGCCGTATGAGTAACTGTAAAATTAACAAGATTATTACCAAATGGGATAGACGCAGGATAATTCACTATAACTGCCTGTGGTACATCCTTCCAGATATGGATGCTTGGATCTCCAAGAACACAGTAAATTCTATAATGGTATTCCACATAGTATTCATTTCCGAAAACAGTGTACATATAAAGTTTACCCCGAAGCAGTGCCTGTCCCGGAGTTTCCATTCCTTCCTGGAACATGCCGACGTAGATACCCCTGTCAATATTGTTATTGTAAGCTGTATGTGTATTTCCGGTTGGTCCGATAAACGCAGCTGCACCTTTCGGATTAGCAATTGTTCCCATCTCAATCCATTCTTCTCCAAAGCAATTACCGCTGGAAGCGTTAAACATGGCAACACCGCATCCAATGCTGGTAACAAAGGTAAATTTTTGCCCGTTATTTAAACTGCTGACATTTGAAACATCGAAATAGTAACAGGTTGCATGCCAGCCGTCATTCCAGCCTTCACCCCTATAGTTTAAATAGCTTCTTCCGCTGTTTATGGCATTAACAACGTCAGTTAGGACGTAAGTGCAACCGGGATCGCTCATCATGGTATCAACTGAAGTAAAACCGCCATCCAGAAGCATGCGTTCTGCAGCAAACCGCTTGGTTGCAACTTGTGAGGCATAATAATTATTTGAGCAAACGGTGCCTTTTTTAAACCAGTCGGTATTGACGGTATAGGGTGTTTTTTCGTACTTCAGAAATTTGTTGATCATCACCTGCATTGCATAATCACTCTGGTTTGTAAACCGTCCGATCATCATTTCAGGGAAATAATCATCGCCGTCAATTTCAACGAAGTAGTCTTCACTTGCAAAGCCAATAAAATGTACAGGAAAAATTCCATCATCACCAACCAGCAAAACATAAGTCGGGGTTACGTCCCAATTGTGGAAGGCATCGGCAATATGGTTCTTAATTATGTCGGGGTCGGAGGAATTTGCCCCAATATCACTGAATTTTGTTACATGAATATCTATACCGCTTAATCTTTTCCAATCAGCATACGGCTGGAAGCTGGCGACAAATTCATCAGGCATAATACAGAGCATCAACTCATGCCCTTCTTCCTTTCCCCCATACAGTTTGTTTAAAACACCTGCATAATTAAAAATCAAACTGCGGTACAATTGACCAAAAGAAGGTGCAATTGGTTTTTTTGCACTGGTTTTAGGATTTATCACTTCACCTTGTCCATAATTAATGCGGATTGTAATGGATGAAACCGTCTGCAGTTCCTTTTTTGCAGCAATATAGCGCAAAGGGAAAACAGATACACGGGTAATACGAAAATCGCGAAATACAGATGGCGGATCCAATTGAGCAAATTCATCGGGGAAGGCATTCATGGAATGGTAAGCATGGCTATTTTCGGAATAAGGTGTTTCAGGCGATCCTTCCAGCCAGCTTTCGCGTGCGGGTGGCAGATAAATGTTGTTAAATGTTTGTATCTCACCTGATTCTAAAACTTCAAAAGAAACAGCAGCCCTGTCGGGAACAGCTATTACTTTTGCAATATATGGCAATTCCGGAAAACCGGGATTTGTTGTAAACGATTCCGACAGTAAATCTATCTTTTGATAATGATGATCGCCGGAAATAAATTCCTTCAGGTCGAATCCGGAAATTTCAATTTTGAGGACAGTGCTGTTGATGTCATCACTGATCAGAGTTACAATAGGTGGCGCTGGTGATGTTTTCTGATTATTAATTGGAATCCATCCAGCCCTCATTAGGAATGGGCAAAACATCCCGATAATCATCAGGAGTAATAATTTTTTCCGCATGGTGATAAAAATAAATTTATAAAACCATAGTGACAAATTATGTTTAAAAATAATTCCTGAATAGAATTATTGAAGAATGACTTTTACCGTTTGTTCTTTTTTGTCTGATTTCAGCTTAATGAAATAAATACCTTTTGCCAGATTGCTTAAATCCAGGTTTAGTCTGTTGCCGCTAATCGTTTCAAATGATTCAGCATATACTATCCTATTTAATGTATTTACAACCGAAATTTCAGTAGCGCCCGTGATCTCATCAAAGCGAACTTCAATCACACCTGTTGTCGGATTTGGATAAATCTTTATTCCTGAAAGGTCATCCGTATCATCCATACCGGTGCAGGGATCAACTAAAATTGTTTCAGTGGCAAAATTTTCACAACTGTTAGGATCGGTGTAGGAATATGTAATGATATGTGTTCCCACTCCAGCAACAGACGGATTAAACCAACCGTTTTCAACACCCGTACCGGAATATTCACCACCCGGAGGCATTCCTCCGGTAAGTTCAAATGCCGGCCAGTTGAGGCAAACCCAAACAAAAGGTTCCAGTGTAACTTCAGGCAAATAACGGTTAATGCTTAATGCCGTTGAATAAGTACCGGTTCCGCAAATATTTTCACCTGCCACTTTCAGGGTTGCATTGCCTAAAAATCCGGAAGTCCAGATAACAGTGGTTGTTAAGCCCGTACCATAGACATTTCCTGCTCCGGAAGGCTCAAGCAGCCAATCATAGGATGTTATCCCCGGCAATCCTGCGGTAGTATAAAGTGTATTGCCTCCACTTGCACACACGGTTGTTGGTCCCGTAGGAGGTGGAGCTGTTCCGGGTAAAGCCGATACCGTAATATAGTTTTCAAGAGCCAGGGTGTTTGTCGTAGTGCCATTGGAGATCGTCAGCGATACATCATATATACCTGCATTTGAATAAAGAATGACCGGATCCTGTAATGTAGAAGTTCCGGGTGTACCACCTTCAAAGGACCAATCCCAGCTGATCGCACTTGCAGGCGACTGGTCATAGAAATTTACAGATTCACCCTCGCAAACCTCGGTTTCGTTGGCGGTAAAGTAAGCTTCAAAAACAGATGCCGGGAGGATTATATAATCTATCCATGTGCAGTCGCTGCCGCTAACGCCATTCCAATCTTTGTCGTAAACCCATTTAAAAGTGTGAAGTCCGGCTGTAACAGCGAATGCTTTCCGCGCCCATCCAGCGTTGCCAGAAGCGGAGAACTTTTCAACGTTATCTATATAAAACTCCAGGTTATCATATCCTGATTCTGATGATACTTTATACCAGAACGAAATGCTGTCGGGGCCAGACACAGTATATTGAAGGCTTAAATAATTGCTTTGATTGCTTCCAACTGGTCCCGATTTAACACAGAAGCTGCCCTCATAAGGATTATCACCAGTTATAACCCAGTTGGATACTCCGCCGGTAGTCCAGCCAAACTGGCTCATATCGCCGGTTTCCCAATCTTCTACTATCAGACCAATTGTAGTTGCATAATTTTCCTGGATGTTATATCCTCCTGAAGTAACACTGTACAAAAAGTTTATGCTGGTTCCGATGGGAGCATTAGACGAGGCTGTAATATTGAAAATTCCTTCTTCCATCGTCCCTGCTTCTATCGTGTTGAAATCCCAGGTAGCGTTGTTCACAGTAATATATCCGCTAAGGCAGGTCAATGTTCCTAATGCTCCGGTTGCCGGATATGTGCCATTGTTATAGGTCGGAAAGATCAGGCTCACTGTTTCACCCGGATCCAGACGACCGTTGTCATTTCCCTGAGGATCATAAATCATCATGTTACCGAATTCAATCAACGGTGCATGTCCCGTAAGGCTGAAGTACGACGTCCAGATTCCGGTTCCATCAGAGGCAGTCATTTCAAATATGACATCGTGCAGGTCAGGAATGTTATCGGCGACTATCCATCCAAATCCATCAGGAACAATAGCTGTAGCGCCTGCTAAAACAGATCCGTAGGATTCGGTATTATCCGTTACTGTCACAAATTCATCCTGTGTGGCAATGGTCACTGTTACATTATTTGCGGTCTGAACACCGACATTCTTTACTGTGAGCGAAGCAAGAATGGTCTCAGAGGTTTCCATGATTCCGTTTCCGTTGCCGCCTGCAATGTCGTTAATGACACATGTGTCACTGACTACATAAGCACCTGTGGGTTGTAGAATTTCCACCGTTCCCAGAAAAGGATATACATCTCCACCGCGAACCGTAACGTTCAATGTTTCAACCGCATCTGCAGTGATATCGAGATAAGCCTTACCCGTTGCATCTGTATATCCCGTCGAGAAAATATTTGCTCCTGTAACACATACCAGTGCATCGGTAACAGGTTGACCGCTTGAGGTATAATTGATGGTGAATTCAACCAGGTTGTTTCCAAAAGGAATGGAAGCGGGGTAATTTGCAGTAACCGCCTGAGGAACTTTCTTCCAAATATGTATGCTTGGATCTCCCAAAACACAATATATTTTATAATGATATTCCACATAATATTCATTTCCGAAAACCTGAAACATATAAAGTTTTCCCCTCACGAGCGCTTGTCCCGGAGTATCCATGCCTTCGTGGAACATACCGAGATAAATACCTTTGTCAATCTGGTTGTTATAGGCTGTATGGGTATTGGATGTAGGCCCGATAAAAGCCGGAGCGCCTTTCTGGCTGGTAAGAGTACCAACCTCCACCCATTCCTCACCAAAACAATTGCCCCCCGGGGCGTCGAACATTGCCACCCCGCATCCAATACTGGTCACAAAAGTGAGTTTTTCCCCATTGTCCACATCGTTAGTGACAGCGCTTGGTGGAAAATCATAACAGTTGGCATACCATCCGTAGTACCAGCCTTCGCCGCGATAATTCAAATAACTTCGCCCATTATTGATCGCTCCGACAATATCATTAAGATCGTAGGTACAGCCGGGATCACTCATCATGGTATCTACTGAAGTAAATCCACCTTCAAGAAGCATTTCTTCAGCTGCAAAACGTTTGGTTGCTACCTGTGAAGGATAAGCATTATTTGAACAGCAGGTTCCTTTTTTAAACCAGGCGGTATTCGCGATATACGGCGTTTTTTCGTACTTCATAAACTTGTTGATCATTACCTGCATTCGGTAATCGCCCTGGTTAGTAAATCGTCCGATCATCAATTCAGGGAAATAGTCATTTCCGTCAATCTCTACAAAGAAATCTTCATTCGGAAAAGAATAGTCGGGATAGTTAACTATTTTTTTTGGAAAGACTCCATCATCGCCAATTATTAATACGTAAGTCGGAGGTACTTCCCAGTTGTGGTAAGCGTCGGTAATATGATTTTTAATGATATTAGGATCGGTGTTGTTGGCTCCAATATCACTGAATTTGGTTATATGAATATCTATTCCGCTTCGCCTTTTCCAGTCGGCATAAATTTGAAAGCTTGCGACAAATTCATCAGGCATAATGCAAAGCATCAATTCATGTCCGTTTTCCTTGCCACCATAAAATTTATTCAGCACACTTCCGTAATTGAAAATGAAACTTTTATACAGTTCTCCAAATGAGGGTGCAATCGGTTTTTTAAGAGTAGTTTTTGGATTAACCACCCCGCCAGCACCATAATTTATCCTTACTGTGATGGATGAAATAACCTGTAACTCCTTTTTGGCCGCAATATAACGCAGCGGAAAAACAGACACCCGCGCAATCCGGAAATCACGAAAAATTGATGGTGGTTCTGTGTTTGTTAATCCCACGGGGAAAGCCTCATTGGAATGATAAGCATCCGTATTTTCGTCGTACGGCGATTCAGGAGCGCCTTCAATCCAGCTTGACCTTGCCGGTGGTAAATAAATATTTTCGAAGGTTTGGATATTTCCGGTTTCCAATACTTCGATCGAAATTCCTGCCTGGTCAGGAATAGCTAAAACTTTAGCTATATACGGCAGTTCAGGAAAACCCGGATTTGCAGTGAACGATTCAGTCAGTAAATCTGCTTTCTGATATGTTTTGCCATCGGCAGAGAAATCGTTCAATTCGAATCCTGAGATTTCAATTTTAATGACTGTACTGCTGTTATCATCACTTAACAATGTAACTTTCGGTGGTGACTGTGATGTATTCTGTTTATTCAATGGAATCCATTCAGCCCTGATAGAAAATGTGACAAAAAAAGCAATAATTAACGGAAGTAATAATTTTTTTCGCATATAGATAAATTAAAATTTGAAAAGATCAATATGATAAGTTATGATTATAATATAAGTCGTAATTTTAATTATTGAAGAATAATTTTTATTGTTTTTTCTATCTTGTCTGTTTTCAGTTTCATGAAATAGATTCCTTTTGCCAGTTTGCTTAAATCAATGTTCAGCTCTTTCCCGCTTGTCGTTTCTGCTGAGTCAGAATATACAATACTGTTTAAGGTATTCACCACAAGTATATCAATAGCGCCCATGTTTTGATCAAACCCAATTGATATCATTCCTGTTGACGGATTAGGATAAACTTTAATTCCCGGCTGACCAGTAATATCATTCATACCAGTGCAGGGATCAACTAAAATCGTTTCTGTTGCAAAATTTTCACAATTATTGGGATCATTGTATATGTAAGTAATGGTATGTGTACCTATTCCGGCAATAGCGGGATTAAACCAACCGTTTTCTACACCCGGACCGGAATATTCACCACCAACCGGCAATCCCCCGGATAGCTCAAATGCAGGCCAATCGAGGCAAACCCAGTCAAAAGGTTCAAGAGTGACATCGGGTAAATAGCGGGTAATGTTTAAAGTTGTTGAATAAGTACCGGTTCCGCATACATTTTCGCCTGCAACTTTAAGGGTTGCGTCACCCAAATAGCCATTTGCCCAAATGATGGTTGCAGTCAAACCTGTACCGGTCACATTTCCCGCTAAAGAAGGTTCAAACAGCCAATCGTAATTAGTGATACCCGCCAAACCGGTTGTGCTGTAATCCGTAATACCAACATTCAAACAAACCAGATTTGGGCCAGCCGGCGCTCCTGGAACGCCCGGCATTGAGCTAACAGTGATGTAATTGTTAAGAGTTAAAGTGCTGCTTTCAACTCCGTCGGAAACGGTAAGTGTTACATCATAGCTTCCGGGAGTAGAATAATAAACTGTCGGGTTCTGTGCGATAGAGGTAGCGGGATTGCCACCCTCAAATGTCCATTGCCAGGAAATAACCCCTCCAGATGACTGATCGTAAAAGTTAACCGTATTGTTCTCGCATACCTGTGTTACATTAGAATTAAAAGTAGCTTGTATCGCGGTTGAAATACCAAGAAATTCCAAATAGGCAGCCATCAATTCTTCTTTAGTTGAAGGCGATGTCCCATCTTGCAATCCGCCAAATTCATGACCTGTACCGATGGTTTTGTAATCACCTGCATCATAAGCTACAGCTGTCCCATAAAAAGGTATTTGATTATTAAGAATTTTAAATGCCGGTGGATCTGCTTCGATATGATCCATGTAGCTATTGTCGCCGTTATAATTAAATGACATTCCTTCCGTGAAGGTGCCGGCTATTCCAGCAACAGTTTCCATATCACTGGTCCCATCTCCGCTTTCAATAATATTAAACATTCCATGAACTGTTGTGCCCTGATCAAAACACCAGGTATCTGCGCCTTCCATATACAAAGAACCGCCATCATTAAGATAATTGGCGAGAGTCTGGCCTTCGGAAGAATTCAATACATGGTTCGAAGGAAAAACACCAAGACAAAGGAATATTGTAGAATATAAATGAAGATCCGGTGGAAAGAAAGTTAGTTTTTCATAGGCAATATCAATCGTATTGAGTGCAGTTTCCATGTCGGGCGCTGAATTGCCGTTTTCATCCAAATCGAGGATAAGAACAGGTATTTGCCCGATAACAATCTCCAGTGCAGCTGCACCGGTTATTCCTAAATCAGCATTCAGGCCTAAACTCAAATCTGCGAGGTGTCCGGCAGGAGTGTTGAAAGCTGCAGTTACACTGTAAACAGCATCAGCCTGTGACCCGCCGGAAATATTGCCAAAACTCATTTGTGAAGTATTTATCGTAACAAAAGGATCATTTTCCGTCAATACTCCAGACACATTAAATGCCCCGGAAGAACCTGAATTTTCAATATTTATCGTAATATCAACCGTCTCCCCGGGATCAATCTTACCGTTATTGTTCCCTGCAGGATCGGCAATAACAAAGCCCAGAAATTCAAGGACAGGTGAATGGGCTTCGATAGAAATATAACTAAACCAGGTGTCTGAGCCATCGGTTGCAGTCACCTCCATTGAAACCGGTTCGAGATCAGGAATATTACCTGCCACAGAAATTGCAAATCCATCGGTTACAACTGCGGTGGTACCCGCTGCAATATTTCCATAATTTGCAGTGCTGTCTGTGATAGTGATGTTAGTGTTTATTGTTGAAAGTGTAACTACGACATTTTCCGCCTGCTCAACACCGACATTTTTCATGGTAATGCTTAACAGGTTGGTTTCGCCGTAATCCATGAGGCCATTGCCATTGCCGCCAGCAGCATCGTTGATAACATAAGAATCCTCAATAACATAGGGGCCGGATGGCTGCATCACGATCAGGGTTCCCTGGAAAGGAATTACGTTACCACCACGAACCGTTACATCTAAAGTTTCCAGAATTTGTGCATCAATTTCTACATAAGCCTTACCTTCAGAATCAGTATATCCTGTGGAGAAAAGATTTTCACTGGAAACGCACACCAGCGCGTTGGTAACGGGTAAAGTGGTGGACGTATGAGTAACCGTAAATTCAACCAGATTGTTTCCGAATGGAATGGCAGCCGGATAATCCACAGTAATGGCCTGAGGCACGTCCTTCCAGATATGGATGCTTGGATCGCCCAAAACACAAAATATTTTATAATGGTAATCTACATAATATTGATTACCGAACACAGTGTACATGTATAGTTTGCCCCTTACCAGCGCCTGACCTGGTGTTTCCAGCCCTTCCTGGAACATCCCCATATAAATACCCATGTCAATTTTATTATTATAGGTTGTATGAGTATTCCCTGTTGGCCCGATAAAAGCTATTGCACCTTCCGGGCTTGAGAGTGTTCCCATCTCAAGCCATTCTTCTCCAAAACAATTTCCGCCGGATGTTTGGAACATAGCAACACCGCATCCTATGCTGGTTACAAAAGTAAATTTTTCGCCATTGTTTAAGCTTGAAAGATTAGAGATCGTCATTGGTGTACATGTAGCCCACCAGCCTGTTGACCAGCCTTCGCCCCGATAATTCAAAAAACTTCTTCCGTTGTTAATTGCATTTACAACATCAGTTACATTATAGGTGCATCCTGGATCGCTCATCATTGTATCCACGGTGGTAAATCCGCCATCCAGCAGCATGCGCTGGGCGGCAAACCTTTTGGTTTGTATTTGGGAGGCATAGGCATCATTCGAACAGCAGATGCCTTTTTTAAACCAGTCGGTATTGGAAGTGTATGGTGTTTTTTCGTACTTCAAAAATTTATTGATCATCACCTGCAACCCATAATCACTCTGGTTGGTAATCCTGCCAATAAACATTTCAGGGAAAAAATCATTTCCGTCAATTTCTACAAAAAAATCTTCGTTGGGAAATCCATAAGAACAAATTTGCTTAGGAAAAACTCCATCATCACCAACCATTAAAACATAAGTCGGAGGAACATCCCAGTTGTGAAATGCATCAGTTGTATGGTTTTTGATTATATCAGCATTGGAAGAGTTTGCTCCAATATCGCTGAATTTAGTAATATGAATATCTATTCCGCTTAGCCGTTTCCATTCGGCATACGGCTCAAAACTGGCAACAAATTCATCAGGCATAATACACAGCATCAACTCATGCCCTTCTTCCTTACCGCCGTATAAATCGTTCAGCACACTACTATAATTAAAAATCAAACTGCGGTATAGTTTACCAAAAGAGGGAGCAATTGGTCTTTTATTGCTGGTTTTTGGATTTACCACTTCACCGGGGCCATAACTGATGCGGACAGTAACAGATGAAACTGCCTGCAGTTCTTTGTTGGCGGGGATATATCGCAAAGGGAAAACCGATACCCGTGTAATCCTGAAATCACGAAAAACTGATGGCGGATCCAATTGAACAAATTCACCGGGATAGGCTTTCACGGATTGGTAAGCATGACTATTTTCGGAATAGGGTGTTTCAGGTGACCCTTCCTGAAAACTTTCGCGTGCAGGTGGTAAATTTATGTTGTAAAATGATTGTAGGTCGCCGGTTTCCAATACTTCAACCGAAATACCTGCATGGTCAGGAATTGCGAGAACTTTAGCTATATAAGGTAATTCAGGGTATCCGGGAATAGCTGTAAACGATTCCGATAGCAAATCTACCATTTGATAATGATGAGCACCCAAGATGAAATCCTTCAGTTCGAATCCGGAAATTTCAATTTTAATAACAGTACTGTTGTGGTCATCGCTGATCAGGGTTACATTAGGTGAGGAATGTCCGGTATTCTGTTTTATCAATGGAATCCATTCAGCCTTTAGCAGGAATGGGACAAACAATGTAATAATCAGCGGAAGTAATAATTTTTTTTGCATGGCGATAGATTAAAATTAATCAGATCCAAAATGTTAATACGGATGAAAATCTAACCCTTCTTTGTGCTCCTTGAAATATACATATCACATGACAAAGAATCATCCCTCAGGGTTGCCTTAAATCACTTATTGTATTGAACGATTTTTTTCGACCCTTTTTAGATTTTGGGAACATAATAATTAACTCAGGGCTTAATTTTGAAACCTGCCATTTAACTGATCCGGTCAATATTGTAAATGCCACAATAACAATATAATTTTTAAATAGTTCCTTAAAAAAAATCTGAATTATTTTAGAATTACTTTTTGTATTACTTCCTTATTGTCGGTTTTAAGTTTGATGAAATAAATTCCTTTGGACAGGCTGCTTAAATCTAGATTCACCTTCCCGGCGGTCAAAGATTCAATTAACTTAGAATACACAACCTTATTCAAAGTACTCAGAATTACAACTTCTGCTTTGCCTTTGCCCGGATCAAAATCAATAGTAATAATTCCTTTTGTGGGATTAGGATATATATTCATTCCAGGCACATCATCCAAATCATGTACACCCGTGCAGGGATCAACCAAAATTGTTTCTGTCGCAAAATTATCACAATTGTTAGGATCTGTGTAAGTATAGGTAATAGTGTGCGTACCAACTCCGGCAACAGAGGGATTAAACCAGCCGTTTTCAACGCTGGGCCCGGAATATACTCCTCCTTCAGGCATTCCTCCTGTGAGTTCAAAGGCCGGCCAGTCAAGGCAAACCCAGTCAATAGGATCAAGGGTGACCTCAGGCAAATAACGAGAAATATTGACGGGATCGGAATAAGCACCGGCTCCACAATTGTTTTCACCTGCAACTGTTAAAGTTGCCTCACCCAAAAATCCTGTTGTCCAGTTAATGGTGGAGGTTAAGCCCGTCCCGGTTACATTACCGGCATCAGCAGGCTCAAGTAACCAATGATAAACAGTTATCCCGGTTAATCCGGACGTGCTGTAATCTGTATTTTCTGTATCGCCGCAAACTTCTGTCGGTCCGGTTGGCGCTGGCGCTGTTGCCGGTAAAGCAGAAACGGTTAAATAGTCTTCGAGAAGCAATGTGTTGTTTACAGTACCATTTGAAACGGTTAATGAAACGTCATAAATACCGGAAGTTAAATACATAATCACAGGATTTTGCAATGATGATGTTCCGGGCGTACCTCCTTCAAAAATCCAGTCCCAGCTGATTGCACTTGCAGGCGACTGGTCATAAAAACTTACCGATTCACCCTCGCAGATATTGGTGGCATCGGAAATAAAAGCGGCTTCAAATACTGCAACCGGAAACACAATAAAATCCAGCCAGGAACAATCATTACCGCCTGATAGGGTTTCATCTTTGTTGTATGTCCATTTGAATGTGTGAGTGCCTACAGTAATCAAGTATGATGCGCGGGCCCAGTCAATTTCACCTGACCAGGAAGAAATTTCAACATCGTCAATATAAAACTTCATGAAGTCATAGCCGGTTTCGGACGATACTTTATACCAGAATGATAAACTGTCTTCCCCTAATACTTCAAATTGCAGGCTTAAATAATTACTTTGATCGTCATTCAACGTCCCTGATTTGATGCAAAAACTCCCTTCGTATGGTGTATCGGTGGAAACCGCCCAATCGGAATTACCTCCTGTTGTCCATTCAAACAGGCTCATGTCACCCGTTTCCCAGTCTTCAACTATCATACTAATTATAGTAGGATAGGATTCCTGGTGGTAATAAGCTCCGGAAGTAACTTCATATAAAAATTCAACATAAGCGCCGGCAGGAGCATTCGCGGCAACCGTGACATTAAACATAGCCTCTTCCATTAACCCTGCACCTATATCATTGAAATTATAAGTTGTGTTAATCAGAGTTATGAATCCGCTTGAACAACTTAAGGTACCGATAGTATTAGCGGCATTATAAGAACCGTTGTTGTATGTTGGAATGATTAAATAAACCGTTTCTCCAGGATCAAGTCGTCCGTTGAAATTACCTATATAATCATCAATCAGCAAAGTGCCGGTTTCAATCAGCGGTGCATGACCGGTAATACTGAAATCTGACATCCAGGTCATCATTCCGTCTGTTGCAGTGAGGTCAAACAAAACATTATGCATATCCGGAATACTATCGGATACTTCCCAGGCAAAACCGTCTGTAACAACCGCTGTAGAGCCTGCCGGAATGGTTCCATAGCTTTCCGAATTGTCGGTTAAGGTAATATAAGGATCTGCTGAGGCAATAGTCACAGTTACATTTGTGGCATCTTCGACACCAACATTTTCAACTGTTATTGATGCAAGTATTGATTCCGATGTTTCCATTATTCCGTTTCCGTTTCCAGATCCATCATTAAGCGAAACTGAATTCTGTACAACATAAGGGCCGGTTGCAGGAAGAACTTCAACATAACCCTCGTACCGGTAATAATTCTGTTTTGTAACTGTTACCAGCACCTCGTCGGGTGGCGCCTGTGCGGGAATAGTAATGACTACAGGATTACCCGTTCCGGTTGCCGTTCCAATCAGCTCGCCATTGACGCTCAATCCTATGAGCGCATCCGTATCCGCTGTCACTTCGAATGTTGTTTCATCTGTGTATAGGTAAGGCGGGTGGGAAATTGTCAGGTTTTGGGGCACCTCGGAATAAACCGTGGTAAAAGCATCACCGTGGTGGTGAAACAGATGAAAGGTTGCTGTTTTTCCTGTCTGGTTCGATGACCACATAGACTGCTGCAGGAAATATTTCCCGGCAGTGCATGCAAATGCCGGCAGTATGCCCCTTGGTTCGGGTGTTGAACCGAACTCCGGCATGAAATTGGGCCACATGTTGTCGTAAGCCCCCCACACGTAAACCTCATTAACAAACTCATAAGTGATTTCTGAAGCGGCGTTTATCCCGAAACAGCCTGAGTTTTCATCCTTGTGGGTATAACGGTGAAATTTCTCTGCAAAAACTTCACTGCTGTAATTGAATTTGCCGGTCAGGTCATCAATTGACCAGACAAATGTCAGGTCAGTATTCAACAGGCTGTTTATATTCAGGATGGAGTATTCAGGGGTTAACCATCCCGATTCTGTCCCGTGATCGCATTGCTGGATCATGAATGTACCGTTGTTAACGGCAGTTGTGATCGCATCCGGTGTGCCGTTTGTCCAGCCACCAAGATCTGAAGGGAATTCAGGAATATAGCCCAGTCCGTCGGGGCCAAAATAGTTCACAATTGTTCCAGTATTGTCTGCCGTTGACCAGATCGTACCCGGTGTCCCGCTTACAATTTCGTTGATCCTTACCGGTTGTTTCCCAAGTACTTCACGCCAAAATCCTCCGGGCAATTCTACGCCAAGCTGGAACCAGCCATCCGTCGCCCATCCGGTCGAGGTGACGGGATGTAAATAAAAATCCGGATCTGTTGGGGGTGATTTTTCATAGTGGATGAACTTGGTAACCATCACTTGAAGATGTACTTCATCCTGGGCTGTAATCCTTGCCATGACTATATCCGGCAGGTCGTCATTATTCACATCACCATAAATGTTATCCGAAACACAGTAATTATTCCACAAGGGGGCTATAATCCTGTTACTTGCGTCGGTTCCGTAATCTCCGAGTAGAAGGCATGCCGATGGGGGTATGTCCCAGGTGTTATATGCATTGTCAATGTAGCCCTCAATTTGAGCGGCTGTATTTCCGCCTATCTCCAGCAGAGTGACAACCTTGGTAAGAATACCCTGTAAATTCCTGAAATCCTTGACTGAATCAGCCCACTGCTGGAAATCCGATTCGTTGGGAATGATGACCAGGTATTCGCAGCCGGTCTCATCGGTGTAATATGATTTGTTGTAGTTCATTTTAGGAAGGGATGCATAATTCAGCAGCATGTCCGAAAGCATCGGATCCCACCAGCGGCTTCTAAGCCTGTCGTCGCCGAAATGGCCGTTACCGCCATCGAATGTTACTTCTATCATAAGGTCGCGGTAAACGATAAGCTCTTTTGTAACCGGGTTGTACAGGAATGGAGTTACGCCGAGCATTACCACATCCACACCCCTGATTATACCATTCTCCAACAGTTTCACCGGTCTTTCGGGAAAGAATTCATCTGCTGAATAAATGCCTGCATCTTTGGTGTATTCCAGCGGCCCCTGATAATCCGATCTGGGTATGCGGAACGAAGGCATAAGATTCACATCATTGAAAGTTTCCGTACGGAAGGAAACGATCCTGAATGTTACTTCCGCACCTTGCGGAAGCGCGATATAGCGACCTGAAGCCGGCAACTTTGGTGTGCCCTCATCCCCCGGAAGCCATGATCCCGGCATTTCAAGATTCTGGCAGACCTCGCCGTTGATCGTTACATCCGTAAGCGAAAATTCACCAACTGAATAATTGATCAGAACTCCGTTACTGCTCTGCGATAGGACTGTAAAACCGGCTTTACTCCAACCGTCGGTGTATGTATGTGTGCCGGCTGAGAGCCGGAGAGTGAATATCAGCAGTCCCGTTAAAACCACAATTAACCTGTAACCATACTTAAAAACGGATGATAAATATATTTTCATTTTCCTCAATATTATGTTATGAAACACGAATTGTAAAACAGGGCAAATTTATAAAATTACCTGTAGCATTCTGCTATGTTCACATAGACCGTATTTTTCATGGAATGGTTTGTCGGGGTTGATATAAAATTGAACTGGAGAATAAATTTAAGGTACTTAAAAGGGCATTTCAAAATTCAATTCAATCAGCTTCATCTTTCCAGATTAATGAAGCAGTAACTTTGAGGCATTTCCCTATATCGGCAGAATTGTTCTAGCAGAATTTCTTTGTTCATTCAACCTTGAGTTTTTTTAAAGAGGGGCTTCCTAACAACGATTTCATTTGAGAAATTGCCATTTGATTGAGATGTTCCAATCGCTGGCTTTGTGCTGTAATTCTTTAATGAGATAAATTTTAAGTTGCGAAGCCAATCGGAAATAAAAAAATCACCGTCTTTGGCTTTGAGCATATCAGTAAGTGATATGAATTCCTAATCACCCTCTTTGATAATTGTAATTTCGGTTCCTTTAACAATTATCTTTTTATTCTTTGACATTCAGTATTTAGCTTAATGCTGATTCTAAAATTCACTCATAAAACAGGTTCGCTCTGCATGTAGTCCTGCAAACTTCAAACTCCGAACATCGAACTTCGAACTTTTTATAGTTTTATCATTTTCTTCTTTTGCACCCCTTCGCTGGTTCGCAAAACACAGAAATAAATTCCTGCCGGTAAACCGCCGGTATTGAAAACCAACTTTTGCTTGCCCCTATATTGATTTTCATCACAAAGTGTCACCCTGTCCCTTCCATTCAGGTCAATGATTTTTAAAGTGATATGAGAATCACTTGTTAATGTATATGTGATTAACGTGCTTGATTCTATTGGGTTTGGAATAATGACCAAATCGCTTTCACCGTCAGGTAATGGATCTGCAACAGAGGTAAAACATGCCTCCCATACTTCATCAAAGGTATTGCATCCCGTGGCATTATCCTGGATCAGATAAATTGCAGAAGGACTTGCCAGGTAATTGCATACATTGACTATATTGCAATACGACAAAGAATCGTTGGAAATAATATACAATTCATCAATAGAAGCAGTATCTATGTTATCAATGCTTGATAAACTTATTAAGAGGTCATTATTATTGATGATGAGGTTACCATTTATTGCAGTTAAACTGTCCAAACCTGATAATCCGGAAAGGTTAGGATTGTCTGATATCTCAAGGTTACCCAGGATGGTTGTAATTACCCATAAGCTATCCAGGTTGGTTATATCATTTCCACTGATCTCTACATCGCCGTCTATCTCGAAACAATCAGGGTAATTGCTCGGGTAACTGTCAATTTCAGCCTGGCTTGCAAAGGTGATATCTCCGGGCGGGCAGGGATCCGTTCCAACGATTGAAAAATCGTCTATACAAATATCGCTTGCCCAATCGGTACCTGTTAGCCCCCTGAATCTAATCCGGATAACCTGACCTTCCCAGTCAGATAAGTTTATGACTTGTGCAAGCCATTGATCTCCCTGGTTCCCGGAAATGGGCGTCATTACATCTTCTGTCCATACATCATTAATCCCGACGTCGAGGTGCAGGGTTCCCATATTACCATAGTTGTCATCCCACATGTGATACCAGAAATGCACTTCCACATCCGTGAGTTCAGTCAGGTCAAAATAAGGAGTCAGCAGGTCGGCTTCAAAGTAGGGATTGTTATAGGTGGCTTCTGTATAAAAATAATAACCAGTTCCTGTGGTATGATCACCTTCAGGACCAGTGTGCGGCGATGGTGTTGGCCCGGTAATAATCGTCCAGTCGAAGTCATCATCATTTTCATTTATCCATCCTTCGGGTGCGTTTCCCGACTCTTCGAAAGTCGTCTGGTATGGAGGTATGAAGATAACCGGAGGTACAGGGAAAGGAAATACGATATAATCAATCCATGCACAATCTTCACCGGAATTTACACTACCGTCCTTGGAGTATTGCCATTTAAAAGTATGATCGCCCGCAGTAACAGGATAACTGAGCTGTTCCCAGGCAAAAGTTCCTGACCATTGGTCCATTTGGACGCCATCAATAAAGAACCTCAGGTAATCATAATTGTTTTCCGAGGATACTTTCCTGTAAAACGTTAAATTTCCATCGCCTGTAACACTAACGGTTACCTCTAAATAGCTTGTCTGCGAGTCATCAATATTTCCGGATCTTGCGCAATAGATTCCTTCCTGAGGATTGTCTGTAACAATGTTCCAGTCAGCATTGCCTCCCATAACCCAGGGAAATTTGCTGAAATCACCGGATTCCCAATCTTCGACGAGTATGCCGATACAGGTCATAACCATTTTGGAAGTATCATAGCTTCCGGCTATTACTTCAAAATCAAGATCAATTGTTTCTCCCGTGGGAGCCGACGGGCTGACGGTTATACTGAATGCAGCGCTCACAAGAGATCCGATATCGAGCGGGCCAAGGTTATCTGAATTGGTATTTAATGTTATAAAAGGGCTTGTCGTTTCAAGATATGCTGTTGCTTCAGGAGAGAGGCTGCTTCCTGAATTACTGACGGGCATAATGATGGTAACTGTTTCCCCCGGATCGAGCAGACCGTTATTGTTGCCATCGGGATCGTATATGGTAATGTTACCCATACCCAGAACAGGTGCATGACCTTCAAGGATAATATAACTATTCCAGGTATCGCCTCCACTGGTTGCCGTAACGTTAACGGTAACAATGTGTTCATCAGGAAGATCGTCGGCAACTGTAAATGCAAATGCATCGGATGCGAAAACCGATTGTCCGGAAGGGATACTTGCATAAACATGAATGTTATCGGTAAATGTAATATTGGTGTCAGCGGTTGAGAGCACGACATTTACATTCGTTGCATCTGAAATGCCGATATTTTCCATCGCAAGTGAAAAAAGGATGGACTCTCCATAATCCATGAGGCTGTCACCATTTCCACCAGCATTATCATTAAGTATGTAATAATCCTGAATGCACCAGGGCCCTGTTGGCGGTATAACTTCCAGAATACTCTGAAAGGGATATACATTGCCTCCGGTGACTGTAACTGTGAGTGTTTGCGGATATTCTGCCAGGATGTCAAGTATGACAGTACCTGTTGCATCAGTAATTCCGGTTGCAAAAATTTCATTTCCGGATACACAAACAACCGCATTTTCTACAAGCTGGCCCGTAGCAGTATGAGTAACTGTAAATTCAACCTGGTCGCTTCCCACAACGACGGAGGCAGGATAATCTACGCTGATATTCAATGGTACATCTTTCCAGATATGAATGCTTGGATCTCCAAGAACACAATAAATTTTGTAGTGGTATTGAACATAAGGATCGGTCCCAAATACAGTGTACATATAAAGCTTTCCCCTGACGAGTCCCTGTCCTGGAGTATTCATCCCCTCCTGGAACATCCCTACATAAATTCCCCTATCTATGTTGTTATTATATGCTGTATGTGTATTTCCGGCAGGTCCGATAAAAGCACAGGCTCCTCTTGGATTTACGAGTGATCCGAGTTCGATCCACGTTTCGCCGAAGCTTTCGCCGGAAGCAAACATAGCGACACCGCATCCGATACTGGTAACGAATGTAAATTTTTCGCCGTTCGCCAGACTCTGAACTTCAGAATTTGTCATCGGTGTACAGGATGACCACCAACCGGTTGTCCAGCCTTCGCCTCTGTAATTCAAATGGCTTCTTCCTTCGTTAATCGCATTTACCACATCGGCATTGCTGTATGTACATCCCGGATCGCTCATCATTGTATCCACTGAAATGAATCCTCCGTCCTCCAGCATCCGTGCAGCAGCAAACCGTTTGGTTTCTATCTGTGATGGATAGGCATCATTGGAGCAACAAATCCCTTTTTTAAACCAATCTGAATTCCCGGTATAAGGCGTCTGTTCATACATCCTGAACTTAAGTACCATGGTCAGCAAACCATAATCGCTCTGGTTCGTAAATCTGCCGATAAACATTTCAGGGAAAAAGTCATTGCCTTCAATTTCAACATAGTGGTTTTCATCTACATAGCCACTGCTTGTATAGTATGGAATAACGCCGGCATCGCCAATAAGCAAAGCATAGGTTGGTGTCACTTCCCAATTTAAATATGCATCGGCAATATGATTTCTGATAATGTCAGGATCTGTTGATGTTGCTCCAATGTCGCTGAATTTTGTAATGTGTATATCAATCCCGCTTTGCCTTTTCCATGCGGCATAATCCTGAAAGCTTGCGTAAAAATCGTCAGGCATGATGACAAGCATTAACTCATGTCCGTTTTCTTTACCGTCGTACTTTTGATCCAGAACACTTTGATAATTAAAGATAAACGAGTTGTATAATTTGCCGAAAGAGGGCACTATTTGCTTTTTAGCAATCGTTTTAGGATTAACGACTTCTCCCTTTCCATAATTGACCCTGACGGTTATAGAAGAAACTACCAGCAATTCTTTTTTTGCCGGAATGTAGCGAACCGGGAAGACTGAAACGCGGGCAATCCTGAAATCGCGGAATATTGCCGGAGGATCGGTTTGAGCAATAAAAGCAGGATAGGCTGCCAGGGAAGTATAAGCGGCTTCATTTTCGGTAAAGGGAGTCTCTTCGGAGCCTTCCTGCCAGCTTTCCCTCGCCGGAGGCAAATGGATGTTATTAAAAGTAAAGACTTCTCCCATTTCCAGGATTTCAATTGAAACTCCTGCCATGTCGGGGATAGCGAGCACTTCTGCAATATAGGGTACTGCCGGATAGCCGGGTTCGTTGGTAAATGATTCACTCAGCAAATCAACAACCTGGTAAATATTATCCTTCGTATTAATATTTTTCAAATCGAATCCTGAAATTTCAATTTTAAGCACAGTGCTACGATCATCATCACTTAAAAGAGTAACCTTCGCAGGTTCATTAGCAGCGCTTTTATTATTTATCGGTACCCATTCGGCTTTCGAAATAAGCGGAACTGCTAATACGAGGAATAAAAGGGCAGAAAATTTTTTAATCATAACAATTGATTTTTATTTGTTTATCACAAGTTCATCAATAGCATATAACTTCTAATCTAATATGCAAAATTACAAAAGAACGATTATCAGCGGTATAACTGAAACGAAACTTCTCCTGCCTGCGGCCAGACCTATCAAGTTTCTATATAATTTATACCTATTGAGGCACATTTGTATCCTTGCCAAAATTCAGGAACCAGAAGCTATCTTTGTCGCGGTTGTTCACCTCCTTGTCGAGATTCAGGTCAGCGGGATAGTACCCTGTTTTACCCGCATTACTTTGCCAGGCCGGGATCATATCCTCGGTTCCGACCGTTCCATTGGCATTGACATCACCAGCGAATAATCCCCAGATATTCGTACTCAACTGTTTTTGCGAATTTGTTCCATAGGCCTGACCCGATGCAGTCGTGAAATCGTAGGTGAATGTGACACCCGCAGGTACGATAGCATTAGCCGACATAATGGACAGGTGGTTGCGCTGGTGGATGACGGCATAAAGTCCATACGACACCGAAGATGTAATGAAAAGAGGTGAAGTTCCGTTAGTGGAAACGATGTTCCCGTTGCTGAGCAGAAGCGCAGCCTGTCGCGCTATTCTTGTAGCTGTAGTGGCATTGGAGGCGGTGGTTGCATCCCTGATTTCGACCAGTACCCAGTCCACCACGTTCGGCGGCATTGTGGTCACCGATTCTGTCCCCGAATAATTCCAGGGAGCGGTGTTATAAGGTTGCGATGTCGGAAGAATGCCATTGATCGTTGTAGTCATTGTTGTACCGCTGAATGGTCCTTCAAGCATCGCTTTCAGGCTGACATTGATGCCGTTGGTAAGGATCATCGTACATGGTATCATAATCGTCGCCTCATCCGGATCATTGGATATTATTTTAATGTTGTCGGAATAAGTCCCTACAGGATATGAGCCCGGGTTAAAACCGATAGTGAAATTCTGGTTATTTCCAGGTTCGATACTTCCTGCAACGGATGTTCCTCCATTAATATTTATCCAGTTAGGAACGGGATCAACACTATATCTGATAACCAGATGAGGTTTATTGGATGAATTGCATCCGTTGAATTTGATAGTGTTTGTGCCGGCATGGCGTTCCACAACACCAAGTGCGAACCATCCCTGAGACAATGCTGCCGCAAGATTGGAGTGAATGTTTCCTCCAAGTATATGCGAAATCCATCCGACAGGGTAACTCGAAGTTTCATTCCTGTAGAGATAATAACCCAAATTGGCTTCGGCATTGATATCAGGGTACAGCACCGCTGGCGTTGCAGTCACAGGATCGGCGGTAACTGGAGTAACACTCCACCAGGGAGTTAAATTGTCATAAATATATCCGTTCAACTCGACAGAGATGATCGTTGACCCGACAGGGATGCCGCTGACATCGAACTTCATCCAGCCCACTTCGGAGGGTGAAACCGCTTTTATAGCGCTGATCTGGGTTTTTGTTGTGGATGTACAGGAACCGGACCAGTAATTAATGGCTAAAGGATAAACCGTTACTTCCATCGTATCAATGTCAATCCTGGCATTATATGCAAGGGATAAAGTTCCGTTATTTACAATATTCAAATTGTCGTCAATATTATCGCCCGGAATAACTATTTTCGAATAGGAAACCGGGTTTATAGAAATATCCGATGCTACGATGATCGAAGGCGGGAAAATAATATAATCCACCCAAACGCAATCTGATCCAGATGAAACCGAATAGTCTTTGTAATAGGTCCATTTGAAAGTCCGTGTTCCGGCGGTAACCGGATAGCTCACCTCTGACCATGCAACCTCACCGGCCCATTGCCCCAGCAATACACCGTCAATATAAAACCGGAGGTAATCATAACCGGATTCGGTAGAAGTTTTCCGGTAAAAGGAGATTGTTCCTGGTGTGGTAACCTCCATTGTTACGATCATTTCTGAAGTCTGGTTGTCTTCAATTGCTCCCGAAATGGCGGTGTAAATGCCTTCATATTGTCCTGCAGATACAACAGCCCAGTTGGAATTGCCACTGAATGTCCAGGGGAAACGGGTGAAATTACCAAGTTCCCAGTCTTCGAGAACAAGACCAACAGAGGTGTAAAACGTGTGGCTGCAGCCATAATTTCCTGAAGCTACATTCACCGCAAGGTCAACTGATTGGCCTACGGGAGTTGTTGGAGAACAGGTTATATTGAAAACCGCATTGGCAGAACTGCCTGCCGCAATCTGACCCACCACAGAGTTACCATTATTAATAGTGAGGTATGGTGATGTGGAAGAAAGAACAGCGGTAGCCGCAGGTGACAAGCTGTGTCCGCTGTTATTCACGGGAACAGTGAGGGTTGCTGTTTCCCCGGGATCAAGACGGCCATTGTTGTTGCCGAGAGGATCTGTAATAATAAGGGTTCCCATTGCCAGAATGGGTGCGTTTCCGGTAACAGAGAAATTACTGTTCCAGGTGGTGACTCCGCTTGTGGCCGCTACATTGACCACTGCATTATGCTGGTCAGGAAGATTATTCGCTGCAGTAAATGCAAAGGCATTGGTTGCTAAAATACTTTGACCGGCTGCAATATTGCCGTAACTATGATAATTATCCGTAAAGGTGATATAGGGATCAGCAGTTGAAAGTGTGACATTTACATTGCTGGCCAGCAGTGTCCCTACATTTTTAACAGTCAGGGACAAAAGTATGGATTCACTGTAATCCACAAGGCCGTTACCGTTACCACCGGTGATGTCATTCAGTGCATAAGTTTCCCTGATTACATAAGGCCCCGTGGGTTGAACCACATTCAGGATCCCGGTAAATGGAATTACATTACCGCCCCTGACTGTGACTTTTAATGCTTCCTGCACTTCATAAAACAAGTCAAGATATGCTTTGCCGGTGGCATCAGTAGTAGCGGTTGCAAAAATATCAGCCCCGGATACACATACCAGCGCATTAGCCACCGGCAGGCCGGTGGCCGTATGAGTAACTGTAAATTCAACAAGGTTATTTCCGAAGGGGATAGACGGAGGATAGGTTACTGTGACAGCCTTAGGAATATCCTTCCAGATATGGACGCTGGGATCTCCCAAAACACAATAAATTTTATAATGGTAATTAACATAAGGGTCGCTGACACCAAAAACGTTGAACATTTCTAATTTCCCGCGAAGCAGCGCCTGTCCCGGAGTTTCCATGCTTTCCTGGAACATGCCTTTATAAATACCCCTGTCTATATTATTATTGTATGCAGTATGTGTGTTTGAGGTAGGGCCAATAAATGCAACTGCTCCTTTCGGACTTGCAAGGGTGCCAATTTCCAGCCATTCTTCTCCAAAACAATTGCCTCCCGATGCATTGAACATGGCAACACCGCATCCTATGCTGGTAACAAAAGTAAATTTTTGTCCATTGGCCAAGCTGGTAACATTGGATGTTGTCATTGGGGTACAAGTAGCCCACCAGCCGCTGGACCATCCTTCACCCCGGTAGTTCAGCCAGCTCCTTCCACTATTGATTGCAGCAACCACATCAGCGACATCATAAGTACATGGAGAGTCACTCATCATGGTATCAACCGATGTAAAACCGCCATCCTGAAGCATAATGTTTGCAGTATATCGCTTCGTTTCTATTTGTGAAGAGTATGCATCATTGGAACAGCAGATTCCTTTTTTAAACCAATCGGTTGCTGTAGTATAGGGTGTTTTTTCGTACTTAATAAACTTGTTGATCATTATCTGCAGGCCATAATCACTCTCGTTGGTAAACCTGCCGATCATTAATTCAGGGAAAAAGTCATCACCGTCAATTTCAACAAAGTAGTCCTCATTCGGAAATGTCCAGCCATCCAATGATACATTTTGTTTGGGAAATATGCCATCATCGCCGACAAGCAAAACATAAGTCGGAGGAACATCCCAGTTGTGGTAGGCATCTGTAATATGGTTTTTGATAATAACAGGATCGGTGGCGTTTGCGCCAATGTCGGTAAATTTTGTCACATGAATATCAATACCACTCTCGCGTTTCCAATCAGCATACGTTTGAAAACTGGTTACATATTCATCAGGCATAATGCACAACATCAACTCGTGCCCCGTTTCCTTTCCTCCATAAGATTTATTTAAAACACTCTGGTAATTGAATATCAGCTCCTGATATAATTTTCCAAATGACGGAGCAATAGGTTTTTTATCCCCGGTTTTTGGATTTATCAATTCACCGGAACCATAATTGATACGGATGGTTAAGGATGAAACTATTTGTATTTCCTTTTTTGCAGCAATATAGCGTAATGGAAAAACAGATACCCGCGTAATGCGAAAATCCCGAAAAACTGACGGAGCTTCCAATTGAACAAATTCACCGGGAAAAGCATCCATAGTGCTGTATGCATCAGCGTTTTCCGAATACAATGACTCTGGTGAACCCTCCAGCCAGCTTGTTCGTGCAGGGGATAAATTTATATCGTAAAATGATTGTATCTCACCTGATTCCAAAATTTCAACCGAATAACCGGCCTGGTCAGGAATTGCCAATACTTTTGCAATATAAGGCAATTCAGGATAACCGGGGATTGCAGTATAGGATTCGGACAACAAATCTATCATTTGATAGCTTTTGCCATCCGCTTCGATATCTTTCAGTTCGAAACCGGAAATATTAATTTTCAGAACAGTACTATTATTATCATCACTGACTAAAGTAATCTGTGGAGGTTTTTTTTCCGAAATATTGTTATTCACAGATACCCATTCAGCCATTGTGATGAATGGAATTAATAATGCGATAAAAATCAAAGGGAAGAATTTTTTAACCATAATAAATAATTTTATTTTGTAGGACCTGAAAAAATATCGTTGTTATTATAAATAATCTAATGCTTAATTTTAATTCTTTTTGTAATCACAGCTTAGTGACCAATATCCTTATCCAGAGGTTGCATTATATAACAATATGTTATTTTATTCAAAACCTGAATAAAAATTTTCCTACAATAAAATCTCACCTTAGCACTACGTAAACCGGCTGGAATTATAACAATTATAAATTACTGAAAATGATTCACAGCGTATATAGGCATAAAATTACTCCGGCACCTGGCAGCTTTTTCCCTGATTGGGTTGCC
Organism: Bacteroidales bacterium; assembly: GCA_020052415.1. Taxonomy (GTDB): domain Bacteria; phylum Bacteroidota; class Bacteroidia; order Bacteroidales; family JAADJA01; genus JAADJA01. Next base: position 208,391 of record JAGVPB010000011.1, on the reverse strand, counting down.
AGCAGTCATCCTTGTCTATGTTATTCACCTGTCCGTCAAGGTTCAGGTCAGCAGAATGAAGGCCACTTGCCCCGGCATGTAAATCCCAATCAGGGATTTTATCGAAGCTGTCAATAGTGCCGTCGCCATTATTATCCCCGCTGATCATGCCCCAGATTCCCGATGCAATCTCATTTTGGGCTGATGTTCCACCGTAAGCCTGGCCTGCACTTGTTGTGAAATTGTAGGAATACACTCCGCCAACTTGTGACAATCCAATTGCTGAAATTACGCCCAGATGGTTACGATGAATAAGGACCACAAACAACTGATTCGTAATGCTACCTGCAAATTGAAGATTGGATGAACCATCAAGTGCCACTACTGAGCCGTCATTTAACAGGAATGCAGCCTGTTGGGATATCCGTGTTGCTGAAGTAGCCGAAGCTGCATCGGTTGCATCACGCAGTTCAACCAACACCCAGTCCACTATATTTGCATTGGGGATAAGACCAACGTTTTCTGTTCCATTGTAATTCCATGGAGCAGTATTGTATGGCTGGCTTAAAGGCAAAAGTCCAGTCGAATTCAATATAGTAATGAGATTTGTACCGTTAAATGGCCCTTCTGGTAATACCGTCAGATCAAGAGAAAGCTGGTCAATTACATTCAGCGTACATGGAACAGTAAGTTGAGGTTCATCAGTGTCGTTGCTCGTTATATTAATGTTTGCATTATAATTACCTAATGCAAGGCCGGTGGAATTAAAACCTACGGTTATGTTTTGGCTAAGACCTCCGGCAACGATTCCGCCTGTGCTGTTCAAACCGTCAACTTTAAGCCAGGTATAAGGAGGCACATAAGTATAATCAATCACCAGGTAAGGTTTGTTGGCTTCGTTCCAGCCATGAAAGGCAATATAATACGAAGTGGAATTATCCCTGTCCATAATACCTATGGCAAACCAGTTTTGTGCAAGAGCTGTAGCAAGGTTTGTATTTACGTTTCCTCCAAGCATATATGTCTTCCAACCGGTTGTATAACTGCTGCTCTCATTTTGGAAAAGGTAAAATCCGCTGTTTCCTTCAGCATTAATATCCGCATAAAGCACCGATGATGCAGCAGTGACAGGATCATTTGTGACTGGCGTAATACTCCAGTACGGATAATTAGTTGCACTTACATAACCGTGAAATTCCACCGAATTAATTGTTGCCCCATCCGGAATACTGCTGACATCAAATTTCATCCATCCGTTTTCTGCCGGGGGATATCCTTTAACAAGACTTGTTTGTGTTTTCGACGATGTGGTAGTGGTTCCTGTATTATAACTTGCATTTACCGGATATACTGTAGCCATAGCTTTATTCCCGGCAAGGTATTCAACGGTTGCTGTAAAATTCAGGTCAGCCTCGCCCAGGTTGGATATTGAAAGTTGCTTGTCAGTTGAAGAATTGACCGGGAGACTTTGTGTAAAGTTTAATGGATTTATATCAATCTCAGCCGGTTCGGGTGGCGGGATAATTGGCGGGAAAATGATGTAGTCCACCCATGCGCAATCGCTGCCGCTTACAACATACACATCTTTTGTATAACTCCATTTTAAAGTGTGCGTACCCGAAGTAACCGGGTAATTTACTTCTCCCCATGCTGCTTCTCCGGACCACAATCCCTGCTGAATTCCGTCAATATAAAACCTGAGATAATCATAGTTTGCTTCGGAGGAAACCTTTCTATAGAAGGAAACCGTGCCGCCTGATGAAAAGGTGAGTGTAATGCTCATGTCTGAATTCGCAGAATTGCCGATAGCCCCGGAATGTGAGCAATATAAACCGTCGTAAGCGCCGGCATTGGTTACATACCATGGAGCATTTCCACCAAAAGTCCATTCCGGTTCGAACCCGCCTGATTCAAAACTCCACGCGGTGCTGATCTCCAATTGAAAATCAAATACATAATTAGATACTGTCACATTCTTCGATTGGATAATGGTTGCATAATTCAGTTTGCTTACCTTGAAATTATAAGTGCCTTCCATGACATTGGTTATCGTATATTGCCCGTATTGATCGGTAAAGACAGGCGACAAGGGCGTATCCATCACTTCAATTCTTGCATCTTCGATGGGTAATCCGGTATCAAGGTCGGTAACGACACCGGTGACATTAACCGCCTGAGCAGGCACAAGGTTTACATTTAGTATGGTTTGTCCTGCGCTGTTGATATTGACATTGTTAAAAGTCTGAGGAATATAGCCATAGGAAGAAAAAGTAATGGTATAGTTTCCATCAACCAGAAGCCTGTAATACCTGCCGAAAGTCGCATCGCTGATATAAGATTCACGAAATTGCCCGGTGTTATCCACACCGTTTACATATACTTCGGCAACCACAGGCAGATTGGTGTTCGCATCTTTTACAAGGCCTGTAACGGTGGATTGATTAACCCTGTCAAGAAGCAGGAGAGCGGCAGTAAGGTTTTTCTGACACATAGGCAGAACTTCGTTAGCCGGTGGAATAAACTCGACTCCAAGCTCAATGGTATATGAGAAGATACCATGTTCGCCATAAGCATAATCATCCGTTACACCAGCAGCCGCATAAAGCTGCCAGCTTGCCTGGGGTGTGTAATAACCTCCATATTCGCCCGGAATGGAATTAGCCATTGCCACAGCCAGTGCACTAAGAGCGGAATTATCGGGAGCAGTCATACCGGTAGCATAACCATAAGGATAAAGAACCAGTTCGCTATAACTGTGATAGGTAATACCTGCAACGAAATGATGAGCATCGAGCATATTTTTCATCGCCAAAATTTCAGGTTCCGAAAATGCTGAAGGGCCATGATAAGTTTCGTCGTATGGATCGGAGGATGATCCATCTCCACCCCACTCCCATCCATAATTCCGGTTTGGGTCAACGCCATCGCCGCCACCCATATCTATTGCATTATTGGCATTATTGTCCCTGATATTTTTTCTCCACCAAAGGTCGGCTTCGTCGGTTACAATTTTATGTCCGTTAGGATTTACCAAAGGTGTGAACCAGATTTGAGTATTATTCACATAAAATGTCACATCCGGGTCGGTACCATAGTTTGAAACAAGATAGTTCAGAATATACATATTTACCTCAAGGCTGATCGGCTCACGGGCATGATGTTCAGCCATGTAAAAAACACAGGGTTCATCTTCTTCAGTTGCAACATTATCCGATACTTTCAATGCCCATATATCATGCTTATAGTTATTGTATGCTGCCGCTGTGTACAATTTTCCACGGCTGTCGCCAATATCAAATAACTTACAAAACGCCGGATGAGCGGTTTGAATGGCAACTAATTCATTGTACATGTCAGAGTAGGTTCTGTAACCGGCCAGCAATTTGCCGGTAACCATATTCTCTTTCATTTGTGCATCGGTCTGCATGATTTTCATCTTGTAACCTTGTTCTGACAGCTGATCAAACTCTTGCTGGGTTACGACAAGGTCAATGAAAACACCTGGGCGGTATGCTGCTAATTCCAGATTTTGCGATTCAAATATCTTATAGTCCATTTCGGTAGGCTTATCAATGCGAACCACCGATTTTTCCTGACCCGAAAGCGATGCAGCAAGGAGAACAAACAATAATAAGGTAACCAGATTTTTCATATGTATGTAATTTTAAAATTTATAATTCTATGCGGATATTATGTACCTGCAATTCTACAGGCAGAAAGACAACTTTTGCTAATGCTAATATCATTTACTGAGAAACGGAATGTAATTCAAATCAACCATTTTAACACCAGACAAATTTATACGAAAATCATTAACTGCAATACAGAATTATTAAATTTAAGTCCACAAAGGATTGTATTGTGAATTATAATGCTAAAATAATTATTGAATATCTGAAACCGGATATATTTTCTTTCGTATAGGATTGATAATTTGGAAATCGTAATGCGAAAAATAATTAATTAGTCCGGGTAATAAAATTTTGGATAAGCATTTCAAAATAATTTTGTACCAGATAAGATTCTTGAATTAAGGAATAAATAAATAACTCGTATGAAAAAAACTCTCATCAGTCTGCTCTTTACTATGTTTTTTTATGTTTGCAGTTTAACAGCACAGGTACCCCCTCATCCAAATGATGGTGGCGGTCCCGGAAGCGGTGACATACCTGTTGGAGGAGGAGCCTCGATAGGTGGTGGTTTTCTAATATTACTATCACTTGCTGCAGGTTACGCGAGTAAGAAGATTTACGAATTCAGGCTTAAAAGTCTGGAAGAATAAGAAATTTCCAATACTGCGTTAAAACAGATCAACTGTTCTATCTTTTTTGAGGTACAAACTCGAAAGCGCCTAGATCCGGGCCATTATCCGATATTCTTGAATTTCCATCCTGGTCATTTATTATTTCAATCAGCGAAGTGGTGATCACTTCCGGACTTCCTGCATCAATTGCCGGCGACAGCGTATCAATGCGATAATTGTTTGAGTCAATATTGACAAACTCAGGAAAGGCATTTTTAATGCAGTCGGTAAAAAATTGTATGTTGCTGGTGGTTAGTTCTGTTCTTAAAAGACAATGATCGAAATGATAATTAAACAAAGACTGATCGTCATCCGAAAGAATGATTTCCTCCTGGTTTGAACCGTAAATAATACAATTCCCGAAATATCCCTTTTGAAGGTCGCCTGTATATTGGATTGGATTGCCATCTGCATCTGTTAAAGTCAGATTATTACTTATTATGAATGAAGGATCCAAACGAACCGTATTTGTCCAGTAATTTGCGAAAGTGCAATGCCTGAAGTCGTAACTCCCTCCGACCGAAATGAACAAAGTTTTTTCGGCACAATTAATATAAACGCTGTTGGTAGAAACGACCCGGTAAGCAATGGTAAACAATCCCCAAAGGCTCATATTTTCAATCACCGTATTGTTGATGACGAGGGTATTCCCCATATCGCTGTTGGTGGTTTCAGCCTGGATACCTATAAAACCGTTTTTAATAACGGCATAATTGAATTCATTATTGACACTTCCTTCATTGATCCAAATCCTGTCCCATTGCCCGGGGAGTTCCTCGTATTCCTGTTCAAGCCGGTCACCCTGGAAAGTCACGAGGCTGTCCTGTTCGCCATAGACTCTGATCGAGCCTCCCCTGTAAACCCACAATCCCGAGTTTTGGTGGAAATGAATATTCACACCCGGACCGATATTTAATATTCCTGTCGAATCAATTACCGCCCAACCGTATATCACATAGGGTTTATCATCCTCCCAGGTAACCGATTCACCTTCACCGGCTACAATTGTATAGGGATAACTTAATCCTTCAATGGTTTCTGTTCCTACAAAAAAATGTGCATCCTGCCCCCAGGCAACAAGATCAATATCCTGAATATTTCCATTGGTTTCAAAAACGACAGAATCTGAGATAATGAGCGGAGAATCCGATCCTGTTGGATCTACAGTTACTTTCACAAATATGAAGAGGCTATCGCCCGAAGCCAGTTCAACATCATGGATAGAAACGACCGCGGATCCGTCAATGTTGAGCTGAAACTGTGAATTTGTGCCGCCTGCAAGATAAATCTGGGAAATTTTTATTCTTTCTTTATTGCGGTTGTAAACCTGAAGAAACTGAGTAGTTGACCCAATCGTGGTAAATACCGTATCAAAAATTATCGTATCGTTTGAAAATTCGAGTTTATATGAAGGCTCCGTGCTGATGATGTCGTCCTTCCGGCAGGAGGCGAGTAAAAGAATAACAAGCACCAGGGCTAAAATACTGTTAGGAACAAGGTTCGAATGATTTCTTACCATTAGAAAAAAATTTGGGCAAAGATAAGGATTCATGCAAATAATTACGATTAAGTACCGGTTTTATTGCGCTTACTCAATAATGCCCCAGTTTGTAATTTTATGATTAGCATAAACAAAATTCATTCTTGTTTTTTTTGAAGGCTAAAATGATTTGGAGTAGCATTATATTTGCCGCATGAAAATTCATAAATTTGATTTAATCCCGGAATTATGAAATTTGGAATATGTCTTTTAAGTGTTGTGCCTATAAGAACAGAATCCGCCGATGCAGCGGAGATGTGCACACAGCTTCTGTTCGGAGAACTTGTCGAGGTTACGGAAGATTGGAACAACTGGTTAAAAATCAGAATAGTTAGTGACAGTTATAAAGGCTGGGTTGATCATAAACAAATTCAGATAATTGAAGAGTCGGAGTTTATAAGGATGTCAAAGGAATCTGTTCAATTTACCAAAGATCTTGTCGGCGTACTGCAGGATGATAAAGGTAACCTGCAACCTGTTTTGTTTGGAAGCACTATCCGGAATATTGCCAATAACAACTTTAATTGTTGTGGTAAGATATTTACGTACAACGGAGAATTGTCCTCTCCTGAAAAAAGGCCTGTTGTTCAGGTAATACTTGAAGATGCTTTGCTGCTGATTAACTCACCCTATCTGTGGGGAGGCAAGTCGCCTTTCGGGTTTGATTGTTCCGGTTTTACCCAGGTTGTTTTTAAAGCCAGCGGTGTTGAACTTTTACGCGATGCTGCACAACAGGCTTCACAAGGCGAAACGATAAGCCTTATTGATGAAGCAGAACCCGGTGATCTTGCGTTTTTTGATAATGAGGAAGGTAAGATCGTTCATGTTGGCTTAATGATTAATAAAAATGAAATTATTCATGCTTCGGGTAAAGTAAGAAGAGATCAAATTGATCATCATGGAATTTTCAATAATGACCTGCAAAAATACACTCATAACCTAAGGATTATCAAGCGGCTTATCTGATAGGAAATAGTCTTGAGTCATTAGACTGGAGACAGGAGACATGAGACTTGAGACTGGAAACTGGAAACTGGAAAATAGAAATTAGATGTTCGTCACAAACCCGGAACTCAGAACAGAGAACTGAGAACTCAGAACTGAGAACTCAGAACTCAGAACTGAGAACCGAGAACTGAGAACTGAGAATAGTGCCTGTTAAATTGTGAATTTCAAATATCAAACTTTGAACCTTTTATCCAAATGCAACTCTTTTCCACTTTGAATTGTTAAGTATTTGTTTTGATGGAAGCTGTCAAATGAAATATTTGTATAATTTTGCAGCCCAAATTTTTAATCCGTTTAAAGAATGAATATTACGCAGGAAAGTACCGGGAATCTTACAGCAATGATTAAGATTGAAATGATTCCGGGAGATTATGAAGGACAGGTAAACAATACGCTGAAGGAACTACAGAAAAAATCAAGCTTAAAAGGCTTCCGGCCTGGAAAAGTACCTTTCGGGCTGGTAAAAAAAATGTATGAAAAAGGTGTAATCGCTGAAGAAGTAAATAAAATACTTTCAGACTCTCTGAATAAATATATTGTTGACAATAAACTTGAAATTTTAGGTTATCCGCTTGCCAATACCGAAAAAACAAAATCTATTGATTTTGATAATGATACACAATTTGATTTTTTCTTTGATATTGGATTTGCTCCGGCTTTTGAACTCGATTTGACTCAGATGAATGCTTCAGAATATTATGATATTCAGGTGGAGGATAAGGTCGTTGATAATTACCTCGAGGATACCAGAAAGCGATTTGGTAAATTTATTGAGGTTGATTCCATTGAGGAAAGCGACCTGATAGAGGGAGAGATCATACAGCTTGATGAATATTCCAATCCTGTTGAAAATGGTATCAATAAAAAGGTCACAATTGCGCTGAGGCAGCTGAAGGACGAATCATCCAAAACTGAATTCATCGGCAAAAAAAACGGTGAAAAAATCAGGTTCAATCCTCTTAAGGCTTCAGGAAGTGCAGTTGATACAGCAGCAATGCTGGGAATTAAAAAGGAAGAAGCGGAAAATTTACAGTCCGATTTTGATTTGACCATTTTGACAATCAGAAGAATCGAACCCGCAGAAGTCAATGAAGAGTTTTTTAATAAAGTATATCCTGCCGGGGATATCAAAGATTTAGAGCAATTCAGGCAGAAAATCAGGGACGAAGCAAAAGGATTTTACCAAACTGAAAGTGAAAATTATTTTGTTCATTCAACTCTGGAAAAATTTAATCATGATATTCAATTTGAATTGCCGGAGGAATTCATTAAAAGATGGCTTGTTGATTCAGATGGTAATCTGACACTGGAATCAGTAGAACAAAATATGAACAACTATCTTGGTTCTCTGAAGCAACAACTGATCATTGGTAAAATTTCGAAAGATTACGATGTCATAGTTAGTGAGCAGGAAATTAAAGATCATATAAAAAATTACTTTATCAAACAGTCTTTTTTCGATCCGAATGATGAAGAGAAATCAAAGTATTTTGACTCAGTCGTTGAGTCGGTAATGAAAAAAAAGGAAGAGGTTACCAAAATACATGACCAATTGTTTGACGAAAAAGTAAAAGTACTTTTAAAAGAAAAAATGAAAATTGAAAAAAAAGAGGTTACCTACGAGGATTTTGTAAAAATAGTTAATGAACACCATAAAATACATCACCATGAACACAGCTAATGAATTCAGGAGTTATGCAATAAAGCATACAGGACTAAGCAGCATTTCACTTGAAAAATATGTTTCAGCCGTAAGCAATTATATATCTCCTACAATTATTGAAGAAAGACAATTAAATATTGCAACAATGGATGTTTTTTCAAGGCTAATGATGGACAGGATCATATTCCTTGGAGTACCAATTGACGATTACGTTGCCAATATCATCCAGGCTCAGTTGCTTTTTCTCGAATCGGTGGATGCAAAAAAGGACATACAGATATATCTGAACACTCCGGGTGGAGGGGTTTATGCAGGATTAGGCATTTATGATACGATGCAGTATATCAATCCAAATGTTGCAACCATTTGTACAGGAATGGCGGCATCCATGGGCGCTGTACTTCTTTGTGCCGGTGAAACGGGTAAAAGAACCGCTTTGCCACATTCGCGGATTCTGATCCATCAGCCGATGGGAGGCGCACAGGGTCAGGCTTCTGACATTGAAATAACCGCGAGGGAAATTCAGAAAATGAAAAAAGAATTGTATGAAATCATTGCCAAACATACAAACCAGGATTATAAAAAGATTTGGAAAGATGGCGACAGGGATTATTGGATGACTGCTGAAGAAGCAAAAGAATACGGGATGATTGATGAAATTCTGAAACGAAATGAAAAAAAATAATTAATATTCAGCAACTTAAAAGGATTATCTTTGTATCATGTTCAGAAAAGCCTTGATTTATGGTTAAAAAAATCGAACGATGTTCCTTTTGCGGCCGGGAAAAGATGCAGACAAATGTGCTGATTGCCGGACTCGATGCTCATATTTGCGATTACTGTGTTTCACAGGCACAATCTATTATCAGCGAGGAAATCACAACTAAAACGAATAAGCAGTTCACCAAAATTGATCTTTTAAAACCAAAGGAGATCAAAGCATATATTGACCAGTATGTCATAGGGCAGGATGAAGCAAAAATAGTGCTCGCGGTTGCTGTGTATAATCACTATAAGAGAATTACCCAACCCCTGAATAAAACTCAGGAAGATGAAACTGAAATCGAGAAGTCGAACATCATCATGGTTGGGGAAACGGGTACAGGGAAAACATTACTGGCACGAACCATTGCCAAAATGCTGAAAGTGCCTTTCTGTATTGCGGATGCAACCGTACTTACCGAAGCCGGGTATGTTGGCGAAGACGTAGAAAGTATATTGTCACGCCTGCTTCAGGTTGCCGATTATAATATAGCCGCAGCCGAAAAGGGAATTATTTTTATTGATGAAATTGATAAGATTTCGCGTAAAAGCGATAATCCTTCGATAACAAGGGATGTTTCAGGGGAAGGCGTTCAGCAGGCATTGCTGAAGCTGCTTGAGGGCTCGGTTGTTAATGTTCCGCCTCAGGGCGGAAGAAAACACCCGGAACAAAAGATGATTCAGATTGACACCAAAAACATTTTGTTTGTCGCGGGTGGTGCTTTCGATGGAATGGAAAAAATCATTGCTTCACGGTTGAGGACAAATGTTATCGGATATTCATTTAACAAAGGCCAGGACAGCATAGACAAAGAAAATATTTTACAATATATTTCCCCACCCGATTTAAAAAAATTCGGTCTGATTCCTGAAATAGTAGGTCGTATGCCTATTGTCACTTTTCTGCATCCGTTGCGGAAAGAAACCATGAGAAGAATTTTAACCGAACCTAAAAATTCACTGACCAGGCAATATGCAAGGCTTTTTGAAATGGACGGAATAAAACTGAAATTCGAAGAAAGCGTACTCGATTTCATTGTTGATAAATCCATTGAATTTAAGCTTGGTGCGCGCGGACTTCGATCAATAGTGGAAGGAATACTTACCGACGCCATGTTTGAACTGCCATCAACCAAAGCGACAAAAGAACTTGTCATTACGCATTCTTATGCTGAAGAAAAATTCAGAAAGACCAGTATTGCAAGATTAAAAGTCGCGTAATAACAGGGTTAATATAAAACACAACATTCCGGGAAATTTGTTGTTTTATTTTGACACGATAATTAATTTACATTCTACTGGCACAATTATTGGGAATTTACCACACTTATGAAAAGACTAATTATCCTCATATTGTTTTTTTTTGGATGGATTTCCTTACTTTTTTCCCAGGAACGTGAAGAAATTATTGTACAGGTCAAAATCGTTGATAATGACACCCTCATTACAGCCACTCTACCTGAAATTTTAGTCACCGCCAGGTTGCCGCACCACTTCAAATCAGATTTCAAAAAAAACAGCAGGCTTGTATATAATGTAAAAAAAGCCTATCCTTATGCTAAATTAGCCGGCATTAAATTCAGGGAATATGAAACCATATTACTCAATGCCGAGGATGATGAAATCAGGAAAAAACTTATGAAAGATGCCGAGGATGAACTCAGGAATGAATTTGAGGATGATATCAGAATGCTTACGTTCAAACAGGGAATTATTCTGATTAAACTTGTTGACCGGGAAACCGGAAATTCATCTTATGCGCTAATTCAGGAACTGCGAGGTAAATTTACGGCTTTCTTCTGGCAGACATTTGCCAGGCTTTTCGGGTTCAATCTTAAGACAGAATATGATCCTGCAGGAGAGGATAAAGACATCGAAGACATAGTGGTCATGATTGAAAACGGACAGATTTAACCGTCCAAATTAAAAAGTAAAGTTTACCATAACCATAATAAACCTTCCCGGGCATTGCTGGGCATTACTGTCAGTATAAATTTTATCGAATAAATTTTCAATACTTGTGGCCGCTTTCAGGTTTTTTAATATTTGCTTTTCAATCCTTATGCTGTAAATTGAGCATGCGGGATATTTATCCGTGAACAGGTATTCTTGGTCTACAATATTCTGGTCATTGATCCATTGTTCTCCAATAAATTTATAAAGTAATGTGGTATTCAGTATTCTGTTATTCCAGGTGATACCCGCAGTGACCTTATGGTTGGGAACATCGGTAAGGTACTTACCGCTTAAATCATAATCTACTTGAGTATCATTTACAACATTTTCTTTGACTACAGCGTGGGTATAGGCATAATTGGCAAAAGCAGCCAGATTTTTATTGAATTCATATTTTAGTTCCGTTTCCAATCCGTAAATTTCAACCTTGCTGATATTTTTCTTTGTGAGAACCGGAACAATTTTGTACCCCATATTTACCGAATCACCGGTGCTCGAATAATACATGAAATCCTTGCCAATGCTGTAGTACAGAGAACCTCTGAAAGCAATATCCCTGAATATTTCAACATCAGCGCCCAATTCGCAGGTTGTAATTAATTCAGGTTTAAGACCCGGATTTGCAATTTTAAATGTCCCTTTCTTTTTACCGGTTCGTGTCATATCATCCAGGATGGGCGCTCTGAAACCTCTGGCGACAGATAGGTAAATCCTGTCGCTTTCAGAGTATTTGTACTGAGCCGAAAAGCGGGGACAGAAAGCATCCCAGTTTTTCACTGGCATGGCTTTATCTTCAAACCTAGAAATAAACTCGATCGAATAGGACGGGTAGGCAATTATAAATAATCCGTCAAAGTATTTTGCGAAATCATAACGAAAACCAATATTAATCTGAAGATTCCTGTCAAAAAAGAAAATCTCGTCCTGAAGAAATATCGCGCCGGTCTGCATTTTTCCGGCATTGCTTATGATATCGGTCGAAGTATAATAAGTATCAGTGCCATCCACTGTTCCTAATTTGTAATCTGCCCCGGTCATTATGGAGTGTTTTGGCAAGCCGGTAAATGTTAAATCAAACTTTCCACCCATGTCATTCCTCCATGAGTCGGCTTCATACAGCATATATTCACCTTCATTCATGTATTCATAAATCCGATTGTAATTTTCACCTGAATAATAGATGTTTGTGTTCCATTTAAAATTCTTTCCAATACCTGAATACCTTGCAAGCCAGTTAAAAGTATCATGCTCTGAAAAAGCGCCATATGCCTCAAATACTTTAACTCCATTTCCTCTTTTATCGTCAAAATACCCAAATTTCAGTTCAATATTGTTTAGATTTTTGAAGTCGTAACCGACCTTTGCAGAAGCATTAATTTCCCTGAGGAAAGTCGGGACTAAAATGGTATCTTCTTCGTCGTAATATTCATCAGGTTCAGTAATATAACCATCACTCAACCGCCCGAAACCAGAAAGGTTCCAGTATAATCCATTAACGGATGAACTGTCTTTTATTGATCCTGATAAATCCATGTTTGCATCAATGGTATTATAAGTCCCATAACCAACAATCGCCTGGCCTGCAAATTTCTTCTGAGGTTTTTTTGAAGTAATTTCAATTACTCCGCCCATTGCTCCGCTGCCATATTGAGCTATACCCGGACCTTTAATAACCTTAATTGATTCTATGTTGTTTTTATTGATCATGTTCCAGTTCACAGAACCCTCGTCTGCTTTATTCAAAGGCGCACCATCGAGCAAAACGAGTGTACGCGACTGGTCATTTGCAGGCAATCCCCTCATTGTGACAATTGCCCTTCCGGAATATATGCCAAAAGTATTACTCATGTTGATTCCCGGAACGTAGTCGAGGAGACCGGCTATCGTCATCACGGGAGCCTGTTCTATTTTTTTTACCGGAATAATGTCAATCCACAGCGGAGTCTCCCGCTCCTCATTATCCCTTGTGGCATTGATAACCACTTCTCCTTTCGTGTAAAGCTGCACTTTCAGATAAATCGTCAGATTTTGATTAATATCCTTCCTGATAGTAACCTTCAGCTCATTTTTTTTATATCCCAGGAAGCTTACACTTAATGTATAATTTCCTTCAGGAAGGTTGCTCATCGTAAATCGTCCATCAAATCCTGTCGTCGTTCCTGTTTTGATCTGGATCAGATAAACATTTGCATCGGCAAGTGGTTTGCGGGTTGATTCGTCATAAACGATCCCGGAGATATTGCCTGTGGGTGAAGACTGACCAATTACATAACCGGGCTCACAAAGAAAGACCAGTGAAAAAAATGTTGAAATAAAGAAACAGAAATTACCCCGAAACATTTTATAATGATTGTTTGAAATACAACTTGTTTTTATAGAAACTGTTACGGTGTAATGTTGCATTCATTGTTTATTATCGTACGACTAACTTTTTGGGTAGCCCCTTTTCATTATTGGTATAAACGGGTTCAACAAAATAAACACCCGAACAAAGGTCATTCAACTCCATTGGACCGTTTCCCGCGATCTCGTATTTTCTGATGATGCGGCCATCCATATCATACAAATTGATACTTACAATTCCGGATCCACAATCAATATTAAGTTCGCCGGATTCTACCGGGTTTGGGAAAAAACGAAATTGATTATCAATAATGGTATTACCGATTCCTGAAGTTACTTCACCGGTTATCACAACATCGTCAATTTTGGAAATTCCTTCCGCTAATACATCGGAACCGTTTATACTCAGATTTGAGGTCATGATCCATCGCACATAAATGGAGGTTGAACCGGGATTATTGAACTGTACAGGAAGTCCAATTTCGGTTACTGCACCTGTTGTCCAGTCGTTACTGCAAACAACCGTTCCTCCATCAAGATCAACCCAATCACCGCCCGAAAGCCGCGCCTCGACTTTCCAGTCCTGAGGCCCCGGAAACTCTATGTCGGAAAATTGTTTTGAGGATACTTTAAAGTTGCCGTATCCCGGAGCTTTAAATTTGATGGACCACAATTTACTGTTCCCGCCATCATCCCAGCCGGTTGCTGTACCAGCGAAGGTACTTTCGCCTTCAGTGCATGTAATGACCCGCGAGTTGGGATCTGAAGCCGTATCCTCTGCTGCAATATATCTGTTTACATTATCGGGTATGCAAACATCAGGATAGATATCAAGGGTATCAATGCCTGTAGGGAATGTCCAGGCAGCAATTGTGTCAATATTTTGGGCAAAACCGTAAGAAACTGCCCAAAAAATAATGGTACAAAGTAATAGTTTTTTCATACTTGAATTTTAAATGATTAATACTATAAATACTTATTGTTGAATTTTTACTGCAAATTCTATTGTTCCGGAATCCGACGATTCTGCGTTGATAACCTTAACCAAACCGAGCTTTCCGTTTGCTGTTTTGAATGGTATTACCCGGCTGTTTGTGGCCCATTTAAATTTTTTCTTACCCCAGACTTCATCAAAGGAAACGATCAATAAACTATCGTTAAACGCCTGATCAAAAACCTCAGCCGGTATAGGATCATCTTCAACACTGATATCCCATAAAGTGAAAGGCCTTGTTTGCCAATCACTAATGGACGGATAAAAAGTCATGGCTTCGGTACTGTAATTATCCATTTCGCCGGCTGATGAAAAAGTCGGGGAAGCCAGGTTATTATCTTCAAAAAAATAAACCAGGATGTGCAAATCGGTGTGAAAAAGCGCTGCTGAGTCTTCGAAGTAAACTTTTCCAGTAAATGGATCAAGGAAATGGCCAAATTGGGTATTTGACTGATAACCCATAATTATGGATGGATAATAATAAATACCTCCAAACTGTGAATCAGGATCCTTGTAAACTGTTCGGGAAACCTGTGATGACAACCTGTTCTTGTCCATGACGGTAAATGTCCATTCTGCTTCCTCTTCCATATTCTGGTAATAGTCTTTTTCAACATCAAGACTTTCTGAATTCAATCCTGTATCCATTACAGTTATACAGGAACCATCAACCAGCAATTTTTTAATAGTAAAATTTGTAATGTTTGCACCGCTGCCCCTTGCCTGGATTCCGAATATCAGTTTATTTCCAACCTTAACCACTGCACTATCCTGCGTAAATTCCGTACCTTCTTTAAAACTTATCGCTGGTGGAATCTTTTCATCATCCTTATTGCAGGCAGGCAGTTCAAAAAAGACAGAAATCGTAAGGAGTTTCAGGATAAATTGAAGGCGATTATTTTTCATTTTGAAATAGGATTTTTATTTCTTTGGGGAATAGTTTAAAATATTTAGAGGCTGTATCAATATATGTATGTTGGCCGTTTTGCTCAAGAATTTTCATTCCTTTTTCAGGATTTAATAAATATTTTAAAAATCTCTCTGCCAATACCCTGTTAGGCGCATTGTTAAGTATTGAAATACCGTACAACATTGGTTCACCTTTCTGGACGATTTTTTCATCCCTGCTTTTTCCTGATAGTTCAATACTTGCACTGGCATAAAAATCCTTAAATGCCGGATTGCTCAAATTGATTTCATCAGGTAATTCTATAATTTCAAGTTGATGCTGTTTTGCAACTGAAGAATAAATGAACATGTAATCAATTGCATGAGATTCGAGCAGGGCGATCATATCCACTTCTTTGGGCCGTATGAATTCTCTGTCTTTTTGTTTCAGCCTTTCTGCAAGACCTTCCTTTTTATAGTACTTTTCTGACAATTCAAACATAATGACTGTTCTGTAACCGCAGGGGTCAGCCTCCGGGTCCGAGCGTCCGAAATAAACCGAATCATTCAGCAGGACATCAAACCAGTTCTCTGAGCTAATTTTACCACTCATCCGGGAAGATTTGTCAAAGGCTATACACAACTCATTGCCTGCAAATGCGATTTGCCATTCTGTGAATTTTGGAATCAGCAGTGTTTCGATTACTGTATAATCCGAAGTTGCAATAATATCGCAGGATTTATGCAATTCCGAAATCTTTCTGGCACATTCGCGGCTGCCGGCGGCTTCGAGCAAAACTTTTGCACCGGGATTTTCTGCTTCAAAGGATTGGGCTATTTCATGAAAAGGATTTGAAAGGCTGCCTGCATGAAATACAATTAATTCATTTTTGTTGCCGGAACCGACAGGAGATGACCAATCACAGGAAAACAATCCGGGAATCAGTAGAAACCATAAATAAATAAGCCATACCCTCTGCTTCATAATTCAAAATTATCCGATATGCACTGAACTGCATTTCGGAGGTAAAAATAGAAAAAATTGAATCCTGAAACAGAAAGGTGAAAAAAATATTTATTGAACAATCATTTTTCGGATAAGACAGACATCACCGTTATTCAATCTATAAAAATAAATCCCCGGATTTAAGCCTTTAGCTGAAAAATCAATCTGGTATTGCCCGGCTGCCTGCCTTTCATTTACGAGAGTGGCAATTTCCTTACCCAGATAATCATAAACTTTAAGGCTAACCTCATTAGCTTTTGTTAATGAATAATTGATAACTGTGCTTGAGATGCAAGGATTCGGCGAATTTTGCTCCAGGGTTGCAGAATTCATTGAAATTGCATGTTCATTTACACCAGCCGGTCCACCGGCTTTGGAATACGAGAAAGCGCCAATCTCAATGGTTGAGAGGTTGAATTGCTCTTCATATATTGAGGTAATATGAACCTGGGTAAGATCTTTTGCATACCAATGATACCCAATGACAGTTACAGAATCTACTCCGACAAGCGTATGTGAAATCATAAAGTTGTAATCCGTTAATCTCAGACAGGGATAGTCTCCCGAGGGCAGTTTCATGGTTCCAAATGCATCAATTTCAACTTCAATTTTGGAAATTACCCATACATCAGGATAATACCAGGTGGAATCCCAATCCTCCTCCCAGGTAGTTCCATAAGTAAAAGGTACAACGGCTTGAACTGCCGGTGGATCCCATGTAAAGGCAATTTCAATTTCATCACTCAATCCATGAAGCAAAAGCTGATCCGAAGTAAGTTCCTGGTAGGTCCATGTATGTATGGTGTCGTCATCAAATCCGTAAGTATCTTCCGATAAAACAACATTGCATCCGGGAAAAGAAGAATAAAAGGGTGCGGATGAAGGCTCTACCGATATTCCATCCCCTGCCTGAATGAAATCAAAACCGGTGAAATCCCAGGTTTGAGCCGAGCCGGACGGTTCACCAACAAATACACTAAGCATTGGGCCATTAATAGGTGTTGCATAAGAGGTAAAATCGCTTCCGGTTGCCATTCCGTTTGCATAATCCGAATGCGTTAAGGTAATCTGCGAAAATGCAGTAATTGAAAAAATTAAGGAAATCAGTAAAAATCTTGTTTTCATTTTTGTTCCTCCTGAAATTTAAATTATAGTAAGATATTTTATTTGTTGATTGATTATTCCAGATTTAAATTAAAGCACACAAATTTAATATTTATTATTTTCAGATATAAGGATTAGGAAAATAATATTTTATAATTTTCACGAATGATTACCGTCATGTATCTAAGATTAAGCTGGCGATGTCAAATACTGACTTGATACAATTGTTAATTCCGCTATTTTTTGAAAATAAAATAAACAGCTAATACCAGAAATATAAATCCTATAAAATGATTAAGCCGCAGAATTTCATTTTTGAAAAACAACAAAGAGAATACTGTAAAAACTACCAGGGTAATGACCTCCTGAATTACCTTAAGTTCAACAAGTGAAAAAGAACCTCCGTTATTCTGATAACCGATGCGGTTTGCCGGCACCTGAAAACAATACTCGAAGAAAGCAATTCCCCAGCTGATGAGAATTATTGCAAATAATCCCAGATTATTAAAACTCTTTATTTCATTGAATTTCAGATGCCCATACCAGGCAATGGTCATAAAACTGTTGGATAATACCAGTAATCCGATTGTATAAATTCCATTCATATTTCCTTAATAATAAATTTTTGACAATAATGCATAGATTATTTTCCGTGGACTAAGCAAGATTAATTCAATAATCGCTTGTTATAAACGAGTACAAAAAAAACAAAAATTCAAGTTCATGCAAAATAGGGTATTAAAGAAAATTTTTGTTACTTTGTTCCAAATTAACCTTCAAAATTTGATTATTATGGGATTTATCAGCGAATTCAAACAGTTTGCCATGCGCGGAAATGTTCTCGATATGGCTGTAGGTATCATTATTGGCGGAGCATTTGGCAAAATAGTCAGCTCATTTGTCGCCGATGTAATTATGCCTCCGATTGGAATTTTATTGGGCGGTGTTGATTTTACCGATCTGAAAATTACCATTAAAGATTCAGTTTTAAACGATGCAGGGGAATTAACTAAAGCTGTAACCCTGAATTATGGAATATTCATTAACAGCATTATTGATTTTATCATTATTGCATTTGCCATTTTTGCAATGATTAAAGCTATGAATACCCTTAAGAAAAAGGAAGAAGCTATACCTGCACCTCCGCCTGAACCCACGAACCAGGAAAAGTTACTGGCAGAGATACGCGATCTTCTGAAGAAATAATAATACACTACATTTTACTTTACAGGTATCCTGATTTTAATTTTTTCGGGAAGGATAATCATTGACATAAAATCATTTTACGGATTTACCTTATTTTGCAAAAAATAAATTTAAATGAAAAAAGGCGCTTATACATTATTAATCACTCCCTTCAAAAAGGATTATTCACTTGATGAAGAAGCTTTGCGAAGGCTTGTCAGAATTCAGGTCAGGTCAGAAATTACAGGTATTGCACCGTTGGGTGTGACCGGCGAAAATACATTAATGACCAATGACGAGGTACGACGATTGGTTGAAATAATCGTGGAGGAAGCCAAAGGCAAGAAAGACATTCTTCCCGATATTTGTCTCGCTGGTACTCAGGAATCCATTGACAGGGCAAAAATGTTTGCTGATCTCGGAGCCGATTATGTGGTGGCATATACTCCATTTATGGTGCTGCCGACTCAGTCCGGGTTAATCAAATACTATGAGCAGCTTGCCGACGCCTGCCCTGTCCCGGTTATTCTTCATAGTTCGAAAGAAAGAACCGGGGTTGAACTTGCTCCCGAAACCACGGCTGCACTTGCCAAACATCAGAATATTGCGGCAATTAAAGATGGTAAAAAAGAACTCGACCATCTCGCAAAAATCATATATCTCACACGAAACGATGATTTCCTTGTTTTTACAGGAAAAGATACCACAGCTTTCCCGACTGTCGCTTTCGGCGGAGCGGGTTCTTTTACTGTTTCAGGAAATGTAATACCCGATGTAATGGTGAAGATGATTAATTATGCACTTGCCGGAAGTAATGCAGACGCAAACAAACTCCATACCGAATATTATCCGTTGTTCGAAGCTATGCGTTTCGAATCGAATCCAATGGCGACCAAAAAAGCCCTCGAAATGATGGGAATTATTAACGGAACTCTTCGTCCACCCCTGACCGAACTCAGCGAAGGAAAAACAAAAATTCTTGAATCAATTCTTAAGGACAGAGGTCTGAAATGAAATCAGTTAAAATTCAGGCGCCGGCAACCAGCGCTAATGTCGGTCCGGGATATGATATTTTTGCACTGGCACTTAAAGAACCTTTTGACCAGGTTGAACTTACCCTAAACGATTCGGGAACCATAAGTATCGAGATCATAAATGATATTCAAAATATCCCGACAAATCCACAGGACAATACTGCCGGACTTGCAGCCATGGAATTGTTCAGATTAAAAAAAATAAATCACGGATTGAAAATAAGGATATTAAAGTTCATGTGTTCTGGAGGAGGTATGGGAACCACAGGCGCCTCTGCTGCAGCTACAATCTATGGTCTCAATAAATTGCTGAATTTACAACTCGCTCCCAACGAAATGATTGATTTTGCCAGGAAAGGAGAGGTCGCTTCGGGAGGTTCACCCCACGCTGACAATGTTGCGGCTGCAATTTTGGGAGGATTTGTACTCGTTAAAAGTTATAATCCGATTGACGTATTAAAACTTGAGCTTCCTGAAACTCCGGTAGTATTGGCAGCAATCAGGAAAAGCCAGCGCACTACACGTGGTTTTATTACCTATGAAATCGGGCAGGAAAAACTGAAAGAACAAATGGCTCGCTGCTCCCGAGTGATTCATGCAATTCATATCGGGGACATGGAGGAGTTCGGCAGCGCCATTTCCGTGGATTACATTCACGAACCAGTTCGTGGCGCCGCAATTCCGGGGTACTGGGGAACCAAAAAGAAAGTCCTGGCTGCAGGTGCTTATGGTTGTACAATCAGCGGTGGAGGATCTTCGGTTATTGCATTCTGCTCCACCGAAAAACAGGATGAAATTGCAGAACTGATGGAAAAAGATTTTTCTTCCAATCCTAATTATTCAAAGACCTATAAAACTTTTACTTCGAATAAAGGAGTACAAATTATTGACTGAACAATACTTAGGGATTTATTATGATTAAATTTGACTTCATTGATAAAATTGTGCTTGTCACGGGTTCTTCAAGGGGAATTGGAAAAGCATGCGCAATAAAATTCGCTGAGGCAGGCGCCAGTGTTGTAGTCCATTATAATAAGAACCGGCAGCTTGCAGAAAAAGTCCTGGAATTCATGCCGGAGTGCAATCACTTTTTGGTTCAGGCTGATTTAACGGTAGCACAAGAGGTAAGTGATCTTGCAAATAAGGTTTTTGAAAAATTCGGCAGGGTGGATGTCCTGATTAATAATGCCGGCGTTTTTGAAGAATTTGACGTCCTGTCACTCTCTTTTGAAGCCTGGCAACAATCGTGGGAAAAAACCATCAAAACCAACCTTACCGGAGCAGCGAACCTCTCATTTTTGATCGCAAAAAAAATGAAAGATGAGGGAGGCTGCCGTATTGTGAATGTTTCATCACGCGGTGCTTTTCGTGGTGAACCGGATGCCCCGGCTTATGGTGCAAGCAAAGCGGGTATGAACTCATTCGGACAGTCGTTCGCCAAAGCCTTTGCAAAATATAATATTTATGTTTACACTATTGCACCCGGATTTGTGGCTACCGAAATGGCTGAATATGCCATGATTGGCGAAAGGTCGGAAGAAATAAGAAATCAAAGTCCGCTAAGCCGAATTGCCTCACCTGATGAAATTGCTCAAACAATCCTTTTCCTTGCATCACCTGGAACAGAATATATGACCGGTTGCATAGTGGATATGAATGGTGCTTCCTATCTGCGAACCTGATACCATTTCCCGTTTACCCATTTAAATTCATCTGACAATAAGCTTTTCGGCCTGTTTGGAATTGTCAGAATATTCAATTTGAATGATGTACAAACCTTCCGACAGATGGCCGGAATAAATACAAACCAAATCCAATGATCCAAGAATAACACGCTGGCCAAAGATCAATTTTCCTGTTAATTCTTTTAGTTTTACGCTAAACGTCAGTTCACTATCAACGAGAGATTTTAAAACGATATTTCCATCTGAAACCGGATTGCCCAAAATGGAAATTTTACGCCCTGATTCTGCCGAATTTTGAGGTACAGATGTTACAATTTCAGGTAATTGAATGCAACCCGGTCCCCCAAAAACTCCCATATCATTCGTTACTGTTCCCATTGCCGGGTACAGACCGAACCCGGCATTATCAGGATCTTCAGGGTCGTCATATAAAGGATCCGGATTACCGGCATCCACACATTCTGAGGTTTCATCAAGTATAAAGTTTGAGGTTGCAAATAAAGGCTCGGTATCAAGATTACCTGTACCCGTCCAGCCGCCCTGCACACAGCAATAGGTCACAGTTCCAGTATTTCCCTGAATTTGCGGAGCGCTCACTGCCGTGTTTCCCCAGATTATATTATTCCTGATCTGCGCCTGCGAGGACCAAAGCCGAATACCCCCTCCGCCCAATGCAGAATGATTGTAAACGATGGTATTGTTTTCTAATATAATCGGTGAAGTTCCATTGGATAAAAACCAGAGTCCTCCCCCACCGTAATCCTCGCCACCGGTATTATAGGCGAATATATTATTTTTTATTTCAGCACCGGAATAATTCAGGACGATGCCCCCTCCGTACCTGCCCTGGTTGTAAACAATTAGGTTGTTGAGAATGTGAGGATTCCCGTCACCGCTCCTGATGGCTCCGCCTCCAGCGCTGATAGTTCCGGCAGGAACATTTATGGCCTTGTTATTTCTGATAATATTGTTTTTTATAGTTGGAGAGGAATATTGGATCAGGAAGCCACCACCTTCGGTATAAAACAAGCCGGGACCATGTTCATCCTCCCATCTTGTACCATTGCCGCCTGTTACGGTAAATCCCTGAAGAACCGCTGTGGAATCTTCGCCTGATACAATTAATACACAGCTTGACGTATCGGGATTAACCGGGTTACTTCCATTAATGATGGTGGTTTCAATGTCGCCGACATTACCTGACATGGCAAAATTGCTGCAAACGACAATATTTTTACCGGAGAAATTAATATTTTCAAAATATTCTCCCGGCGCAACAAGGATCGTATCACCGGCCTCCGCTGAATTGATCCCTGACTGAATCGTAGCAAAGTCATCCGGAATGTGGATGATTTGGCTGCAAACTATGTTAACACTCAATGAGGTTAAAAATAGAAATGTACTTTTTTTCATGACGATCAAATTTTGTATTTCATTGAATTAGAATTTTTCATCTTTCTACGGGCAATTGTCGTGTAAAACCTTCTTCCAGCGATATGAAAGTTTCTGTACTTGTTATTTCAATAATGGACTGAATTTTCTCAACCAGTATTTGCTTCAGATGTTCATTATTCCTGGTAAATATTTTAAGCAGCAGGGAGTATTTACCGGTAATATGATGGCACTCCACAACCTCCGGAATGGCTTTTATTTTTTGAAAAACATCCTCGTGGGTTGTTTGCTTTGTAAGGTTTACACGGACTCCGACAAATGCACAGGTAAGATAACCCAATCCTTTCGGATTCAATTTTAGCTCAGAACCAAGTATGGCTTTTTGTTCAAACATCCGGTTAATTCTTTGATGTATTGCAGCACCCGAAACATTGCAGTTGCGGGCCACTTCAAGATATGGGATACGGGCATTCTTTGTAAGGATGGTAAGTATCCGTTTATCGAGGCTGTCGAGGTGAAAGTTTACTGCCATAAATTTATTCTATTTGATTTTCACGAATTGACTAAGTAATTTATTAAGAATTTTTTATCCTGTTAACCTACCATGATATTGACTTCAGGATATTTGTACTTTGTTGAAATTGTTCTTCGGCTTAAGAAAAAGGCTATAGTTAAAGGGCCTATTCTGCCGATAAACATACTGACTATAATGATTATTTTGCCTAAATCAGAAAGAAATGGTGTTATTCCAGTGGAGAGTCCGACAGTACCAAATGCTGACGTCTCCTCAAATATAAGCTTTAGAAATGGTGTATGCGGTTCGGTAAACGAAAGAAGAAGTGTGGAAGTAAATATGGTAAAAATGGAGAACAAAGCGATGGCATAGGCTCTGTCAATTAGCGAAAACGAGAAAGTATGGTGATATGCTTCCACATTCTTTTTACCTCTTATTGTTGCAATTGCGCTTTTAATAATAATGGAAAAAGTGGTTGTTTTGATCCCGCCACCTGTGGATCCGGGTGAAGCGCCGATAAACATCAGGAAAACAAAAAAGATCAATACGGGTTGGGTAAGGGCAGCAATGTCCACCGAATTAAATCCGGCGGTCCTTGTAGTAACCGATTGAAAGACTGAGCTAAGAATTTTCCGGTAGAGGCCCTGGCCCGACAATACATTATTCCATTCCGAGGCAATGAAAAGCAAGGCCCCGGCAATGATCAGGAATATTGACGTTTTCAGTATTATCTTTGACCCGATTTTAATATGTTTCCAAAAATCCAGCAGCTTTTTTCTTACAAATATTGTATTATATAAATCTTCAAGAGTTGAAAACCCAATCCCTCCAAAGAAAATAAGCAAAATTATTATTACGTGGACATTGAATGATTGTGACACTCCCTGTTGATAAAGGTTATGTGCAAAAAGAGAAAATCCTGCATTATTAAATGCAGAAATGGCATGAAAAACTGAATAATAAAATCTTTCAAACGCACTTGAGAATTCGATCATCGGATTCCATGTAATGAAAATGAGTATTGTACCAGCCAGTTCAATAGTGAAGCTGAAAAAAATAATCTTTCTCAGAAGGCTACGCGTGTCTGATATTTTACCCGCACTAAGGAAATCACGAAGTATGGATTGATATTTAACACCGCCTGAACGATAAAAAGTAGCAAAAAAGGTTGCAAAAGTTATGATATTAATGCCACCCAGCTGGATAAGAATTAAAATAACAATCTGTCCTTTAAATGTGAAAAAGGCGCCCGTTTCGACCACCGTCAATCCTGTGACACAGCCAGCACTGGCTGAAGTGAACAATGCATCAATGAAACGAATTCCCCCATGAGTCATTTCCGGAAGCATAAGCAATCCTGCACCAAATGAAATCAGAATCAGGAATGATATGGTCATCAGCGTTGAAGGATGGATTTCCAGAAACCTTACATAGGAGCTTGCTTTTCCCAGCTCGAAACCGACTATGATAAGAAAATATAGTTGAACAGCAAGTAAAATATAAGGCTCAACATCAAATCCCAGAGTATTTGAAAGGTAATCGAGAAGGGAAACCCTCATAAAATAATATAACACTATTAAAACCAGCAGTACAAGAAGTACTATTCCTTCGGCAAGGTTTTGCCGGATAAAATGAAGAGGATGAAAATCATAGAAAATATGGGTGAAATACTTGAAAAGATAAAAACTGATACTTATCGAAACGATGTTGATAATCAGTGCTGCCTTGTTTTCGTTTCCAGGAAATCCATAATAAAATACAATGATACCGAGCGTGAGGATGGAGACCAAAATTGAAATCGCTCTAAAAAATCTGAGTACAAATTGTTTGTGAGTAAAGAGCCTTACATTGATTTTTTCACGAATGCTGTTTATTTTCCGGATGTATGTATGACTGAGCTTAAGCAAGATTTGCAGTTCTAATCATTAATTTCTATAAACCGGTCAATGTCTTTACTTTTACCAAAAATAACGAGATTATCGGTATTTTCAAGTATGGTTTTGGAATCAGGAACTCCTGAGATATGCTGTTCCACATTTTCCTTATCCAGTCCCTGCACTTTGAACTGTTTTTTTATCGTGATCAGACTTAGCTTATACCTGTCCCTAAGATTGATATCTCCAAGAGTCCTTCCGATGGTATTCACCGGAGCAATCAGTTCTGCAATCCGATATCCGTCAGGAAGCTGAAGATAGGACACCAAATTTGGATTGATCAGCCTTTCAGCCACTACAAGCCCCACTTCTACTTCAGGAGAAAATATCTCGCTGATACCGACTTTTTCAAGAATTCTTTTCTGAGCTTCTCCCCTTGCCCTGGCAATAATGCGTTTAATCCCGATCTCCATTAAGGTCACAATGCACAGCAATTCCTGCTCAAAATCACTTCCAATAGCCACCACAACAGTATTGTATTCATTAATGTCCTGCGACAGCAACGCTTTTTTGTCCGTCGCATCCAAACAAACAGCCAACGCAACCTCGTCAGCTACTGAGTCTATTACGTCCTGATCAGAATCAATGGCAATCACCTCCACTTCATTTTGAGTTAATGCTTTAGCAATTGATTTACCAAACTGACCTACGCCTATTACTGCAAATTTTTGTCTGTTCATTGAATTTGTTCCATATTTCTGGGTTAAAACCTATAATCCTGTATATAATCAATTAAAAGCATACCCTTGTTTTAATAACTTGTTGAGTATTTAGTGTTGTCAGAATTTATGTTCAAAAATTTAAGTTGCAAAAATAGTATGAAATATTCATTAAAAAAACTGAGCATTAATGAAATGCAGGTATTGATTCCGAAACAGAATTCTTCAGAATATGTTCTCTGCCCCAATATTGTTTTATATTTTTGGAAAAATTTAAACTGACATTAATGAACTTTTCTGATCTGTTCTCAGGCAAGCCCCTCATCGCATGTGTGCATTTATTGCCTTTACCCGGTTCACCCGGGTACTCCGGGACAATGAACGATATTTATGACATGGCTTTAAAGGAAGCCGGTATATTTGTAAAATATGGTTGTAGCGGATTACTGATCGAAAATTTCAGGGATATCCCATTTTATCCTGATCGGATTCCACCTGAAACCATAGCTTCCTTAGCTAATGTAACGCATGAAATAGTTAATAACTTTACTGTCCCTGTTGGAGTCAATGCACTACGGAATGATGCGGTAGCGGCTTTATCAATTGCAACAGCCGCCGGAGCACATTTTATCAGGGTAAACATTCATACGGGTGCTGCGGTTACCGATCAGGGTATTATTGTGGGCCGAGCATTTGATACATTGCGGCTCAGGGCAAACCTGCGATCAGGAGTTCTGATTTTTGCCGATGTTGCAGTAAAACATGCTCAACCGCTGGCAGCCAGGAGTATTGACCTGGAGGCCGCAGATATTGCAGAAAGAGGTATGGCGGATGCGATCATTGTTACGGGTGACCGTACAGGAACCGAAGCCGGTATCCTGAACCTGAAACTGGTAAAACAAAATGTCAGTCTTCCTGTTTTATTGGGCAGTGGACTGACACCTGATAATATCGGAAAGTTCTACCCGGTAATTGACGGGATGATTGTTGGGAGTTATTTTAAGAAAGAAGGTAAAGCCAATAATTTTGTGGAAGAGGAAAGGGTTAAAATGTTTAGCGATAAACTAAGCTTAATGAGGCCATGAAAACCATTAATTAATAATTTATGACAAACCGATTCAATGAAAGATACAAAACCGGCGATCTGCCCTGGAACATCAACAGGCCTGATTTTAACCTGGTAGGCATTGTGGAATCGCATCCGGTAGAACCCTGCAAAGCGCTTGATATAGGTTGCGGAACCGGTGATAATGTAATTTGGCTGGCCCGTGAAGGATTTGAGGTCACCGGCGTGGATTATGCAGAAACTGCAATTCACCAGGCTCGGATTAAAGCCGAAGAATCGAAAATAACATCCGTATTTTATACAATTGACTTTCTGAAAAATAATGTACCCGGAGCTCCATTCGGATTTATCTTCGACAGAGGTTGTTTTCACAGCTGTGACGACGCTAAAGAAAGGAAATTATATGCCCGTAATGTCTTCAAATATATTGAAAAGGATGGGCTCTGGCTTACCCTCACCGGCAATGTGGATGACGGAAGACTCGAAACAGGACCACCTAAACTGACGGCAAGGGATGTTGTATCTGCCGTTGAACCTTTTTTTGAGATTCTTTCACTGACTTCCGGCCGTTTTGATTCCAACGATACCCAGCCTTCCAAAATATGGATTTGCCTGATGAAGAAAAGGAATTAGGATATTTATGCCGCGATACCTTCCTTTTTTATTTTCAGGAACTTTGAAAACCTGAAATCATTTATCAGGTCAAGGTATATCATCTCCAGTTGCCTGCCGGTATTATAAACAGTAGTTATACTCACGGTTCTCAGCATGTCCTGGTCACCTTTCACAGGGACAGGGCCATCCAAATCAATACGAAATTCATTGTGCAAATTAATAATATCATCCGGTTTTTTTTCTGAACCGTCGTTAAGCCAATCGTTAAATTTCAGTTCCTTTTCAAGAATTTGCTTTTCCGAAAACAGGTTTACAGAAGAGTAAATCCGGGAATTCCCTGGATCAGGAATGTTAAAAAATTGAGAATCCGCGTCTTTAAACAATTCTATCAATTTCCCATTTTCGATCACAATAAGTGTGAAAGGTTCAATGTTTTTAAAGTCATATTCATTGTAAAAAGTATAAAAATCCCTGAATTCAAAAAAAGCAGGAATTATAAGTCCGCTGTTTTTACGATAAGGATGGTTGGGTTTGTATTTATGTGTGCCTCCGTTCATAATGCAAGCAATCCGGTTGTTTTCGGCCATTCCAATCCAGGTTCCGCCTGAGTTTGGATCAACAGGAAAAATATGTTCTGATCCATTGATTATTTTTTCAATCGGAGGAGTGGTCAGTTCCCGGCGAACCAGTTCATCCCTTCCCTGCGTTAGCAGAGTCGTCCCATTTTTCCCGGCTATATATGTTACTGTGCACATGATTGTTCACTTGCAAATATGTTTTTCATCATTTTCGGCTGTTAGCTTTGATTTTTAGGCCTGGCAGTCTCAATGATTTACAACATGCGTTTTGTTTTCAGCATTCTGATTGCCTTGTTAGAACAACTGATAAACAAATTTGTTTTATGCCGGACTATATGAGTTCGAATAGAGTAATTTCGGGCCATATTCCGACCCTTCCGGGATACCCTATTGTTCCAATCCCGCGGTTTACATAGAGATATTGCCTGTTACCGGTCTGTTTATTTAATTCGGAATATAAGCCGGCCCAGTATTTATAAATATATTGTGAGGGACTCCACCTGAATCCCGGGAATTCAAATCCGAACTGTGCACCATGGGTATGTCCGGACAATGTCAGACCGATATCTGAAGGAAAATCCAGGGCTTTCACCTCCCAGTGCGACGGATCGTGCGACAGCAAAATCCGGGCAGGAACATACTCCAATCCGGCCATCGCTTTTTCGAGGTCGCCATATTTCTGAAACCGGCCGAAAGAGCCCCAGTTTTCCACTCCAACAACAGCCATTTCCTCATCACCCTTTTGTAAAATAACATTTTCATTCAACAATAGCTTCCAGCCCAATCCTTTGTAAAAATCGTATAAAAGCTCCATGTTTTCCCTTTTCGACTTTTCATCCGGCCAGGGTGAATAATCGCCGTAATCATGATTTCCGAGGATGGCGAATATACCCTGCGGCGCTTTCAGATTTGCCAGTGATTCTCTGTATTCATAAGCTTCCTCGGTTTTATAATTCACCAGATCGCCTGTAAAGAAAATGATGTCCGGGTTAAGGTCATTTATCATTGCGACAGCCTCATCCAGATCCTTTTTCGATGCCCAGTTCCCCAGGTGAATATCAGAAAACTGTGCAATTTTGAATCCCAGGAACGAAGAAGGTAATCCGGGAAAAGGAAGGCTGATCCGCCGTATCCTGAAATCGGATACCCATTTAACCATGCCACCGAGAAGTGTTGTAAACAGGACTCCTCCCGTGATCAAGCCAAACCTTCTTAGAAAAACACTCCTGGTAATTTTATTTTGAACTGCTTTATTTTCTGCCCGCTTCCTTGCAAAAAGTTTTTGTATCATCCTTCTGGAATCATCAACCACAAGAAAAAAAATTGGTATCAGCTTTGAGAAGTATCCAATAAAGATAAATCCGACCATATAGATTTTAATCCATTTATTCCAATGATCAAATGGATAAAATAACAGACTGCCTATCAGTATTCCGGTAAGCAATGCAGGTAACCAGTATAATATTGAAGCAATTGATGAGAAAATACCAGGCAATGATTTAATCCGGGGAAGCAGTGAAAGAAACAGGTACAAATCGAGCAGAAAAAGAATGACAAAAAAAGGGTATCGCCCGACACTCTTGGGAAAATAGCTTCTGACTACAAAGAACAGAAGCAAAGTCAGTAGTGAACCCACAATGATATAGACCACTTTTTTCATTCGGTCAAAGATACAATTACTTATAGTTTTTGTTCAATTTAGTAAAGAGACTTAAGATTTGAGACTTGAGAATTGAGTGTTCCCTGTCAATGCCTAAATAACGTTGACCGTTTTTATTCTCTTATTCCTTTTATATTACCAATAAAGAACAATTGAAATAAGAATAACGAATTATTGGGCAACGGTCAACAACTTGACACTCGAACACAGAACCAGGAACACGGAACTCAGAACACGGAACCAGTAACCAGTAACAGGTAACCAGTAACAAGGAACCAGTAAGCCGTCGGCAAATAAACTCAGATCTCTGAACTCTGGACTGAAATATTGGGAATTCAATCAGAAGTTCGGTTTGAGTGCGTATTTCTTATAAAAATCATCAATTACCGTCACTGCTTCCTGGGGATTATCAACGAGGGTGAAAATTTCAAGGTCACTCGGTTTTATATTTTTTTCATTTAACATGGTGTTGTTGATCCAGTCAATTAATCCCTTCCAATATGACCTGGACATAAGGACTATCGGGAAACGGACAAGCTTATGCGTTTGGATAAGTGTAATGGCTTCAAATAATTCATCCATTGTTCCAAATCCTCCGGGCAAAACAATATATCCCTGCGAATATTTCATGAACATGACTTTTCTCACAAAGAAATGCTTGAAATTAATGAATTTATCCTGATCAATGAAAGGGTTTGGAATCTGTTCAAAAGGCAAATCAATATTAAGGCCTACCGATTTACCACCTGCAAAATGAGCACCTTTGTTTGCCGCTTCCATAACACCCGGCCCACCGCCTGTAATGACTCCGAATCCCTTTTTTGTGAGGAGGTAAGCCGTTTCTTCCGCCAGCCTGTAATAACTGTGTTGCTGTGTTGTCCGGGCCGACCCGAACATGGATACACAGGGTCCTATCCTTGAAAGTGTTTCAAAACCTTCAACCAGTTCCGACATTATTTTAAATACCGCCCATGAATCAGTAGTCATCTGTTCATTCCACGTCTTTTCTTTAATGGCTTCCCTGATCCTTTCCTCTTCGTTCATTCCGTCAATAGTCATAGCAACTGAATTTAAATTGACAATTTTTTTAAAATAATTTCGCTGATACCATCAAGTGTCTCCATTAAATTTGGTTTACTTAGCCATGGTAAAACCGAAATTGTTTTACGGAGTATATCAGATAAGTTTACTTAATCAGTGTAAAAATATTTATTTTTTGATTATGATTCCTCATTACAAAACAAAAAATCTGGTATAAAAAGTATAACAGCTTTTTCAACTCAGGTGAAAATATATAAATTTGAACCCGGATTTTTTGATATAATTAAAATATTAAACAAAGAGATCATGTCAGGAAAAACATTTGTCGAAAAGATATTCAATGCAAACGCAGGAAGTATCGTATTTGCCAAACCCGATATTATTTTATCGCACGATAATACGGCAAGCATTTCAAAAACTTTTGAAAAAATGGGTGGAAGTAAACTTGCCGACCCGAATCAGATATTGATCGTTCTGGATCATAATGCTCCGCCTACAACTTCAAAGTTAGCCAACGACTACAATTATATTCGTAAGCTTACTGTACAAAAAGGCATTTCGAAATTTCATGATGCTGGAAAAGGGATATGCCATCAAATCATGGCAGACTATGCCCAACCCGGAATGATCATTGTCGGAAGCGATAGCCACACCTGTACTGCCGGCGCATTTAATGCCTTTGCGGCGGGTATTGACCGCACAGAAACTGCAGGACTGTGGAAACAAGGTGAAACATGGTTTCGGGTTCCTGAAACAATAAAAATCGAGCTGACCGGCAAACTGCCATCAGGAGTTTATTCCAAAGACCTTTCCCTCTGGATCATAGGTATGATAGGTTCCAGCGGAGCCGATTACATGTCCATCGAATATCATGGTGAAGGTATTGGTTCGCTTACGGTTTCCGACAGGATGACTATTGCAAACCTGGCTTCGGAAATGGGTGCAAAAAACGCGGTATTCCCGGCTGATACCGTACTGGAAAATTGGTTTGATAAGAAAATTACTGGTGTTTGGGCCGATCATGATGCAAAATATTTCCGTGAAATTACAATCAACCTGAATGACCTTTTTCCGGTTGTTGCCGCGCCACATCATGTGGATAATGTAAAAGCCCTATCTGAGGTTCAGGGTACGAAAATTCACCAGGCCATGATCGGTACATGCACCAATGGCAGGCTCGAAGACCTCAGAGAAGCCGCAAAAATTCTGAAAGGAAAGCAAATTCCTGCGGATGTAATTCTGCTGGTGATCCCAGCTTCGAAAAATATTTTTATGAAGGCAATGGAAGAAGGTCTCATAGCTACCTTTATGGAAGCCGGAGCCAATGTACTTGCATCTTCATGCGGCCCCTGCCTTGGAACCGGCCAGGGAATTCCGGCTGACGGTTTTACTGTGATCTCAACGGCAAATCGCAATTTCAAAGGAAGGATGGGAAACAAAGAAGCAAGTATTTTTCTAGCATCGCCTGCAGCAGTTGCTCATTCCGCCCTGACAGGTGAAATCACCGATCCGAGAGGGATCAAAGTACAGGATAAATTCCCATACTCTATTAAGCAAAGCGGAACTGTTGAAATTAAAAAAGGAGATGACAGATTTGCCCTCGGTACATGGAATTATGCCGATGCCGACAACATGAACACCGACCAGATGTTTGCCGGTAACCTTACTTATGATGTTCTGAGCTCCGAAGCGGAAAAGATTATGCCCCATCTTTTTAAGGGATTTGATGAAAGCTTTGCAACCCGTGTTAAATCAGGTGATATAATTATGGCCGGCGCCAATTTCGGATGCGGGAGTTCACGCGAACACCCTGCTGTCGGACTTGCCTATGCTGGTGTAAAAGCAGTTATATGTAAATCGGTGAACAGGATTTTCTACCGTTCTGCTGTAAACCAGGGACTTCCTATAGTCCTGGTTCCTGAAGCAGTCGAAGCTTACAAACAGGGAGACATTGTTGAGGTTGAAATGGAAATGGGAATCATTAAAATCGCCGGCAGGGAATTTACCTTTGCCCCGCTTCCCGATAAACTGATGAAGATTTTCAAAGCCAAAGGATTGGTCAACTATATTAAGGAATATGCCTGATAATGTCGCATTTAAAAGGATTTTTACCGGAAGTTAACTACACATGGGATAAATTATAGTATGAGGAAAAATAAGGATATAAGGGCACGCGTATCCGTACTTCCCCTTTATCCCTTATATCTCCTATATC
The DNA here is from genome assembly GCA_020052415.1 of Bacteroidales bacterium. Taxonomy (GTDB): domain Bacteria; phylum Bacteroidota; class Bacteroidia; order Bacteroidales; family JAADJA01; genus JAADJA01. The sequence goes on along the minus strand of JAGVPB010000011.1, from coordinate 175,267 downwards.
CTTTTTCAATTTGCATAATGTACAGTTTTATCTTATTTATGGTATAATCCATTTATTTTGGTTTCAGTTCATTTCGTTAGTTCTTCTTCACGAGCCTGGCATCAATAAAATTGAATTATTTACTTATGATCAGTTTCCGGGTTTCAGTTTTTCCTCCGGCCACCAGCCTGCAATAATAAACTCCCGGTTCGAAATTGCTTCCATCAATTGTTACAATATGCTCACCCTTTTCCTTCTGAGCATTTACTTCGAGTGAAACTTCCTTGCCGGTTAGGTCGAAAATCCGCAGATCCACAAGTGCTTTCTCGGACAGATTAAATTGAATGTTTGTTGTTGCATTTGAAGGATTAGGTTTTATTATCATAGCAATCCCACCCGGTTTGGAAAAATATTCCTTCTCCCCCACCGATAACGATGCCTGCTTGAGAACAATATCATTATTCGGGTCGAAATAAAGCATCAGCGGTTGCTGCGGGAAATTAAAAGTGAACTGCTGTTCATTTACGTCATTCATTACGCGGATAATTGTATCCTGCCCGACTCCGAAAAATATCTTTAGCTCGATGGGCATCGTGAAAAAACCTGTATTTGTCTGAACCTGTTTCGCCAAAAAATAAGCATTCCAGGTGCCGTCGCCCATATCCTCGAAATAATAGGTATTATCATACACCGGATGGTTAGGCGAAAAAGTCCATCCATCAAAAAACCAATCGAGATCCTGGCCGGACACTTCCTCCATTTTATCCCGGAAATCTATGATCACAGCTGACTGATATTTGAAGTTAATAATATCTGTTGCATAGGCGTTCATACCTGCAAAAAACAGCGAATCGCCCAACACATAGCGAAGCTGGTGAAGCACACAGGCACCTTTTAAGTAAGTAACAGCATAATTAAAAAGAACATCAAGAGGTGGAGTATTGATGGCCCAATCCGGTTCCGAAATCGCCCAGCCCGGATTATTACTGAGATAGTAATTGGCACATCCCACGATCTGCTGATGATAATAGGAATAACCCAACTGTCCTTCATTCCAGAAGGTCTCAATCCAGGTGGCGAAAGCTTCATTCAGAAAAATATCGGCCCAGGTACCGCAGGTGATCATATCGCCGAACCATTGGTGGGCAAATTCATGTGCCATAAGGCCCTCGTCCCAGCAGCCCGGGCAAAAGCTTGTCAGCGTCTGGTTTTCCATGCCTCCCCAGTAAAATTCATTGTTAAGTGTGGCAAAGCCGTTTTTTTCAAATGGATGTTCACCGAAATTTTCAGAAAAGTAAGTACACATGGGTCCAATAATATCTTCCATTGGTCCCGGATTTTCTCCATCATTAAAATAAAACCTGATGGGAATGCTGTCGTTGGGATTGGATATTTTGTGCCAGTAAACGATATCGAGGTTATAATTGACTTTACCGGTCATCACAGTAAGATAAGTCGCCACCGGATGAATGCTGATCCAATGATAGTAAAGAGCATTTCCCACAATGGTGGAATCCTGCAGTCTGCCGTTCGAACCGAGCTTTACATTCAACGGAACCCTGGCGGTAAGATCCAGCGTTGCCTTATCACTTGGCTTGTCCCAGCAGGGAAACCATTTTCGTGCACCTTCCGGTTCACAATCGGTGAAAACAAATCCATTGTTTGCATAAAAAGCGCCGTCCTCCACATTGTTGTGCTTGTAATATATCGTCAGAGTAATCTGATCTCCCGGATTATATGTCTGATCCAATTGAATCGTAAGTACATTACCAGTATGACTGTAGGTTGTACACGGTGCACTTACCGAATCAATGACCAGGGATGAGTTCGCTGCATTGAGGTTAATTTGGTTCAGTGTGGAATCAACCTGAAGAGTAATGGTATTGCTCCCCGTGAAATACTGGGAATAAGGCGAGGCAAAACAATTAAAGATATCGAGATTCAGGGTATAGTTCAGAACATCAAAGGAATGTTTTGGTGAATTGGGTGAAAAATCAGTTGATTTAGCCAGATTGGTTCCCATCATTTTTTTGTGAGAACAATATTCAGCCCCACCCGGCATTTGAGGATTTTGAGCAAACAGAGCTATACCTCCCAAAATTGTAATCAGAGTAACAAATAAATTCCTTCTCATAATACTAATATTTTTTTAAGTATGACAAGGCAAAGCTATATGAATAATGCATCACCCTGACGGGAAGATGGTTTTTTTATTTGAATCAGATTTCATGAAATAATTAAAATTCTTTCAGGAACACAGCGCTTATGTATCTTTGTAAGATAAAATTCAGGGAAAAAGAATTAATGGTTGCGTGATCATTAGCATCTCTTGAAAGTCATTTGTGAAAAAGACAATTACCTAAAAAATGAAAAGAAAAATCATCTGTATTCAAATCTTATTAATCGTAACTCCCATGCTTTTATCAGCACAAAATAATATTATTAAATCCCGGATAAACAAAAATTCGACTTTAAGCATTAAGCTTGATTACAGCTATATTTTACAATTGCCAAAGAATCAAACCAAGGGAGAATTACTACCGCTTATCGTTTTCCTTCATGGCACGGGCGAACGTGGTGATAGTGTGGAACTCGTGATGGTTCACGGCCCCTGGAATTATGCGAACGCTCATGAAGATTTTCCTTTCATAATCCTGGCGCCTCAATGCAAGGAAGGAAAAACCTGGGACCCGGTGACACTTGACCTTTTGCTGGATGAATTAATTGTAAATTATCCTGTGGATACAAATCGCATTTATCTGACGGGTTTAAGCAGGGGCGGTTTTGGAGTGTGGGACTGGGTGCTTTACCGGCCGCAAAGGTTTGCAGCTATAGCGCCGGTTTGCGGGGCCAGCAATTACCATGTTTTAAATGCAAATATTTTAAAGGACACGCCCTCATGGGTTTTTCACGGAGCGCTGGATAATACCATCCCAATGGAATTTTCTGCCAACCTGGTAAAGCATCTCCTAAGCATTGGTGCTGAAGTTAAATTCACTGTCTATCCTTATGCCGGACATGATTCCTGGACGGAAACCTACCTGAATGATGAGCTTTATTCCTGGTTTTTAAACCACAGCAGGAAGCTTAAATGATTTAATGAAGAAAACCGAAAAAAGGTCAGAAAACCGGACTAAAGATTTATCATTCAGATGCCTGACAAATCATCCGCAGGCATGGCTGACGCCGGTTAGTCGCCCTGTAACTGTATTAGTACAGTTGAGTTAAAGTTTTGTTAAAACTAATAAGGTACTGATGATGCTTTCTCCAATAACTTTTTTTTGAACCATTGCAACGTACAGGAGTTTTGACAGGAATTTAAAAATGGAACATATACCTTGCTCATTCCTGTTAAAATTATTCTAAAACTATTTAATAATTAGTTTGTTAAATAATTAACTAATGAGGTGACAGACTGCTAATTTACAGTCTGAATATATTAAATAATTATTGGTTCATATAAAAAGATGTTCACAATGAAAAAAGCAGAAAAAAAGAGTTTCGGGCAACCGGATGAAATTCGGAAATTCCCCAAAGGCTACATAGAACTAACGATGATCGGTGGAGCAACTGTCGGACGGGCAGTATTAGAGCCTGGATGGAGATGGTCAACCTCAGTCAAACCTATTGCAAAGACAAAGAGTTGCGAAGCGCCCCATTTTCAATACCATGTTTCGGGCGTAATGAAGGTAGTAATGGACGACGGAACGGAGCTTGAATGCCGCGAGGGCGATGTTTCTCTCCTCCCTTCAGGTCATGATGCCTGGGTTGTAGGAAATGAGCCCGTAGTTGTGGTAGATTTTCAGGGTATGGCCGACTATGCAAAGGATCATTAGCCGATTACCCGACAGTCTTCATGCATTGCAGATAAGGCTCCCGGCAAACACATTCGCAGTTGACAAAAGAACTGAGAGCTGAGAACTCTGAACCAGTAACCAAAATCCAGTCGGTCTCGCCAATGGCGAGAGCAGTTGGCAGCCAGTAACTCGAAACCAGTAATAAGTAACCAGTAACCAACAACAAGTCGGCACTAATTATTCCAATTAACCCAATTAACCGATTCAACCGATTCAACCGAACTGTATTCCTGATTGCAAACCGAAGCGGAAAGAAAGAAGGATGATGAGAGTCAGAAGCAATAATTTCCAGCTCAACCTGATTTTTCGCGGTGCTTCATCAAAATATATTTCATTATAGGTTCTGAACGTTACCATGGTTGGAATTAACAGAACAAAAATGGAAAGGAACTTGAGAATCTTATAAACGAACTCATCATCGGGCATAAAATAGGATTCATTCGGGGAACTAACGATAATAAGCAAAAAGGTTCCGATTATTGCAGGCCATATTACCTGACTGGCAAGTAAAAATTTATTCTCCTGGCGATTAATGAAGTTAAAATATGAGTTTCCCGATACCAAAAAGGATTTGGCTACAAAACTGCCAATTATTACCAGGCTGAAGATCGAAATAATGGAAAAGATCATTTTGCCCGTATCCCGGTAATACATATAGGCTATTACCCATCCAAAGTCTTTGTTGAGCATAGTACCCATAAGCAATGAGCCAAAAAACATGACCATACCGTGAATAAAACCCCAGAGGTAAAATATCTTCGTATTTCCCGGGGTATCTCTTCTTACACTGTACAGGATGATGAAAATAATTCCAAGTACGATTCCAACGGCCGGCTTCATAGAGTAAATGATCTTTACCGAATCGGCTGTCCACTGGTAGCTGTCAATGTTATAATAGATCTTATAATAAAACAGTATTGTCTTATAATCAAAACTAAGGGCTGTAATGATAGTCAAAGCCTGACTGATGATGTAAATGACCAGATAGGATAAAATGAACAACACTGTGGAATTAAAGGTGATGATAAAAAAACTGTTTCTTTTATCCCTGTTTTCAGCAAAAGCAAGAATTCCGGATCTCCACCTTTTAAGAGAAAATATATCAAATGATTTTAGCTCGTATATTATTGACCTGAGTCGTGATTTAAACAATTGCCTGATCAATCGTTTTCGGTTATGGATGTTCACCTTTCTTTCAAGTTTTTCCTGCCTGGCACGATTTCTTTCCAGCCGTCTGTCTGTCAGCCTCTTTTCTTTTAATCGTTCCCGAATTTCTTTGCTTTCATTCCGGGTTGTTAATTTCTCTTCCTTCGTTTTGTGTCTTTCCAGTTTTCTATCAGTCAATCTCTTTTCCTTTAACCTTTCCTGAATCTCACGCCTTTCCATTTGAGTCGCAAGCCTTTGCCACTTTATTCTTGCAAGTTTTTCAATCCGTCGTGTTTTTTTTCTGTGTCGCAGAAACCTGATAATCCTGTTAACTCTATAAATCCTTCTTTTCAGTGAAATTTTCTCACTTTTTTTAGAGGCAGGACGAAAATATTGAGCTGAGTATATACTTCTTTCCTTCCGTTTTAAATTTCTTAATTGTTTTCTGATATCCCTTTTCTGATCACGGGCAAATTGTCTTTCGATCTTTTTCTTTGTAATTCTTTGATTGCGGATGGTTTTTCTTCTGTATCTCAAAAACCTGGTTATCCTGTACATGCGGTAAATCCTGTAAAAGAAAGATGGCCTCGTTTTTTTCTCAGGCTGCACCTTTCCATTCTCTTCACTTTTTGATTCCGGTTTCTTGTGGTTCTTTTCCTGTTTGATAAGGTTTTTCTTATAGCGTAAAAACCGAATTCTTCTGTAAACAGAATAGAATTTTTTACCTAAAATTAATTTTCTTGTTGCTTCTTTCACCTTTCAACTGTAATAAAGCAAATGTAATATATTAGGGAACATAAAAACATCCATATATACAGATATTAAAATTTCTTCAATAGAAAGCTGAAATGACAGGTCTGTATTTTTAATTTACGACCATCCCGGCAATTTTCCCATCGGAATACTTACCTGCATCGAGATTTTCCTTGATGGCCGAAAAGGCTTTGATTGTATAATCCACATCTTCGAGAGTATGAACGGCGGTTGGTATAAGCCGTAACATGATAACATCCTTGGGAACTACCGGATAAGTCACAATAGAGCAGAAAACATTATAATTTTCCCGCAGCTCTTTTGTTGCCTGAGTGGCTTCCGGAATTCCTCCTTTGAAAAATACCGGAGTCACGGGTGATTCGGTTTCACCAAGATTGAATTCTTTTGCCTTCAATCCGGATTGCAATGCATTTACAATTGTCCAGAGTTTTTGCTTGTGTTCCGGTTCATTCTGTAACATTTCAAGACGTTTCAATGCTCCTATAACCATGGGCATTGGTAATGATTTCGCATAAATCTGCGATCTCATATTGTACATCAGAAAATCAATTACTTTTTTATCACCGGCAATGAATCCACCAAATCCGGCCATTGCTTTTGCAAAAGTGCCGAAATACAAATCCACCTTATCCTGAACACCCAGGAATTCAGCAGTTCCGGCACCGGTTTCACCCATCGTCCCAAAACCATGAGCATCATCAACCAACAACCTGAAATTATATTTCTTTTTGAAATCAGTGATCTGTTTTAATTTTCCAAGGTCGCCTGCCATGCCATAAACTCCTTCGGTAATTACCAGTATTCCTCCACCGGAAACCTGAACAAGTTTTGTAGCTCTTTCAAGCCCTTTCTCAAGGTTTTCCATATTGTTATGCGGATAAACAAACCGCTTCCCGATGTGTAATCTCATTCCATCGAGGATGCAGGCATGAGCTTCAGAATCGTAAACAATAACATCTCTTCTGTCGACCAATGAATCAATGATTGAAACCATACCCTGATATCCATAATTCAACAGGTAGGCTGATTCTTTTTTTACAAAAGCAGCCAGTTTATGCTCAAGTTCCTCGTGGTATTTTGTTTGACCCGACATCATTCTTGCTCCCATAGGATAAGCCATACCCCATTTCTGGGCAGCTTCGGCATCTGTCTTACGGATCACAGGATGGTTTGCCAGACCAAGATAATTGTTCAGGCTCCATACCAACCTCTCTTTTCCCATAAATATCATCCGGTTCGAAATCTCACCTTCAAGTTTTGGAAACATATAATAACCATGTGCCTGTTCCATGTATTTACCCAGGGGGCCAAAATAACTCTCAATTTTACTAAAGATATCCATACTTTTATAAAAATTATATTATAAATTGCTGTTAACCAATTAAAAGTCGCAAAACTATATTTTATTCAATTCTTATCAAATTAAGTTTTCAATTTCTTTTGAAAAAAATAATTAACCGAAATTTACGTTTTAAAATTCCATTAAATTATATTACTTTTGCGCCCATGTTTAAAAAAGCCCTTTTTTATATAGTAATATTCTCATTTTCAATTATTTTATTTTCCTGCAGCAAGTATTCAAAGATTCAGAAAAGTCAGGATTATCAATATAAATATGAAAAGGCAATGGAATATTATGAAAATGAAGATTATTACCGGGCCATGACCATTTTTGACCAGGTTATGCCTTTTTACAGGGGCAAGGCTGAAGCTGAAGACATTGCATATAAATATGCTTATGCCTATTATTATCAGAAAGAAAATATAATGGCAAGCTATCATTTCAACAGGTTTGCACAAACTTATCCGCGCAATGCAAAAGCCGAAGAATGTTCCTTTATGTCGGCATACTGCAAATACCTTGAATCGCCGGTATATAAGCTTGATCAAACAAATACTTATGATGCAATAAAGGAATTACAGCTCTTTTTAAATGCTTATCCCAGCAGTGAACGACTTGAACAATGCAATAATCTGATTGATGAACTAAGGGATAAGCTACAGCGCAAGGATTTGGAAATAGCCAAGCTATACCTGAAAATGGCCAAATACAATGCTTCAGTCTCTGCATTTAAAAACTTACTGACTCAATATCCCGATACGAAGTATAAGGAAGATGCATTATTTTATTCGATCAAGGCGTACTATTTCTATGCTTCGAAAAGTGTGAAATCGAAACGGCAGGAGAGATATCAGAAATCAATTGATATATACCAGCAATTGGTTTCGCAATATCCTGAAACTAAATACAAACGGGATGTACAATATATGGTCGAAAGGGCTAAAAAAGATTTGGAAAACTTGTAAATAATAATATCAATGGATTATAAAAAAACAAAAGCTGAATTAACAGCAGTTACGCGAAAAATAAGGGACTTTGACAAGCCAACAGGCAATATTTATGAAACGGTTGCAATCCTCTCGAAACGTGCGAACCAAATAGCTCTTGAAATGAAAGAGGAACTCAACCAGAAAATTCAGGAATTTGCGACTACGCAGGATAACCTCGAAGAAATTTTTGAGAACAGGGAGCAGATTGAGGTTGCCAAATTTTACGAAAAGCTTCCAAAGCCCACCCTCATTGCAGTTCATGAATTTTCGAAGGGTAAGGTTTATTATCGTAACCCGCAGAAAAAAATTGACAATGAGTTTTAATCTTTTATGTTAAAAGGCAAAAAGGTACTTATCGGGATTACAGGCAGTATTGCAGCATATAAAATCCCTTTCCTTGTAAGGTTGCTTATTAAGCAGGGTGCTGAAGTAAAAATTTTACTTACCAACGCGGCAAAAGATTTTGTAACTCCGCTGACTTTATCTACCTTAAGCGGTTTTCCGGCGCTTTCTGATTTTTTTGAAAAGGCAGATGGATCATGGCACAGCCATGTTGAATTGGGAAACTGGGCCGATGTTTATCTTATTGCACCGGCTTCGGCCAATACGATGGGTAAGCTGGCTAACGGGATGGCTGATAATCTGCTTACAGCAACATATCTTGCTGCAAAATGCCCGGTTTTTTTTGCTCCTGCTATGGATGTCGATATGTTCAATCATCCTTCAACACAGGCAAATATCCAAAAGCTGAGAGATTTCGGCAACACCCTTATCGAACCCGATGAAGGTGAACTTGCAAGCGGCCTTTACGGTGCCGGGCGTATGCAGGAGCCGGAAAAAATCATTGAAATTCTTATAGATTTTTTCAAAAAAAAAAAGGGCTTTGAAGGACAAACCGTTCTGATTTCCGCCGGTCCTACTTATGAATCCATTGACCCCGTCAGATTTATTGGTAATCATTCATCAGGAAGAATGGGCTTTGCTCTCGCGGAGGAATTTGCCGCTAGAGGAGCTGAAGTAAAGCTTATATCGGGGCCGGTTGCAATCGCTGCGACACATAAAAATATTACTGTTATAAAAGTTGTTTCCGCTTTGGAAATGTTTAATGCATGTGTTGAAATATTTCCGCAGGTGCAGGTTGCTGTTATGGCTGCGGCAGTTGCTGATTTTACCCCGGTTGATGTTCAAAGTCAAAAAATAAAAAAACCTGAGGATGAGTTCTCCATTAAGATGAAAAAGACCCCTGACATTTTAAAAGAACTCGGAAAAATAAAAAATAAAGGTCAGGTTTTGATTGGCTTTGCACTGGAGACAAATAATGAAGTTGAAAATGCAAAACAAAAACTGGACAATAAAAACCTTGATCTGATCGTATTGAATTCGTTAAAGGATGCAGGAGCGGGTTTTGGCTATGCGACAAATAAAGTAACTCTCATTGATAAGCATCAAGTTATCAAAGAATTGGATTTAAAATTGAAAACCGAGGTAGCCAAAGATATTGCCGACAAAGTTAGTGCTTTACAGTTAATGTGAAAATAGATAATTATGAACCAGCCTGTCCGAATCTTCTTTTTTTTCCTGATGACTATTGGTATGTCAACCAACATCATTGCTCAGGAATTTCTGTGCACTGTCCAGGTTAATTCCCAGCAGATTCAGGGAACCGACAAACGGGTTTACGAATCGTTAAATACCTCACTTAATGAGTTTGTGAACGACAGGCGCTGGACAAACTTTAGCTTCAAAGCCAATGAGCGCATTGAGTGTACCATGGTCATCACAATTAAAGAAAGGCCTTCGGTTGATTTGTTCAAAGCCAATATAAATATTGTAGCGAGCCGACCTGTGTATGGAACTACCTACAATTCAACCTTATTAAATTATATTGACAAGGATTTCGACTTCGAATATGTCGAATTTCAATCACTTGATTTCCAGGAAAACCAGTTTGACTCGAATTTGACATCGGTTATTGCTTATTATCTTTACTTTATTCTAGGGCTTGATTTCGATTCATTTTCTGAGCATGGCGGCACAATATTTTATGAGAAAGCGCAGCAAGTTGTGACTTCAGCCGAAAGTTCTGGCTTTACCGGTTGGAGTTCATTCGATGATCCCAGGAACAGGTATTGGCTTGTAGAAAACTATTTGGATAATGCTCATTCGGGAATTAGAAATTTTCTCTACCGTTACCATATCAAAGGAATGGATGTGCTGGCAGAAAAAACTCCGCAGGGGAGAACGGAGATCATGGAGAGCTTGAAATTGCTGCAAAAGATTGCCAATGAAAATCCGGGGCTGTTTATTTTACAGTTGATCATGGATGCAAAGCGGGATGAATTTGTTAACATCTTTAAAGAAGGTAATCCCACAGAAAAAACAGATGTAATCGAAATTTTAAAAGAAATTGATCCTTCAAATACTTCGACTTATTTAAAGATTAATCAAAAAAGTTAACTTCTTTACTATTTTTGCAAATTAGTTTTTGTTAACACATTCGTATGCTGCTACATCTTTCTGTTCAAAACTATGCCCTGATCAGGCAGCTTGAAATTGATTTTGTTAAGGGATTCACTGTGATCACTGGTGAAACCGGAGCAGGTAAATCAATTTTATTGGGCGCTTTAAACCTGATGTTGGGGAAAAGGGCAGATACGCAGGTGTTATTCGATAATTCGAAAAAGTGTGTTGTGGAAGGTATCTTTTCTATTGAGAAGGATCACCTGAAGGATTTTTTCGAAAAAAATCAGCTTGACTATGATGAGCAGCTTATTCTGAGGCGTGAGATTCAGGTTACTGGCAAATCACGAGCCTTCATCAATGATACCCCTGTTAATTCTTCTTTATTGAAAACAGTTGGTGAAAACCTGATTGACATACATTCCCAGCATCAAACCACTGCACTGAATGATCCGGAATACCAGTTGAATGTAATTGACAGTTATGGAGGCTTAACAGAAATGGTAAAGGATTACAATACCCGGTTCCTGAAATATCAAAATCTCAAGGTCCGCCTTAATAACCTGATTGAAGAAGAAAACAAGTCCAGCAATGAAAAAGATTTCTTTAATTTTCTTTTCAGTGAACTTAAAGAGGCAAAATTGCAAAATGATGAACAGGAACTGTTGGAACAGGAACTGGAAATCCTGAATCATGCCGAAGAAATAAAAGCAAAATTGTTTTCATCCTCCCGGCTTCTGGGCAATGATGAATCAGGCATTTTGCTAAGATTGGCAGAAATAAGGTCGAACCTTGATTCTGTAGCCAGGTTTAGCCAGGATTATTCTGAAATTTCTGACAGGATCCGGAGCAGCCATATTGAACTGAGCGATATTTTCAGCCATCTCGAAAAAAAATCAGAATCAATTATATTTTCACCTGAACGGGTAAATGAAACAATAGAAAGGCTCGACCTGATCTATCACCTTGAAACCAAGCACAGGGTAAATTCAGTTGAAGAATTGCTTAATAAGAAGACAGAATATAGCCACAAACTTGAAAATATTGACTCTCTCGGTGAAGAAATAAAAAAACTCAGTGGCGAAGTTGAAAATGCAGAATCAGAGATAATTAAACTTGCAGCCGGGATATCGGTAAATCGCCAAAAATTTTTCAGCGAAATAGAGAGCAGGATCGAAGAATATCTTGACGGGCTCGGGATTCCGTACGCCCGGTTCAAAATACAACACAGTCTGGTAGAGGTTCCGGGTAAGGATGGTGTTGATGCTGTTAAATTCCTGTTTAATGCGAATAAGGGCGGAAAATTACTGGATTTGGCAGTAGTAGCATCAGGTGGTGAATTGTCACGGCTGATGCTTGCAGTTAAATCGCTCATATCGAAAAAAAGTTTGCTTCCAAGTCTGATATTCGATGAAATAGATATTGGTGTTTCGGGCAGAATCGCTGATAAAGTGGGAAACCTGCTGAGCTTGCTTTCGGAGTCGGTACAGGTAATTGCGATTACGCATCTTCCTCAGATAGCCGGTAAAGGCAATGCACATTATTTCGTATATAAGGTAACGGATAAAAACCTGCCTGAAACAAAGATCAGGGAAATTGAGTCCGAGGAGCGCATTCTGGAAATAGCAAAAATGATGAGTGGTGAAGAAGTTTCTTCTGCTTCTGTAGAAACGGCAAGACATCTGTTAAAACAGGTGAAATAATCCGACATAACTAAATAACATAAAAACAATGGCATATAATTTACTGAAAGGCAAGAAAGGGATCATATTCGGAGCACTTGATGATAAATCAATTGCATGGAAGGTAGCTGAAAAATCTTACGATGAAGGAGCAATATTCACGCTAACCAATACGCCTGCTGCAATGCGTTTTGGGGAGATAGATCAATTGGCAAAAAAATGCAATGCCAGTGTAATTCCTGCTGATGCAACAAGTATCGCTGACCTGGAAAACCTGGTTTCAAAATCTATGGAAATTCTTGGGGGCAAGATTGATTTCATCCTTCATTCAATAGGAATGTCAATGAATGTCAGAAAAAAGCGAGTTTACAATGACCTGCACTATGATTTTTTTCAAAAGACCCTTGATATATCTGCCTTGTCGTTTCATAAGCTTTTACAAACCTGCTATAAGTTAGATGCAATCAGCGAATGGGGAAGTGTGGTTGCACTTTCATATATAGCCTCACAAAGAACATTGTATGGTTATAACGATATGGCCGATGCCAAAGCGCTCCTTGAATCTATTTCACGCAGCTTTGGCTATATTTACGGACGTGAAAAAAGAATCCGGGTCAACACCATTTCCCAATCGCCAACCCTTACTACCGCTGGAAGTGGCGTTAAAGGAATTGACGGATTAATGGATTTTACTGAACGCATGTCGCCTCTTGGCAATGCAACTGCTGAGGAGTGTGCCGACTTTACCATTGTTATGTTTTCCGATCTTTCAAAAAAAGTAACCATGCAAAACATCTATCACGATGGTGGTTTCTCAAGCATGGGGATGAGTTTGAAAGCCATGAGAATGTACACCCGGAGCCTTGATTGTGAAGAGTGCCCGCCGGTGGATTAAGTTAGTTTAAAGTTCCAGGTTCAAGGTTCAAAGTTTCATCTCGCCGTAGGCGAGACAGGTTTCAGGTTTTGAACAAACCTTTTTACAGAAAGAAAAATCAAAAAAAATTGTTTCTATAAATGAAAATTTTATTTTTGCTTCACATTAATAAAATAAAGCCGATATTAAGATGTTAAATTTTCAATTATCAAAAGAACAAGAGGAAATCCAGGCGAAATACAAAGATTTCGTTGACAGATGGGTTATACCGAACCGGTTAAAGTATGATGAACTTGCGGAATTTCCATGGGAAATAGTTAAAGCTGCTTACCGCGAAGGTATTATGAACGGTGTTATGCCCGTGGAATATGGAGGTCATAACTTTAGCCTGCTGGATGGAGCCGTCGCTTCCGAAGAGTTAGGAGCAGGTTGCATAGGAATGGGGATTAGTATTGATGCCAACACACTCGCATTGACACCGCTATACGTTGCAGCAACCGATGAACAAAAGAAAAAATATTTCGGACTGATCAATGAGATTCAGGGTGTGGCCGCATATTGTTTAACAGAACCCAATGCAGGCTCTGATGTTCAGGGTATCAAATCCCTGGCTTTGAAAAAAGGTGATAAATACATATTGAATGGCCATAAAAGGTTTATTACCAACGCCGAAGTTTCGACCTTTATGACTGTTTTTGCCCAAACCGATCCGGAAAAAGGTTCGCGGAGCCTCACGGCTTTCCTTGTTCCTTCTGATTCTGCCGGTATTGAGTTTAAGCCACGCTTGCAGAAAATGGGACAGAAGGCTTCGGTTCAAAATGAAATTCTTTTTCATGATGTGGAAATTCCGGTTGAAAACAGGATAGGAGAAGAGGGACATGGTTTTTTGATCGCCATGAAAACCTTCGATAGAACCCGTACCGGTGTTGCTGCCCTAAGCGTTGGGAATGCACGTGCAGCTTATGAAATAGCCAAGGAATGGACGAAAAACCGGAGACAGTTCGGACAACCGATCGCATCCAACCAGGCGATCGGATTTATGCTGGCCGACATGGCTACAAAAATTGAATGTGCACGCCTGATCACATGGTATGCAGCATGGGCTTATGATTTTGACAAAAAGAAATTAAACAAGCTTTCGGCCATGTCGAAGCTTTATGCATCTGATATTGGAATGGAAGTGACTACAGATGCTGTTCAGGCTATGGGCGGCGACGGATATTCACGTGAGTTTCATGTTGAGAAGATGATGCGCGATGCCAAGCTTTGCCAGATTTACGAGGGTACCAACCAGGTTCAGAGGGTGGTTATATCGAAGAGCATTTTAAAGGAATAGAATGAGTTTGAAAAAAATTGTGTTTTAATATTATACTTTTGCCTGCATAATTTTGTTAAATTATAAAATATCAGCATTATGATTGAAATGATGACATCGAAAGACCTGATTAAAATTGAAGAGAAATATGGCGCCCATAACTATCATCCCCTGCCTGTAGTTTTGGCAAAAGGAGAAGGCCCGTTTCTGTGGGATGTCGAGGGGAAAAAATACTTTGATTTTCTCTCTGCTTACTCGGCTGTGAACCAGGGACATTGCCATCCAAAAATCGTACAGGCACTTTATGAACAGGCCAAAACTCTTACTCTCACTTCAAGGGCATTTCATAATGATGCTTTGGGACCCTACGAAGAATACATCGCCAAATATTTCGGTTATGACAAAATTCTTCCGATGAACACCGGCGCCGAAGGTGACGAAACAGCTTTGAAACTCTGCCGCAAATGGGCTTATGATAAAAAAGGTATTGCAGAAAACCAGGCAAAGATCATTGTATGCGAAGGAAATTTTCACGGAAGGACCATTACTGTTGTTTCCATGTCAACTGATCCTGAGGCAAGAGATGGTTTCGGTCCATATACTCCCGGATTCATTACCATTCCCTATAACGATCTGAATGCACTGGAAAAAGCATTGGAAAACCCCGATGTTGCCGGTTTTTTGGTTGAACCCATTCAGGGAGAAGCGGGTGTGTTTGTCCCGGATGAAGGTTACCTTACAAGAGCCTTTAAAATGTGTAAAGCAAAGAATGTCCTGTTTATAGCCGATGAGGTTCAGACAGGAATTGCGCGAACCGGAAAACTTCTTGCCTGCGATCATGAAAAGGTAAGGCCGGATATTTTGATTCTTGGAAAAGCTTTATCTGGAGGTGTTTACCCCGTTTCAGCGGTTCTCGCCGATGATGATATCATGCTTTGTATCAAACCCGGCCAGCATGGCTCGACATTCGGGGGGAACCCGGTTGCCGCAAAGGTAGCAGTCGCTGCTCTCGAAGTGGTAAAAGATGAGAAACTCGCCGAAAGAGCTGATTATCTTGGTAAGATTTTCCGTGATGAAATGCGTAAAATTGAATCTCCTATGATTGAACTTGTGAGGGGTAAAGGCCTTTTGAACGCGGTTGTCATAAACCAAATGCAGGGCAAGGAAGCCTGGGATGTTTGCCTTGAAATGGCTAAGAACGGAGTGCTTGCAAAACCTACTCACGGACATATTATCCGGTTTGCTCCTCCATTAGTGATAAGTGAGGACGAATTAAGAGATGCCATCAGCAGGATCAGGAAATCGATTTTGGCGTTTTAAGTAGTTCAAGGTTCAAGGTTTGAAGTTGAGAATTCTGAGTTCCGGGTTCAGAGTTTGACTGTTGTCCTTGACTAAATCTCGTTGATCGTTTTTTGTTAATGTCTTGTTATATTGGTTTTTTCTGAATTTACCTCCTTTCTCTATTTTTGAACCTCTGGTTCGGGGGGAAAGCGGATATAAACACTAATACATAGCCATATTTCAAAAAAACATCAAATATGATAATGAAGTAAATTATTTTTAATATTTTTGAATTCTAAATTTTATTTAATATGGAAAATTTAAAATCAACCGAAGAACAGAAGCAAGAAATTTTAGATATTGCTGAAGAATATTTTGGTTATGAATACTTCCAACAACTAGAAAGGCTGACAAAAGAATATTATTTAGAAGAGGATGAAGCACCAAAATAAATATAAAGTAGCCCTTCAGCTGATAAGTAAGTCTTTAGGTGGAGCGAAGTTGTGACTCACATAAAGTCGTTATGCACGGCTTGGTTTACCATTAAGTACTGATAATAAGATTCCTTGCCTCAACGACAAAGACTGGCATATATGACAGTGGTATATCCTTCGGCTGTCTTTTTTTTGATCAAACAGGCAGGAAAAAATCAATTTAGCCATTGTATCAAGTGCCTGCGATTATTGATTCCATCTTAACGCGCTGTTCCTCCATGCTTTCAACCAGCCTGAACTGAACCCTTGCCCGAATCAGGTTGTGCCCGGGAAAACGGGTCTTATAATAAACATCCCCCTGAAGATAGTCGGTGAGGAAGCGCAATCCGATAATATAAGTCATCAGCCTTGCAGAAAATGCCAGTGTTTCAATTTCTTCTTTTTTCAGGATGTTTTTTGTTTCTGATAAAAATCCTTTTGCAAACGCTTCGAATAAATTAATATTCATTGAAACCATAGTCAGGTCTTTCTCATCTTCATCCGCAGTATTTGTGAAAGTCCGGATGGCATCACCGAAATCGAAATGCACATAGCCGGGCATGACTGTATCGAGGTCAATAACACAGATGGCTTTATTATCCTGGTCAAACAGTACATTATTGATCTTGGTGTCGTTGTGTGTAACCCTAAGCGGTAGTTTCCCAGCCTTGCCAAGGTTCGAAACAAGCTGCATCTCATCTGATCTTTTATTCGCAAAATCAATTTCATTCTGAACCTCGCCCGCCCTGCCTGCAATGTTTTCCAACACGGCTTCTCTGAAATTTTCCAAACGGAATTCAATATCATGAAACCGGGGAATGGTTTCGATGAGAGTATCAACCGGGAAATCATCGAGCATTTTCAGAAACTGTCCATAAGCTCTGCCACCTTCACAGGCGATTTCAGGATTTCCGACCCGGTCATAACTTTTACTTCCTTCTATAAAATCAAATACTCTCCAATAGTCGTCTTCTTCATCCTTCAGAATGTAATCTCCCTTATTTGTCCTCACCGGAATCAAAACCTGCTGATTTTCTTCAGTAAGGCGATCACGGAGATGATCGGTGATCCTTGTAATATTATTTGTTAAACCCGGTATATCTTTGAAAATGTTATGATTAATTCGTTGCAGCAAAAAATTTTTATCATTGGTCATCACCTTATACGAATCGTTAATATGACCCGATCCAAACGGAAAGGCATGCTTTACCTGTCCTTCAATTCTGAACCGGCTGATGATCGAATAAAAATCAGGCTCCATAATTTTAATTCCACAATTTTTCGGGATAAATTCCTTTCAGGATAAGATCGCGGATTTTTTGAACCGCTGTTGCTTTATCTTCCTTGTAAGTGACGCCAAACCAGCGATCGTTTGATTCAAGTATTTTCAATCTGATCTTTTTATCCTGTATCAGATCATTAACAACATACGGGATATAGAATTCGGCTTTGGGATTACCGGCATTTTTTGTGATAAATGTGTTAAAATATCTTTCAAGGAAACTAAAATAGTCAGGTGTAAATCCCCAGATATTCATTGATACGACTTCATTACCGGTGAGTCCAATCCTGTTATTTTCATCCAGTTGAGAGAAAATCTTACCATCAGTAATTTCGATATGTGTTCTTTCGATCACCGTTTTTAGAAAACCATCTTTATCTGCTTCGCATATTCCGCGCGAAACAAATCCGTGTTCCGACAGGCTGTTTCTAAGTCCGTATCCTACCATACAATAATGCGGAATGTTAAATACCGACGCTTTTTCAAGATAAGCCGGAATCAGGCTGTAACCAGCCGGCCCGTAATAATCATCCGCATTTATGACAACAAAGGGTTCATGAATCACATCTTTGGCAACAAGAATAGCGTGCCCCGTTCCCCAGGGTTTTTTCCGGTCAGGATGGATAGAAATCTCTTTAGGGACAAGGCTATCGAGTTCCTGGTACACATAATCAGTTTCAATCCTTCCTTTAAGTTTTGAATCAAATGCCTCTATAAAAGATGCCGCAAAACTCTCTCGGATCACAAACACAACTTTCCCATAACCGGCACGGATAGCGTCGTAGATGGAATAATCAATAATGGCTTCTCCACCTGGCCCTATGGGATCCACTTGTTTTAATCCGCCATACCTGCTTCCAATTCCTGCAGCAAGGATCAATAATGTTGGTTTCATTTATTTTGAATATTAATTCTTCACTTTAATAACCAGTTTCCTGCCTACTTTATGACCGCGTATCGCAAAATAAAGAATGAACAGATAGCATGGTATCATAATGAGATAGGCCTTCTGCGATCCGACAGAATTTAATCCCGATAAATAACCATACAGGAGAGGTAATGTAGCCCCTCCGGCAATTCCCATAATAAGCAGGGCCGAGCCGGTCTTTATAAATTTCCCGAGGCCGTCAATAGCAAGTGGCCAGATGGCCGGCCACATAATTGAATTTGCAAATCCCAAAGCAGCAATCATTAGAATGGAGGTATAACCTTTGGTGAGGGTTGCCGCAATGGAAAATAACAAGCCAAGTAAAGCGAAGGACGATAATGCTTGCGACTGAGAAATGAAGCGCGGAATCGCAAATATTCCGACGAAATAACCTACAATCATGGCTCCGAGTGTGAAGGATGAAAAGAACTTTGCTTCCGCAAACTCAAATCCGAGAAAATGGCCATAGCCTATCAGAGTATCCACAGCAATCACTTCCACACCCACATAAACAAATATGGTCAGAACTCCGAGCCAGAGATAGGGGAACTGGAAGATGCTGGTTCGTGGTGACGAAGCAGCGGGATCATCCCCGTCAGTTTCCTTTTCCACATCGGGAAGGGATGAAAACCTTATCATTCCTGCGAGGATCAGTAAAACAACAGCCATAATAATGTAGGGCATGATCACTTTTGCAGAAAGGATATCCAGTTCGGCAGCCTTGCTGACAGCATCCATTCCTTTAAGCTTGATCACAAGGTCATCCGCCCCTTCAAGCACAACAGCTCCAAGTATGACCGGGCTTAAGATACCTGCAAATTTGTTGGCCACTCCCATGATGCTGATCCGTTTTGCAGCGCTCTCGATCGGACCGAGAATCGTAACGTAAGGATTGGAAGCCGTTTGGAGGATGGCCAGTCCCGTTCCCTGTATAAACAAACCAGTGAGGAATAAACCGTATGTTCGTGTCGTTGCAGCCGGAATAAAAACCAGTGCACCTATTGCCATTGTGATCAGTCCCACAGACATTCCGTTTTTAAAACCTGTCTTTTTCAATACGGCGGATGAAGGCAGGGCCATCACAAAATATGAAATATAAAATGCAAAGGTCACCCAAAAGGACTCAAAGGCCGTCAGCTCGCAGGCTATTCTAAGATATGGGATCAGTGTGGCATTCAGCCAGGTGACGAATCCGAAAATAAAGAACAGTGCTCCAATGATGATGATGGGGATAAGATAATCCCTTTTGTGGTTATTGATCGTTTGCTCCATTTTTAGAAAAGTAAAAGGCGCAAAGATAAAACTTTATAAAAAGCCGATTTCTGATTATTTGAAAAAGACTGATAACTGCTTTTGCTGTTTTTTAGTCCAGGAATTGCTTTTCCAAAAATCTGTGAGGATTTTTCTGGAATAATTTTCCTGCATAAAAAAACCCAGCACCTCTTTGGCAGTATTGCTTAGCTTGTAGTTCCAGTAAAGGTAAGCATTAATTAAATTATTTGCTACCTCTTTATCCAAATAATTCATCCTTTTCAAAGCATTCAGCGAATTCTGCCTAGTCTCGAATTCATAGCTTTTGCTGCTGTAACCAATAAGTTCCTGAATGTATTCTCTATGCCCGTTCTCAATAGCAATTTCAAGCCAACTGATGCGGATATTCTTCCCGCGCCAGCCGCTTTCATCCTTAGTCGCTTCGAGATAAGAGGCAGTTTCTTCAGGGAAGGATGCTGAAAGGTTTTGCAGTGCAAGCTCTACGTTTATATACGACTCATCTGCCAGCAATTTTTCAAATTCCTTTTTTAATACCGGCGGGACATTTTTAATATGCTGAAGTGCAGCCCTCCGGACATAAACATCGCTGTCATTAACTGCCTTTCTCACAAGTTCGATAACTTCCGGCGACAAGTCCCCGGCAAGCTGTTTGATAATTTCGGATTTGGTAAGAAAGAATTTTTCCTTTCCGTAACAATTCAATAACAAATCCTTTTTTTGATCCAATGGCAGATTCTCCATTGCGACCAGGGCATCATAACGGTCAATCATCAGCGGAGCCCGAAGTGCCTGCAATGACAATTCATCAAAACTCCTATCAAATGTCACTTTTTTCAATATCCGCCTTCCGGGATCAAACAGTACAAATCCGATTCCTTTTGAACTTGTATTTTCAATATTTGCAATGGTCTGCTGACCGTCCACCCATGCCTTTTCACGGGTAAATGAACCATCGGAGTAATGGATCTCAATCCATACCGGCATCCTGAAATAATCCGTTATTTCGCTTATTTCATGAACCTGGCCTACTATAACTTGTGTTACATCTGTTTTATCCGACCCTGTTATCCTTTCGTAGCTTACTTTGAAAGACGGTTCGCCCGGCCTTCTGATCCACTCATCAAAGAACCAATCCATGTTCAAACCGGTGGAAAGGTAAATAGATTTCAGAAAATCGCTGGTTTGAGCATCGGTATAAGGATGGTTCTCAAGATAATAGCGTATGGCTGTTTTAAAGTTTTCATCACCCATAACATCCCTAAGCATGTCGAGGATTAATGAGCCTTTTGGGTACCATCGTGCACGTCCGCCATGACTATGACCTGTTGCATAATTATCCCTAACAGAGGCCTCAAA
The DNA here is from genome assembly GCA_020052415.1 of Bacteroidales bacterium. Lineage (GTDB taxonomy): Bacteria > Bacteroidota > Bacteroidia > Bacteroidales > JAADJA01 > JAADJA01. The sequence goes on along the minus strand of JAGVPB010000011.1, from coordinate 154,257 downwards.
GGTTTCAATAAATTCGTTGTTCCGTTCATTCTGATAATAGTCTTCACCAAATACAGACCGTTCAAAAATCTTAGCATAATAAGTCGCAAAGCTTTCCGTGAGCCATACGTCTTTGGGAGCCATGTGGGAAATATAGTTCCCGAACCATTGATGGGCCAGCTCATGGGCATTCACATTCACATAATTCCTGCCCGAAAATGCCCTTTGGTCAACAAACATATAATCCCCGAAAACTGTGGAAGTCGTCGTTTCCATTGCACCATACAAATAATCCACAACCGGAGCCTGGCGGTAAAGTTCCCAGGGATAGGATAGTCCCATGTCCTTTTCGAGAAAGCTGATCATCTCCGACATGTAAAGATAGGTTGTTTCGACCCGGTCCTCCTGTTCCGGGTAATACCACATTTCAAGAGGAAGACCCGTTGTGGCCTTAAAAGAACGGTAATCGTAATCGCCGATTACCAGCGCTGTAGAGAAAAACGGATGAGGGTGGTTCATGCGGTAATGCCAGGTCAACAGCGAATCGCCCTGCGGGATTACCTCCACCCGTTCGCCATTTGAAAAAACTTTATAGTCTTTATTAAAGGTAACAAACATATCCACTGTTAGCCGTGCATCGGTATAGGGAAGCCAGCTAAATGGCCGGTGTGCCCAGATTTGCTTTCTTTTTATACCTGAAGTATCGTCCCAGCCTGAAAGATAAAGATAGGAGGATGAGGTTGCCTTGTAAATAATACTTAAAGTATAATCCTTACCCCTTTCGGTTTGTGATCCGGGAAGGATAATAAGTGAATTTCCGTTAACATGATAATTTACCGGCTTATCGTCAATTGTAATTTCACTGACGCTAATATCGGTTAAGTCAAATTGAATTGAATCGGTCGTTTCCCTTAAGGTCCTGAAAGTAAAAGCTGCTTTGCCGTCCACTATTTTCCTGTAAGGATCAATGCTGATCTTTGCCGTAAGGTGTGTCACATCAATGAACTTTTCGGTGGGTACCGCACCCGCGTCAAATAGGTAACTGACAGTTTTTTGCTGAGCCAGTGATTGCAATGCTGTAAAAAATAAAAAGAGCAGCAGCAGACTGACAGAATTATTAATCCATCTCATATATTTCAATTTGAATTGGATAGCAAAAGTAAGCCGATGTACCGAAGTATGGTTCTGAATATGAAAATATTTCATTTGTTTTATCAAACTGAAACCTTTAATCAATCATATCGTTCACTGATACTCTTATGTAACAAACTCAATACGATCGGTTTTGTGGGGATATATCATAGACACTGGAATCATAAAATGGCAGTGAAAAATTCAGACGAAATTTAATAAATAATAATGAACAGTAACTTATGTGAAGGCATTGTTAGAATACTGGTTAAACCCGTAATTACCAATATCAGGTTGAGAAGTTTTCTTATTGTAACGCTTTCTATGTTTAATTTTTATTCTTTCCGTTCATTGGCTCAAACAGATTCGACAAAGGTTGATTCTGTTGATATATCTGTAAATGTTGACCTCGTGAGCCGGTATATCTGGCGCGGTCAGAATTACGGACAGGCGCCGAGCATCCAGCCGTATATCGAACTTGGCTGGAAGAATTTCACACTGGGTGCATGGGGAGCCTACAAATTTACAGGTGAAGGAGAACAGGAGACCGACTTTTACTTGTCGAAAACCTTTGGACCTGTTACACTCTCTGTATGGGATTACTGGACTTTCTGCGATACAAATGAAATAGACTTTTTTGATTATAATGAAGAAACAACAGGCCATTTGCTTGAAACACAAATTCTGCTTGCAGATGAAGAGGTTTTTCCGTTTGGTTTAATGGGAGGCTGGTTTTTTTATGGTGCCGACAGTACCAAAAGCCTTTATCTTGAGCTCCAGTATTATTATTCGAAAGGTACAACTGAGGTTACTGCGTTTGCCGGGTATCAGGCAAAAGGCAGTTTTTACGCCTCTGACCCTGGTTTTGTAAACGTTGGTTTTATGGTTACAAAACCAATCCCGATAACCGAAAGGTGGGAGCTGCCATTGTGTTTAGGCCTTATTGCAAATCCCTTTGAAAGAAGTGTATATGTTGTCGCTGGTATTACTTTTTAAAACTTATCTACCGGATTAATGAAAAAACCAGGTATTTACGCACGAATTCTTCTGCTGATGACCATCACGGGTGTCATTTATCTGTTGTTATTATCCGTACTATATTTTTTTAAGAATAAACAGGAAAAGCTCATTTTCGACTCATCACGCGATAATTTCGAACAAGGGGTTAATTCGATAGTCACTCTTAACGGAGCCTCACTCAAGCAGGTAATTTTTGATTATACTTTCTGGGACGAATTTGTTGCAGGCATCGAAACGAATGATTCGCTGTGGTATAACGATTACATTTCAACGGTATTAGCCTCCTTCCGGTTTGATTATGTTTGCGTGTATGATTCATCTTTTAATCTTGATCATGAAATGTCATCCGAAGGACTGGAACTTAAAGGGATCATTCCACAGGAAGCAGTTATACTGCTTAAACAGAAAAGGTTCCTGGATTTTTTTATCAAGATTCCGGATGGTCTGTTTGCAGTGAGCAGCGGATCGGTTCACACAAATGAGGATCCCAATCATAATTTAACAAATCCCCGAGGTTATTTTTTCCTTGCTAAAAAATGGGATTCGGCTTTTCTGGATAATTTATCGGGTTTGACCAGCGCAAAAATTGACATCCTGCAGAAAAGAGATTCTGTGTTGTCGGATAATCCTTATACTGTAACCCTTTACAAGGATCTGGCAGGATGGGATAACATTCCTGTGACAACAATAGCTTTCAGCAGGGAGTTTAAGGCATTGAAGCTCTATAATGAAACGGCCCTGATCATGCAGATTCTGATTATCGTTTTCTTTGTGGTTGCCTGGCTGATTTTTCGTATTTCCACAGGCGCATGGATAATTCGTCCCTTAAAGCTTGTTTCCGGCATCCTTGCATCCGAAAATACCGGATATATAAAAAAATTACAGAATGCCCCCGGTGAGTTCAGGAGGATTGGAGTTTTGTTTGAAGATAATATCAATCAAAAAAAAGAACTCAAAATTGCAAAAGAACATGCTGAAAAATCCGACCGACTTAAAACGGAATTTCTGCACAATATGTCGCACGAGATTCGAACTCCCGTCAACGGTATCATGGGATTTTCAAATTTATTATATAAGGAAGATCTTACTACTGAAGAGAGGGATGAATTCATAAAAATAATCCACCATAACAGTGAACAGTTGCTACGGATCATTGACGATATTCTTGAAATTTCGAAATTAGAAACCAAACAGGTAAGGATACAAAATGCTGAAACCAACCTGAATCACCTGCTTTCTGACTTGTACGCGGTTTTCAAAATAAAAGCCAACGAAAAAAATATATCCCTCGGTTTGGTAAATGATTTAAGCGAATATGAATGTGTGGTAATGATTGACGAATCCAAGTTGCTCAAAATTCTGAATAACCTTGTTGAAAATGCGTTGAAATTCACCAATAATGGCTTTGTTGGAATTGGATGCAGGCATGCTAAAGGAAAATTAATATTTTATGTTAAGGACACCGGAATTGGGATTGCTAAGGAAAATCAGGGTAAAATATTTGAACGCTTCCTTCAGGAAAGTGAAACAGTCGCACGGAATTTTGGCGGGCTTGGCCTGGGATTGTCAATAGCACGTGAAAATGTCGAGCTGTTGGGTGGTGAAATCGGCGTTGAATCCAGCCCCGGAGTAGGTTCGGTGTTCACATTTTCGATTCCATACAAACCTGTTCCCGGAACCACAACCATATATTCAAAAACACCAACGAAAATTAATGGGAATACATCGGGAGTCATTCTGATTGCTGAGGATGATACGAATAATCTTCGCTACTTTGAAACGATATTATCGAAAAGCTATCCAAACCTCAGAATTCTTTCAGCTACCGATGGTCAGCAGGCTGTGGACAAGTGTAACACTTATCCGGAGATAAACCTTGTGCTCATGGACATCAAAATGCCTGTCATGGATGGTTATGAAGCAACCAGGCAGATAAAGGCTTCGCGGCCGGAATTGCCGGTTATTGTCCAGACTGCTTATTCCACACTTGATGAGAAAAACAACGCCATTGCAGCAGGATGCGATGATTTTATTACCAAGCCGGTGAGCGAGGAAACGTTGGAGTTATTAATCAGCAGGTACCTGAAGGAGACTCCTGTTGTGGTAAAAAAGACCTGAGGTGAAAATCGTCATAAAGTCATTGACCTGCCTAAAGTATTTGAGGGATTGATCTGTTGCTGGTTACTGGTTGCTTGTTTCTGGTTACTGGTTTGACCGTTTTGTATTCCGGGCTCAGAGTTTAATCTTGCTCATTGCCGACTGCCTATTTGCTAACTGGTTTGTAGAACTGGTTGAATCAGTAAATTCGTGACATTCGTGTAATTCGTGGACCGATTTGGTTGAACCGGTTGAATTGGTGAATTAGTATTTTATTACTCCTCCATTTTGAAAAAGTCCTACCTCATTGCCTGGTCAGCAAAGTATTCTACAGGTGCATATTCATCGGTAAGAACATCTCCTTCAGTGCCGAGGTTACCGGTATATTTACGGCTTAAGTAAATAGCTAATTCAGGATTTGGTTCAAATTCAGACGGCTGGTTAGCTGATTTCAGTCCGACAAGTAAAAAATTTTGAAAATAATTTTTTTCTTTTTCATCGGGTTGAGGATATTGTACAGCAAATATCAATACTTGTGGGAAAATACTTTTATAAGTTGCAATTTCGGACCGCAGAAAAAAGTTGTTCTTCTCATTCAGGGTCGAAATGATATTAGCATAAACCGCACCATCATCATTAAGAATCTCCGAAATCCTGCTTACTGCTTCGCGGGTCGTTAACTGATATGGTACCGTAAGCATTGATTTATAGGCATCCATAAAAACAGCATCGTATTTTTTCGCGCATTTATTAAGGTACGTCCTGCCATCTTCATGGAATATTTTTAACCGTGAATCTACCTGCAGGTTAAAGTATTCCCGTGCAATTTCTGTCAGACCCTGATCTATCTCCACGACATCAATTGTGGCTTCAGGATTCCGGCGAAGATGGTCCTTCGGAAAAGCATAACCAGAGCCACCTATCATCAGCGAGCTCTTAAAACCGGGACTAAAATGCTCGGCCAAACGGTAATATTTCAATACTTCAAATGCAAGGTCGTCATCCTTATCTGTAAACATCGCCGAACTTTTCTCATCATTAATTTGTAAAATCCGTAACGGCCGTCCGGTATTGGCATCTATGGTTTCGTAAACAATAACACGATTGTACTGGGTATCAATATCAACGTATTCAGTGGTTTTATGTCCCGCCCGGTACCAAAATAAAAGGAGAACAATCAAACTCAGGGCTGAAGCAATTAAAGGAAGTGATTTTTTTAGCGGCATAAATACGATCAGCGCCATAAGCAATAAACATCCTGCAGAAGTGAATAATACTTTCACAAATCCAAACTCAGGTAATAAAAAAAATCCGGCTAAAAAAGTCCCGGCTATGCTGCCGGCAGTGGATAAAGCATACAATGTACCTACGGAGGCCCCCGAAGTGAGGACATTATCAGTCACCAGTTTCGCACCGTAAGGTAAAATCATGCCAAGGAATATGCTTGCCGTACCAAATAAAAATATGGCTGCAAACAGCGTTTTAATTCTGAACCCGGGTATATACTTAATGATCCTTCTTAATACATAATCATGTCCCACGACAGTCATTAAGATGAAAATACCGGCCAACAGTAAAATCCAGCCAAAAACTATTCCGTCGGACCTCCGTAATGATACGATTCCACCTAACCAGTATCCGAAACTCAAGCCGGCCATGATAGTCCCGATAAGGCTGGTCCAGACAAATATGGAAGTGCCAACGTAAGGTCCAAGCAACCTGGATCCTGAAATTTCAAATATCATCGTGCAGGTTCCGGCAAGAAAAATGGTAAACGCGGGAGTAAATTTTTTCATCCTTGAAGTTTACATTACAATTATTTTATTGGTGTAATATAAACCCCCGGAGGTGAGCCTGAAAAAATAGTAACCGGATTTTAAATTCCTGGTATTGATTTTGATCGGTGAGAAATCCGGTTCAACAATTTGTAACCAGGAATTAATAATTTTACCCTTTACATCAGACAATTCAATTTCACATTTAATACTTTGATTTCCCAGGTAATTCAGATGTATAAAATCCTTTGCAGGATTGGGAGACAGGGTAAAGAGTGTTTGTATATCAGCGTTAGTGATTCCATCGCTGCCCTCAGCAAGCTGAACATTGAGATGAGAGCTTTGCCGGTTTATAATATTGACCATTTCGATGGTCTTTGATTTATGTCCCGGTGCTGAAAATTTAATATCATAGCTGCCTTCATAAAGAACTCTGAAATAATGACCTGAATTTTCGGCTGTAATCCACGAGTTATTATTATCGTGATTTAAAATTTCGATATCAGCCTGCAATGGATTTCCGGATGCCGAATCTGTCACAATTCCTTTCAGGCCATAACGGGACTGGTCAATGTAATTCAGGAATGAATGAAAATTATAATTCCAGAAAGCAGGCAATTCACTTTCAGGCAATAGTTTCACTGTTGAAATCTCAACCGTTACCTCCCGGCATTGATGGAAATAATTCATAAAATCCTGCCGGCCTCCTGCAAGAGTGTACCATGCGTATCCATTAGTAATGCCATCATTTAGATCATCGAAATATCCGGCAGGTGAATAAAAATGAACGGTGTCGGCCCACTCCCTTCCGACATATTGCCACCAGTTATCATCAGCATGAAGCTGTGGCCATGTATCCCAGGGATAATTGAAAACTTCGGCACCACCATGAAAATTGGCAGACATTACAAAACTTAGACTGTCGGCTAATGCCATAAAAGCTTCAGTTTCCGGTTGCCAGACATTTCCATCAGGATGCTGTCCGTCCTGGGGATCCGGATAATTTCGGTTGAGGTCAATATTATTTGCATTGTAACGGGTCGCACAGCAAACCGAACCATTGCCGCCGGCATAAGTTCCATCAGGATTAGCCAGTGGATTAATCCAAATCTCTGTGTTATTTAAAAGGTCTGTTACCAATTGATCATTTCCATAATTTTTAAGAAGGTAATCAATCAGCCGGAGCATGAGAACATAACCGGTTGTTTCATCGCCATGCATTGATGATGTATAAAGAAATCGTGGCTCAGCTTCTGTTGTATTTACATTTGCTGAAATTTTTGCACACAGAAGCTGCCTCGACTGTACAGTATTTCCAATAGAAACTGTTTTGCAAATTCCGGGGTATAATTGTTCAAACTGAAACATTAGTTCCATATAAGCTTCATAAGTCGGGTAGAAATCCCATTCCAGGTTGCCTGAAGGATTGAGATGATCTTTCATTAACGGATTTATCAGCGATCCGGGATGAGGCAGGATTTCATAGCTGATGTTGAGCTTAAGGAATTCATCAAGCTCTTTATTGTTGGCGTAGGCATAAACCCATTCGCGATTGGTAGCATGATCAACCGAAATTGTCTTTGATATTTTTTCACGGTCAATTTGGCTGGTATTTTCAAAACGAAAATAAACCTCTCCCCTCCTTGTTAATTCATCTGCCGGATATTGAGAAACTTTTTGACTAATCCCGTAAATAGTTAGCAGTAAAAAAACAAGAAGAAATCCTAAGTGCTTTGACATGACTATAATAATCTTTTTTACAAAAATACTCTTTTCCATTCCACAGTAAACTATAAGTTAAAGTTTGAAGGTTCCCTAATGTCAGTCATCTTCCTCTTCGTTTCCCGTCTATCCGATCTTAGCGTCAACAATATCCAAAATCTCCTTTTGCAACACAACAGCCTTTTCCTGTATTTTACCTCCTTTCGAAATGATTTCTTTAACGTAATCTTTATCATCGAGTCCACCAGCATTGATCTTTACGTTAAGGTATGCTCCCTTCACTCCTGCCAGTGCAGCAATGGCTCCGACACCTGCATCCGAAACCGAATTGGGATTCCCGAACCCAGCCATAGCTTTCATCACCTCCATTGATTCATAACAAAGGTTCATCACTCTGAAAGGCACCTCAATGGCATATTTGGTCGCATCCTGTATGGCTTTATTCCGGAAGGTTTTTTCCATCTCACTTTTTTTCGGCAGTCCGAAAGCATCCATGATCTTATTAAAGGCGTGCGTGTCTTCATCCACCATTTTCAGCAACTCTTCCTGATAATATTTTCCCTTTACCGCCCAATCAGAAAACTCTTCCCAGCGATCGTCATATCCTCTTTTATGAGAAGTCAGGTTCGCAACCATGGTTCCCAATGCAGCGCCCATCGCACCCATTGCAGCTGAAATGGAACCGCCACCCGGAGCAGGAGATTCGGAAGCTGTTTCTTCTACAAAGCCAGTCATCGTCAGGTTAACCAGCTTCTTTTCATTTTTACCCTCAAGAATATATTCAATGATTTTTTTACCCGGGTCGAAAGGTGCAAGCTCATCGAGGCCTAAAGATTTAACTGCAATCCTTATGATCTCCATGTCGGGAATTCCAATCGAACGCTGCTGTTTTCTCAGATAATGCTTTCCCGCATCCAGCATAGCCTTCAAAGGTATCACACCAACCAGTTCCGAACCAGTAACCCTCACACCTCTTTCATTGGCAGCCCTGCAAACTTCATCGAATGCCTTATGTACCGAAGTTACCGTGATGTCGGTCATATTCATTGATATCTGTGCTATCCCGTATTCTTCTATGAACCAGCCGATGGCTTTAGTGCTCTTTAAAGTTCCCGGAATAAAAACAGTATTTCCCTTTTCATCCCTCACGATTTTGCCTGTTACCGTGTCGCCCTCACGCTTTTCCCTTCCTTTTTCACGTACATCATAAGCAATGGCATTGGCTCGCCGGGTTGAAGTTGTGTTCAGATTAAAATTATAAGCGACAAGGAAATTTCTTGCACCGACTGCTGTGGCTCCTGTTTTGGCGACCTGTTCATTAAATTCATCCGGACCGAAATCAGGTTTCCAATCAGGGTTTGAAAGTTTTTCCTTTAAACCTTCATACTCCCCAGAACGGCAATTTGCCAGGTTTTTTCTTTCAGGTTTTGAAGCGGCAAATTCATAATTATACACCGGAATTCCAAGCTCCTCACCTATCCTTTTGCCAAGCTTGCGGGCATATCCTGCCACTTCGTCCATGGTTATATTAGCCACGGGAACGAGCGGGCATACATCAGTTGCTCCAAACCGCGGATGTTCGCCATGATGCCTGCTCATGTCAATCAGGCTTGCTGCTTTCCTTACCAACCGGAATGCAGCTTCACAGACTTCTTCAGGCGGTCCAACAAAAGTGATCACAGTTCTGTTGGTGGCTTTCCCGGGATCAACGTCAATAAGTCTCACTCCTTCAACGGTTTCCACGACATCCGTTACTTGTTTAATTATATTTGAATCTCTTCCCTCGCTGATGTTCGGAACACATTCGATTAATTGCTTCATATTCTATTGTTGATTTGCTTGCCGAAGGTATCCCTTCGGGAAAATTGTTAAATTGCTGGTATTAAAATCAAAATAAATTGCGGGCAAAATCATAAATTGCGATTTAAATCGGAGAGTTTCTGTAAAAAATATCTGGCACTTGGACAGTTTGGATGTTTGGCCGCATTTTCAATTGAAAATTTATATTTGTTTACCATTTTCCTCGCGGGTAAGGTAGATTCCTTCGATCCCAACCCTCTTTCAGTATTTACTATAAATTCATTTTGCAATTCATCAAAGGGATGGTTTTCAGTACTTTCAGGTGTTTCATAGTTATAGTTCCTATGGAAAGCTCTTGACAAGGCAACTGAGTCGGCAAGAAACCAGGATTCTAATGTTTTGACCTGGATTATATTTATCTGATTGATTTGATCAATACAACTAATCCTTTGCTTTATTTCATAAAGACATTCGTCATCACCTTCTTTATCAATGATTATAATGATTTTATCAGGTTCATTTTTTCTAATATTCTCATAATACTTTATCAATTGTTCCTGAGCAAAGAATTTAGTTCTTGATCCTGGAGTAATTACGCCCACACAAGTCAGATTAAATCTTTCCAATAATTCCTGAAAAATTTCCGATTCATATACCACCTTTTCAGAATTTCCTTCAACAATAAATCCTACTTTGATCATATCAAACCTCCACCCAAAACATTCGACAACCAGGCTTCATCCATTTTTAAGCCATGAAAGTTTTCGCCAATAAATTGTTTTATTTTCGTTTCACCTTTAATTTTATCCACAACTATGATTTCTTCAGGTTTTAGCACTGACACCAGAGATTGTGAATGCGTTGTCAACCAAATGTAATGACCTTTTTTCTCACATTGTTCCCTGAAAAAGTAAACTAACTCTTTTATGGCTTCGGGATGTAAACCGTTTTCCGGTTCTTCAATACATAGGAATTGTCGTTGGAATTGGCTATGAATATATGACTGAAAAGCAGAAGTAATTAATGAAATAATATTAAAAGTCCCATCTGAAATTAAATGACGGGGTAAAGGCTTATTTGTGTGTTTTTCATAAATTAAAAGATTATCACTTCCTGATAGTTCATCAGATCGAATCTCCAGATTTTTAAAATCAGGAACTAAAAAGCTGAGTAATTCAATAAGCTCCTCTCTTAATTCAGGATACTGAAGAACACGCTTCAGTACCTTTTCAATATTCTTTGCGTCGGCTGATAGTTTAAAATCACTTTTTTCAGGTATTCTAACTTTCTCAATATTATTAATAAAAATTTTAGAAAACTCACTAAAAAATGGAATTTCAGTTGGATCCATTTTTATTTGAATTAATTGCTTTGGATCAAATCCAAAAATTTCCGGAATAAATAAATTACTATTTGCTTTTAAATAAGTTGACCCGTTTGAAAAATCCATTAGAATTTTAAACTCAGAACCAACATTATTTAAATTAACAATAGATTCCTTCCCGAGAAAAAGACGCAATGCCTCGTCAAACCCATATTTATAAATATAAGTATAGAACTCCAAAGCTTCAAATATATTCGACTTTCCAGATGCGTTTGGTCCAACAAATACAGTAAAAGGATTTGGTTTTTCTATTGTTATATCAACAAGAGATTTAAAGTTTTTAATTTGAATCTTTGTAATTGCCATTATAAGTCAGAATAGTGAGCAAAACTAATAAAAATTTGCATTTTTCCTTGAGCCTGAAACTTTGAATTATTGAACTTCACCATTTAAAATTACCGTCTCTACTTTATTGCTCCCATAAGCATACGGCATAAACTCGACAGTGGGGATTTCCTTTGTAATAAAGAAGTTGGCCTTTTTGCCCACGGCAATGCTACCGAGTTCTTCTTCCAGGCCCATGGCATAAGCGCTGTTGATAGTTACTGCATTGATGGCCTCTTCAGGAGTAAGTTTATAAAGAATACTTGCCATTGATAAAATCAACTGCATGTTGCCCGACGGTGAAGAACCCGGATTAAAATCACTCGCCATTGCTACCGGCAATCCGGCGTCAATCATCCTGCGTGCGGGAGCATAAGTCATTCCGAGGAAAAAAGCGGCACCCGGAAGTATGGTCGGCATAGTTTCGCTGTTTATTAATGCTTCGATTTCAGCATCTCCTGTATATTCAAGGTGATCAACCGACAAGGCATTATATTTTACACCAGCCTGAATGCCGCCTGAATAATCCAGTTCATTTGCATGGATTTTGGGTCGTAAACCATATTTCATGCCTGCCATCAGTATCCTCTCCGTATCTTCAACGGTAAAGAAACCTTTATCGCAAAAAACATCAATATAATCCGCCAGGTCTTCGGCTGCTACCATCGGTATCATTTCATTGATGATTAGATCCACATACTCGCTTTGCCTGCCACGAAATTCCAAAGGAATTGAATGGGCTCCAAGAAATGTAGCCTTGATTGTCAGCGGCGACAGTTCCTTTAGTTTTCGGATCGCATAAAGCATTTTCAATTCCTGCTCTGTATCCAGCCCATAACCGCTTTTGATTTCTACTGCTCCGGTTCCCAACTTTTTGATTTCACCGAGCCGTTCAAGAGCGCTTTCGACCAGCTCGGCAACAGTGGTTTCTTTCAACTTTTTGGCTGTGTTCAGGATGCCGCCTCCGCGTTTGGCAATTTCTTCATAGGATAATCCCTTGATTTTATCCACATATTCGATCTCGCGGCTGGCCGGGTAAACAAGGTGGGTATGCGAGTCGCAGAAAGAGGGAAAGACCATTTTGCCTGAGGCATCAATGTTAAGTTCAAAGTTTGAAGTTTGAAGTTTAAAGTTATTCATTTCACCGAATGAGGCGATCTTTCCATCCTTAATGGCTAAAAAAGCATTTTCAATGAAAGGGAGTTCCGTCATCTGCCTGCCTGCCCTGAATTTGACCGGTTTAGTTTCTGTCTGAACCAGCTTTTTGATATTTGTAATTAATATTGACATTATATCAACCATAACTTTTACCAGTTTTCCTTCATTGTGTGTTTCAGGATTACCCGGATGTTATATTTACCTTTTATTTTTTCAAATAATCGCTCCGCACAGAACACCGACCTGTGCTGCCCTCCGGTACAGCCAAAATTGATAACAAGGTGATCGAATCCCTTCTCAATATAATTGTCTATTGATTGACATACGACTGCAAAAATATTGTCATTAAAATTTTCCACTTCCGGGTAACGGTTCAAAAAATCCTTTACTTCCTGATCGAGTCCGCTCAGGTTCCTGAATTCTTCAAGCCTTCCGGGATTGGGTAAAGCCCGGCAATCGAATACAAAACCTCCTCCATGCCCCATTTTATCTTCAGGAATTCCATTCCGAAGGTAAGAGAAACTGTTGATTTCAACAGTCAGCTTTTCATTACCTTTTTTTTGTCTTTGTTTGGAATTTTTCTTTACCATCGCTTCCAAACATCCTATCAATTCAGGGACTTCAATAGCATATTTTACATTTTCCAGTAACCATTCTATATTTTTCAAAGCATAACCTATGCTTTCGACAAAATGAGGTTTGCGTTCATAAAAACCTCTGTATCCATAAGCCCCCAATACCTGCAATGTGCGAATCAGAACAAAACCGTAATAAAGAGGAATAAAGGTATTCCGATCTACTTCTATATGTTCTCTCAGTTTTGAAATATAATATTCCAGCATCTGTTCCCTGAATGAATGCGGCAATTCGGCTTTTGCCTGGAATAAAAGCGATGCAACATCATACTGTAAAGGGCCCTTTCTCCCGCCCTGGTAGTCAATAAAATAAGGTTCTGTGTTAAGCAGCATAATATTCCTTGCCTGAAAATCGCGGTACATAAAGTAACCGGAGTCAGCCATCGAAAGGAAATCCAACAGCGTTGAAAAATCGTTTTCAAGCGCCTGTTCCCGAAACGGGATGTAGGCAAGTTTCAGATAATAATATTTAAAATAGTTCAGATCCCAGTGCATTGATTGACTGTCGAACTTTTCACGCGGAAAACAAACGGAATAATCAAGGTCCTTCCCTGCAATTACCTGGAACCGGATCAAATCATCCAAAATCCTTTTATAAAGGGTTTCGATCCGGCTTATATTATCCTTTGAACCCGTCATTCCCGGTAAAAGGCTGAAAAGTGAAATATCACCCAGGTCCTGCAGTAAATATATTTCACCGTTTTTATCCGTTGAATAAATTTCAGGAACGTTCAGTCCGTGCTTCCTGAAGTGATCAGTAAAACTTAGGAAGGCTCTGTTTTCATAAGGATCTTCACCGATTACGCCAATGGCCGTTTGGTTCTCTCCCATAAGCCTGTAATATTTCCGGTTCGAACCAGAACCCAGTATCCTTTCGAAACTGTGCACATCTTCACCCGACCAGTCACGGTAAAGGTTCTTTAGCGTTATTATCCTGTCCTGATTCAATTTAGACATTATTAGAGCGTGACAAAAATAAGGAAATCATTTATTGCCAATCATTTAATATTTTAACTTTCGGATCAGATAAAAAAAATATTCAATTCACATTTATTCTTTGCTCTCAACTAAAACTGAAATGCCTATTTTTGTGTGTGAATTGAAAATTGAAAATTGAAAATTGAAAATTGAAAATTGAAAACTCAAAACTCTGAACTCTGAACCCTATCCCCACTCCATGCTCCATGCTCCCTGCTCCATGCTCCATGCTCCTTGCTCCCTGCTCCACGCTCCATGCTAATTCAAAAAACAACAATTATGTCAAAATCACCTACTGATATTCTAAAAGAAGCGATCTTACTCGAAAAGAGAGGGAAAGCATTTTATTCGAATGTTGCAGCGCAAACCAAAAGTGCAGCAGTAAAAAAAGTTTTTAACATCATGGCCGAGGAAGAAGATGAACACATTAAATTCCTTGCGCTGCAGTTCAGGGCTTATAATCAGGATCAGAAATTTGCGAAGCCGGAAGAACCGCATGATGATGCCAGCGATGAAATTACCGAAAAGATACTTTCCGATGAGATCAGAAAAGAAATATCTGCCGCAGGTTTTGAAGCTGCTGCCATTTCTGCCGCTATGGATTTTGAGACCCGTGCTGTTAAAATATATTCCGACAGAGCCATTGCTGCTACCGATCCTATGGAAAAAGAAACCTATAAGATGCTGGCCGAATGGGAAAGCGGTCATCACAGGCTACTTCACAGATTAAATGAAGATCTGAAGGAACAAATCTGGAACGATAACAGTTTCTGGCCGTTTTAGATTTTTCTGTTTCCCAATGTCATTTGCTCAAAAGGTAATCCGGTTCAATCAATCCCTTGAACTCGATATTCCACTGCCCGAAGGTGTTCAGGTTATGAATCCATTCCATGATCGGCAGGTTGTGGAAATCTCCGATAAGTTTTACCTGAAATATTTTTCCGATAATTCTTTAAGGACTCTTCTTCTCGGTATCAATCCGGGCAGGTTTGGCGCAGGGGTTACCGGAATTCCTTTCACTGATCCTGTAAAACTTGAAAAGAACTGTGGCATAGCAAATAACCTGAAAAAGATCACAGAACCCTCTGCTGGATTTATTTATGATATGATAGAAGCTTATGGAGGGAAGGAAAAATTCTACAGCAAATATTTTATCCATGCAGTTTGTCCCCTAGGATTTACATGTAAGGGCCTCAATTTTAATTATTATGATTCGAGGGAAATCGAAAGAGCAGTAACTCCTTTTATTGTTTCATCCATTGAAAAAATCCTGTCATTTCCTGTAAATACTGAGTTATGCTATTGCCTCGGCATGGGAAAAAACTTTGCTTTTCTTCAGAATTTAAACCAAAAGCATCACTTCTTCAACAAAGTGATTCCCCTTCCCCACCCCAGATGGATAGTGCAATACCGGCGAAAGAGGTACAACGAATTTATTATGGTTTATATTGAAAATTATCGGCAAAGATGACAGGAAAGGAAATAGCACTTTCTTACTTCTATAATGCGAACTCCTATTGCCCCGAATAAGGAATTCAGAAGGCGAAAAGAATAATACAATGGATAATGTATGAATTTCAGTCTATTTGAACAATCTGTCCTCGACATTCTTTTTATATGACTGCCCTATCGGTATTTCCTTTCCACCGATTTCGATGGTATTTCCATACACCGTCTCAATCTTATCAATTGCAGCAATATAAGATTTATGGACGCGCATGAAATTGCCGGTTGGAAGCAAAGCTTCCAATGATTTTAACCTGTCAAGCCGGATGAACTTTCTTTCTCTGGTATAAATACTCACGTATTCCTTCAGTCCTTCAATATAAAGAATGTCGTTGAAATTGATCTTAAATGATTTGTACCCTGACTTTACGAACAGGAAGTCATTTCCCGCAGGTTCGGGTTGAAACGGTTGGGTGATGGCAGCCGGTTGAGGTGCAACAGTTTTAATCGCTTTGTTCACTGCTTTAACGAAGCGTTCGAATGTAAATGGTTTGAGTAAGTAATCTGCAACTTCGAGTTCATAGCCCCGGAGCGCAAATTCAGCATAGGCAGTGGTAAAAATTACAACGGGTTTTGTTTGCAGCGATTCGAGAAATTGTATCCCCGTTAAATCAGGCATCTGGATATCGAGAAAGATGATCTGAACAGGGTGTTCCAGAATAAAAGCAAGGGCATCGGTCGCTCTTTTAAACTGTCCCTTTAATTCGAGTTGCGGGAGTTTCGAAATGTAATCAGCCATCAGCTTGTGAGCCAGGTGTTCGTCATCCACGGTAATGCAGCTAAATTTCATCTATCGTAATTTCAAGTTCCACATTAAACTTATTGGATTCATTGGTCATTCTGATCGAATGCCGTCCCGGATAAATGAGCTGAAGCCTCTTTGTTATATTTTCAAGGCCGACCCCTCCATTCGTATCCTTTTTAACCTGTTTTTGTGGAATGGAGTTACTGCATTTGAATAATATCTTTCCACTCCCGGTTTTAATCGAAATTTCAATCCAGGCTTCAGCATCATCAATAATGCGGCTGTGCTTGAAGCTGTTTTCGATAAAAGGGATGAAAATCAAAGGTGCGATCATCATTTCAGGATGATCCTCATCAAAATCAATTCTTATGGAATCCGAATTTTCGAGCCGGAGTTTTTCGAGTTCAATATAATTAAGCACAAAGTCCAGTTCCTTTTTCAACCTGACCACTTCCTGGCCTGTTTCATACAGCAGGTATCGCATCATTTGCGAAAGAGCCATGATACCGGGAGCCGTGTTTTCTGAACCGGAATAGGCCAGCGCATAAAGATTATTCAGCGTATTGAACAGAAAATGGGGATTTATCTGGGTTTTTAGAAATTTCAGTTCAGCATCGGCTTTTTCTTTCATCATTTCTCTCTTCTGATCCTGTGCTGAAAAATGATCTGCCATCAGACGGTATGCGGTGCTTAAAAGCAAAAGAACTACAATTGTCCCGGCAACAAAACCGATCCGTTGAACAGGTATTCTTGCCAGTTCGGGGAAATTTTCATTGACAAATACTTTTTCTATTCTTAACCTTATAAAAGTACCGGCTATTATTATAACCAACAATAAAACAAAATACAACCACATCCACTTTCGGTTTAGAAACCGGGGAATTAAAACCAGGTAGTTGATATAAAAAATACCGGAAAACAGAAGTACAAGTAAAAGACTCCTTAGTATTGATGTGTATAAGGGAAGTATTCCAAAACTATAAAAGAAGTTGACATTTAAAATGAAATAGATCAGCCAGCCCGCAACCTGCAAGCCTTTGTTAATGTATAACCTGTTGTATGCTATTCGTATCATTTAAAAATTATTCAGTAAAATTAAGAAGGACTTCAAATGTAGGCAAAAAGTGTAAACCAACAGTTTCAATTTATCAACGAACCGGGCTAAAACTTCAATATTGCCATTATCGCTGTTTTCATGAGTAAATTAAAGGTGTTGATTGAAGTAATCCGGTCAAAGGTTGAATTCTTTTGGAAACGCCCCCTGTGTGCAAATACTTTTGGCCAATAAACATTTAAAAATAAAAAAAATGAAAACAATCATTAAAATCACAGGAGTTGTAGTGGCCAGTTTGATTCTGATCAGTTTATGGGTTATGTTCTCTTCGTTCAGACAAAGGGAAACTGTCCAGCTACGAAAACAAATCATGCACGATATAATTGTGTATGCTGAAAAACAAATTGTACCGGTAATTCAACCGTTAAGAGAGACAGTCGAACAAGAACTTTCTTTTTCCGACAGAATGGAAATAAATTCAGTTCGCGAACAATTAAGAAAAATCTACGATATCAGGAAATCCTCAGGTTTAATACCGGCGGAAATTGCTGAATCAAACCGGGAACTGACCGAAGAAGAATTGGTATTGATAAAAGAAACGCGTAAGCAATTCAGAAAACAGATCATGAAGGTTTGGGAAATTGCCGACAATAATGAAGACATCATCAGTCGTGAATTAGATTTGGCAAAGCCGTATTTTGAAACATGGAAGGAAGAAATCAGGAATATAGCATCAGAACAACTTCCTGTCAGGCTTATGGATTTTATTCCATCCTCAAAAATTGCACTCTTTAAACAACTAGGCCTTGCTGAAGATCTGCTTCCTGTAGCTTTCCTGCTTTACAATCCCGCCGTTCCTTTTAGCCAGCTTGAAGCGGTTCTGGAAAATTCAATTGAGCAAACAGCAGATATTAATATTTATCCGAATCCGGCTCGCAGTGAATGTTGTTTCGAAATAAACCTTCCGGAAGCCGGTGAAGTTAAGGTAAGCTTATTCGATAAAAATGGAAATTTCCTTGAAGAATCCTTTTCAGGTCAAATGGAAAAGGGCATTTACAATGAATGTATTTCACTTAACGGTCTTCCGAAAGGTTATGCTTTTGCACTATTTTCGATAGAAGGTAAGAAAATTATGAAATCAATAATAATTAAATAATTCACATCATATTTGTTAACTTTAAATTTTATAAAAATGAAAACGAAAAAAACACTGATTATCCTCATCGCACTTACAATGGTGATTTTTCAATCATGTAAAAAAGATGACAGCAAGGAAGAAGTACAGGTTGGGCTTTCTGCAGATGAGTCTGCCGAACTGATAGCGACTTCCGTTTGTTCTGACTCCTATGGCTATACACAACAAATGGAGGATGCTGCTATGCTTGCAGGCGAGTCAAAATATAAAAGCGGACAGGGCATGATGTACGATTCTTCATTCACTGTTACAAGCGTTCCCGGAGCCTACATTTATTATTCTTACAGCCTGGCCTATGATTTTGGATTGCAGACTGTCGGTAATTCGACCATTTTCTATCTGGATTTTTCTACCAGCGGAAATTATGAAACGCCGAGAACATCCTCTAATGATAATGGTTCCGGCAGCTTCGATCTCGACAATTGCTTTAATGCCGAAACATTTTATGTTTTGAACGGCAGCGCTTCACGCTATGGCACACAGGTCATAACTATCCTGCAGCAAAGGACCTATACGAGCACTATTGAAGCTACCTTTACTGATATTGAGGTTGATAAAATGACATACGAAATTTTAAGTGGTGAGTGCTCTGTCAAGATTACAGGGACTACTTCTTCAGGATTCGGATTTACGGTAAACGGCACCCTCGTTTTCAATGGTGACGGAACCATTACCCTCACTATTGGAGGAAGTATTTACGAAATTGATTATTTGACAGGTGAAATAATCAGCGAAACATAAATTCAAATTTCAGGAATTTATCTGATAAAACAGGAGGCTGCCATGGCAGCCTCCTGTTTTTTTATATCCGATTATGAATCCCTGCAGATAATTGATGCAGGAATGGTGCAAACCCAAATTAATGTTATTCCGAATCCGGAATACCTAATGTTCATAGTCATTAGCGAGGCTTCATTAAATAACAAGTGAGTGAACAGGCCGTTTTGCGTGCTATCCGAATTTAAATACAAATCTCCGGTTCCGGAGATCAACAGAAAAGTGTTGCACCTTTTAAGTACTTTATTACCAGTAATTAATACATTCTTACGCTTTTGGCATCATTATACTTATGCGAGTACCATAAATTGTCAGGAATTTCTGCAATCTGAAATTCTTACTTGTAAATAACTTGTATAACTTATAAAACTACGTATTATGAACTACAGATTTCAAACTGGAAGTCAGACAAATCTTTTGTCAAGCGGCAAATTTTGGATTTTAACCTTTGTTCTGATTATAAATTATTCTTCTTTATTATTTTCCCAAACTACTGTGTATATTGATCCTGCGAATTCGGGTGATCCGGGACAAAACGGATCAATTGATCACCCTTATGATTCCTGGTCCGATTTCAGTATCGCAAGTAATAACACGTACCTTATGAAAAAGGGTACGAGTGTAACTAATTCTGCAACTATTAGTGTTGTAAGCAAAAACAATGTTACTATCAGCACTTATGGTACAGGCATCCGTCCTACCATTACATATACCGGCGGGCAGTGCTGTATCAATGGCGATGGTTCTTCCAATTTTCTTATTGAGGGTTATAAATTGGTGAACGGTCCTGCAGGAGTTGTTAGTTTTGGCGCCCATGCCGGCCGTTCTGCAAGCTTTCAAACCATCAGGGATTGTGAAGTGGTTGGAGGATGGAGAGGTATCAATTCGGAAGTATGGGAAACGGAAACCGGAAACATTTCAGATCTGCTTATAGAAGACTGTATTGTTCACGGCAGTTCGACAGACGGAATATTCGCAAAATCGAGAACAAATGCAACCTATAATAACATAACAATCCGTGGCACCCACGTTTATGATGTGAACCAGAAATGGCTCGAACTGCAAAACGGAAGCTGCGATGGTGACTGTATTCATTTGCTCAGGGCTGGCGGTGTTTTAATTGAAGACAATATTCTTGACCGGAGGGGAACTTCCTACAAGTTTTCAATTATAGTTATCGGACGTACCGACACAGAAAGCGCTACCATCAGGAACAATACTATTTATCCTCCGAATCAGCACCCAACGTGGTCGAGTAATGCGTTTTACTTTCAAATCCTTGGCGAAGTTAATTTTATCGGCAACAGGATTATCGGATCACAAATGCCTCCGGGTCAGTCTTCAACAGCGGGCGGTATATTCCGATGCAAAGTGGCCAATGTTTCCTATAACCTGTTCGATAATATCGGGGTTGTAGTTGCAGCAGGTGCTCCGACACCTTATACCCACCAATATAACAATAATGTTGTTCGGTTCTACCTGCAAGGCAACGAAACTTATTTTC
Source organism: Bacteroidales bacterium (assembly GCA_020052415.1). Lineage (GTDB taxonomy): Bacteria > Bacteroidota > Bacteroidia > Bacteroidales > JAADJA01 > JAADJA01. The sequence goes on along the minus strand of JAGVPB010000011.1, from coordinate 133,473 downwards.
TAAGCTCGGGTAACCAGCCAATGTACCTGCGCAATAATATTTTCATGATGCCTACCGGTACATACCTTGTTAATGACGGGATGAATGGTGGAGTGAATGTATTTATGACGAATAATGTAGAGCTATATTCAAATGACCTTTCATATTTCGATAATATAGTTCATTTTGCAAATATTACGGGTGGCGATTTTCACTTGACTGCAAATTCAACCATTGCGAGAAACCAGGGTGTGGAATATACAGGGGCATGGAACTTTGATCTTGACAGTACAGCTGTACCCCAGGAGGCCATCCGGGATATCGGAGCATTTGAATATAATAGCGGGGGAGGCTCGACAAATAATCCTCCGGTAATTGCAAACCAGGTTTTCACTGTTCCAGAGAATTCTGTTACTAATACAACCATTGGAACTGTAATTGCTACTGATCCCGATCCGGGTCAATCGCTGACTTATTCTATTCTCAGTGGAAACACAGGAAATGCATTCCAGATCGTTTTCACAACAGGAGTTTTGAAGGTAGCAACACAGGCGGCTTTAAATTTTGAAGCGAATCCGACCTTTGCACTTGTTGTGAGGGTAACGGATAACGGAGCCGGGACACTATCGTCACAGGCGACGATGACCATAAATCTTACTAATGTGAATGAGCCGCCAACGGTAAGTCCCCAAAGTTTTTCTATTGCAGAAAATTCTGCAGCAGGCACAACGGTAGGAACCGTAGCTGCAACCGATCCCGACGCCGGGCAATCCCTCACATATTCAATTTTAAGCGGCAATACCGGAAATGCCTTTCAAATCACTTCAACGACAGGCGTACTAAAGGTAGCAACACAATCTGCATTGAATTTTGAGGTTACACCGAGTTATTCTCTTGTAGTAAAGGTTCAGGATAACGGAACAGGAAGTTTGTCATCGCAAGCTACTATGACCATTGTTCTCACAAATGTCAATGAATCTCCTCTCATAAGCAACCAGAGTTTTACAGTTCCGGTAACTCCACCTGCAGGCACCGTGGTGGGTACTGTGGTGGCAACCGATCCCGATGCCGGACAAACACTCACATATTCAATCGTAAGTGGCAATACAGGTAACGCTTTTCAGGTGAATGCCGCTTCGGGAATATTATCCGTTCTTACGCCTTCAGCACTTGTTGTTAATACCACATTTGCTCTTGTTGTAAAAGTACAGGATAACGGCGCCGGAAATTTGTGGTCGCAGGCAACAATGACAGTAACGGTCAGCAATATAAATCAAAATCCTGTGATCGTTAACCAGAGTTTTAGTGTTGCTGAAAATTCTGTTTCGGGCACGGTCGTTGGAACAGTAATAGCTTCTGATCCTGACGCCGGACAATTGCTGACCTATTCAATTCTAAGCGGTAATACCGGTAATGCATTCCAAATCATTTCTTCCACAGGGGTTCTGAAAGTAGCGACACCTTCAGCAATAAATTTCGAAGTTAATCCAACCTTTGCTCTGATAGTAAAAGTTCAGGATAATGGGGCCGGCAGTTTATCATCGCAAGCCACAATGACCATAAACCTTATCAATGTGAATGAAAATCCTGTAATAGGCAATCAAACCTTTGCTGTTCTGGAAAACTCTCCAACTGGAACAATAGTTGGGTCGGTAGTTGCATCAGATCCTGACTTAGGCCAGACATTAACATATTCCATTCAAAACGGGAACAGTTTTAATGCTTTTCAAATTAATAATATCAGCGGAGTCATAACAGTAAAGAATGTAAGATTTATAAATTATGAATTTATTCCGGTATTTCATCTGGCAGTCAGAGTAATGGATAACGGTGCTGGCAATTTATGGAGTCAGGCAGTTATAACTATCCAAATACTTGATATTATTGGAAAGGGAAATGAAGGCGGAGATGAAAATTCACTCAAGGATGGATCGGAGCAATTATTGGAAAACCTAAGTTTTAATTTGTTTCCCAATCCAGTGATCGATTATCTGAATGTTGAATTTGAAAGTTCCGGAAATGAAGATGTAAAAATCAGCATTATTTCATTAAGCGGACAGATCGTCTTTAGTAAAAATTATAAAGGATCAGACGGAAGACTGTCAGAGAAAATTGACCTTATCCATTTGCAAAAAGGGTTTTATATCGTAAGTGTATTAAGTCAGGGTGTTCAAAAAACACAAAAATTCATTAAGTTATAATCCTTAAAAAAGAGGCCGTCTTAAAATTGAGACGGCCTCTTTTAATTTTAGGGCGGGTTGATTATGAATTAATACATCACTTTTTTCCTGTAGAAACTTTCGTAACTGTATTTTTCTCGTAAACATAAACAAATTTACCATCAAGCGTCATATCGGTGCGGGCGCCTGTTTTGGCCTTATATTCCTTATATGTACAGGTATTCAGATCGAATGCTGCAAGGTCAGCCTTATCGGTTTTCATGATCAGGAGGTCATCCACCCTGTCGTGCAGGCTTGCTGATTTATAATCCCCCTTGCAGAGCACATCTCCTGTCTTGGCATCGAAGTTCGAAATTCCTTTTTCACCAACTACTACAATGACGTTTTCCTTAAATTTCAGAATTATTTCAGCCTGGCCGACTCCGCCTTTGGAAACAGGAACCTCGTACTTTTCAGCCCCGGTGTTCATATCAATCGAATAGAGGGCTTTGCCGCTGCTCACCACGAATTGATCTCCCATTAAAAGAGCATTTGTAATTCCTTTCTTAAATCTTTCCGATTCCCAGGCTAACGAACCGTCGCTGGTGTTGAATGCCTGGATGCCGAAGGGTTTTACTTCGGGGAACTTGCGGCCCCATTCATAATAAACATAATCGCCGCTCTTGTAAGAACGATAATATTGGATTTCAACACGTCCGCCAATCTGCATCAGAACCTTATCTCCCACAATATACATCCCGGGTATGACCCGTGCATCTTTTATTTCTTTAGAGGTCCAGATGAGTTTACCGGTATTGCGGTCGTATTTTTTCACGAACTGGTTTTTCTTGTTCGACATATCGAGAATGTACAGGTCTTCACCAACAGTAACAGGTTCAGCAACGGTTCCGTAAGCGCCAAACTTTATTGTTCCAGCCGGTTTAGGAACTACACCTTCCGGAACAAAATCGAAAGCTGCCGACCAAAGACTCGCACCTGTTTTATAATCATAAACCTGATAACCATTGATACGCAGTATTACTTTATCATCTTCCACATCCAGGTCGAACACAAATTCACGCGTCCATACCTTGCGCTCAGCTCTGCCGGTATAGGTATTTTCCCAGATGATGTCACCATTCTGTACGTTGATCTTTGCAAGCTGGTTTTTAAAACCGGTAAAAAGTGCTGCGATTCCTCCCGGCACAAAGTTTACCATCACCATACTGCGTTCAGTTTTGTCGTAAACATATTTTCCAACAACACCTTTAAATTTATCGGTTTGCCATATTTCTTCCCCGGTTCTCATTTTAATGAAGACCAGCGATTTTTTTAAAGAAATTGCAAATCCTTCCTCTTCAGGAATGTAACGGACCACATCGTCAGTCACATCCTGGTATTTATCGGTGGACCATAAAAAAGTACCCTTTTCCAGGTCAATACAGGCAATCTGATCCTTTCCCATTTTGCGATCAAACAGGAAGACCGTATTGCCTTCCCAAAAAGGAATAAGCTCATCAATTTTGCTGAGTTTTGGTGCTAATTCTTTAAAGGGTTTAGTCCAAAGAACTTTACCATCGTCATTTTTAAAAACTGTCATTTCCTTGTCGGATGCTGCGTAGCTGTAACCCCTGTCTTCAAGGCCTGTACCACTGAAAATGATTTTATGTTCGAGTTTTGCCTGCCAGACCTGAGGCATTTCTTCCTGGGTAAAGACAGTAAGGTACCCGGATAACAGAATAATTGTCAGTAAAAGTTTTTTCATAGTAATAGATTTAAATTGTTAAACTGATATTTTCTTATTAATTAAACTTAAATATATATTGGAACTTGAAAGTTTTACCTTTCGGCATTTTAAAACCAAATTCAAAATTCCTGATTTTATCCTTCACCAGATTTTGCTGCTGAATGCTCCCGCCCTCATTTCCTGCTGCAAACACAGATGCCACTTCGCCTTTTTCCCTGATTGTAATATCAAAAATGTATTCGCCTGTAATTTTATATTCCTGATTAAACAGATAAAGTGAGCCCTTAGGTGGCTGCATTGCAAGAGTAAGTTCTTTTGTAGCTGTTTCAATGATCTCATCTTTTGATTCGATAAGTAGTTTTTTTTGTGCAAAAGTTGTTGCTGATAAGGCAATCAAAAACATCACCATTGTAATTCTCATATCATTGATCATTTAAATTAATATTCCATAAAACCAAATGATTTCCCATAGTCATTAAAACGGCTTTATTATCAGGCAAAAACACGAAGGAAGTGCGCATGTCTCCGGCAATCAGATCGTCGTCGTGTTTTTCGAGAAACCGTGTAGCCAATTCGAAACGTTTTGTTAATTTACCGGTTTCAAAATCATAAATATGTAATTCAGGGAACTTTGAACTTTGAGACACCAATCCCAACAATTTACCATCATGGCTGAGTTTAAAATCCGGTTCAAAAACTGCCCTCGAAGTAAATCCTTTTCTTGATGCCTGGCCGGTTTGAGCAGTTATGGTATTTATATAAGTTATCCTTTCGATGGCGGTTTGAGTTTTAAGATGAGGTATATTTAAACAAAATATCGTATTGCCGTCAGGCGAATATTCCAACCTGTATATAATATCATAGAATTCACCCACAGTATATTCTTTTTCAAATGTTTCTGCATTATAAACACTTACCTGCTGTTTGTATTTCAGGATGATATTTAAAGCTTTCTTGTTCTTTTTATAAGAAGGATTATTTTTTAATTCTGCCGGATCTGGCCGGTGAGAAACCGCGAGGTGTTTACCGTCGGGGCTTATCCCAACAGCATTGGTTGTTCCTGCTACAGAAAATGATTTATCCTTGTTGCCCGATTCCAGGTTCCAGAAAGCAATTTCACCCGCAGTATTTGTCACAAGAAATTTTTCATCCGGAGTAAATGCAGCGGCATGAATTTTTTCAAAACTTTTAACTACTTTACCTGATGTTGCATCAACTACCAGGAAATTCACCTCACGATCTTTATTGAGTGCCCAGTCAATATAAAACAACTGCTGCAACAAAATATACTTTCCCCCTGTTGAAAACCTGACAGAGGAACCAGCATACCACTCGCCGACGTCGAACTTATTTAAGACTTCGCGTTTAGACCAATCGAACAGAACCATCGGATAACTCTGAACACTGCTTATGGCAAGCTTTTGTTTGTCCGGTGACAGGTCAACACCGACAATAAGATTTTTTACATCACCGATTTTTATTCTTTCGAATTCGTAGTTCTCTCCCTGAGCAAAACCCCCTGTCCGAAAGATCATAATTAAAATTACTGCATAAAACAAAGGGAAAACCTGCTGACGAATTAGTTCACCTTTAAAACCCCTCATAAATACTTTTAATTGAAATTTTAAAATAAACTGCAAAAAAGAAGATAGAACAGTGTACAAATATAGTTTTTATTAAATTGAATCAGTGGGAATATTTATAAATTTTTTCTTCAATTGTTTAAAAAGTTCAGATATTTAAAATTCTAATGTATATGTTCCAGCTATTTAGAAAACTTTTACTTACCAATTTTGAAAATACATTCCACCGAAAATTTAAAAAAAACTGGCTGTGTAATACGTTCACAATCCCAATAAGTTTCAACCAGTTTTATCTCCGATTTTAATTACTGATTTTATTTGGACTTATTTCTTAGACCACTTTTAGTTTCCATTTTCCCCGCTTAAAGAAGTAAGCAGCAGTGAGTGTCATCGCTGTTTCAGCTATAACGATTGCATAGTAAACTCCCTGCTGTGCCATTCCGATTGAAATAGCCAGCAGGTATGCAAGCGGGATTTCAAGTAACCAGAAGCAAAATAAGTTGATGCGTGTAGGTGTAACCGTGTCACCGGCTCCGTTAAGTGCCTGGACCATAACCATACCGAAGCCATATGACATAAACCCATAACTGATTATCCGCAGACTTAGCGCTCCGTTAATTATAACATCCGGTTCCGAAATAAACAGCCTGATAAAAACAGATGGAAAAAGAATTAACATCAGGCTGATGATCCCCATAAAAACGACATTCACCTTACCGACAGCCCACACTGATTTTTCTGCCCTTTCGGGCTGTCCGGCGCCCAGGTTCTGACCCACCAGTGTAGCAGCCGCATTACTGATGCCCCATGAAGGAAGCAAAGAGAAAACAATGACCCTGATTGCAATGGTATAACCGGCAACCACATTGCTTCCGAACTCAGAAACTATCCTCATCAATCCTATCCAACTCGACGTAGCAATGATGTGCTGCCCTATACCTCCCAGCGACAGTTTTATCAGTTGCTTTATCGTTGGCCAGTCAATACCAATGTCTGTTACGGATAATTTTACTCTGCTTTTTCCGCGAAACAACAGATACAATTGAAATATGACTCCAATCCCCCGGCCGGTAGTGGTTGCGATGGCTGCACCCATCACACCGAGTTCAGGAAAAGGTCCCAATCCAAAAATCAAAATCGGATCAAGGATAATATTGATAAAATTTGCCAGCCAAAGAACCCGCATCGAAACTGCTGCATCCCCTGCACTTCTGAAAACCGCGTTGATGATAAACAACAGCATTATCACGGCATTTCCGCCAAGCATCACCGCTGTATAGCCCCACATCTGGTTATAAATAACTTCCGAAGTTCCCATTAATTGCAATAGTTTTTTTGCGTATATCATTCCAGGAATGGCAATGATAACCGAAACAAAAAGCCCCGTCAGCATGGACTGAAAAGCAGCCTTTGCTGCACCTTTCGGATTCTTTTCTCCGATGCGTCTCGAAACTATGGCAGTGGTTGCCATACTGAAGCCGATGCTGATCGCATACACAATAGTGATCATAGACTCGGTAATACCAACAGTTGCAACTGCATCAGCACCGAGACGAGAAACAAAGTAGATATCCACGATGGCAAAAACCGATTCCATCATCATTTCGAGAACCATCGGGATGGCCAGCAGGAATATCGCCCTGTTAATGCTTCCGGTAGTAAAATCCTGTTCAGTGCCGGCTATGGCTTCTCTAATGTCACGGAAAAAACTCTTATATTTTATATTGATATTTCTCATTTTAATTTCATTCATTTTCAACGTTCTTATTATCTTTCTGATTGCAGGTTTATAAACCTGTAACCTTATTGCCGGTTTTGTTAAATATCATCCTGTCCGGATGTATGTAAAACAATGTGTAAAAATGCGGGGGAGCCCGCAATGAACTGCAAAAAGGATGACGGCTAAAGGATTTTAATCCTTAGTGCAATGATTATCCGGCAACCACAAGATCAAAAGTTTTCATAAGGGTGTTCAAAAGAAAACGCAAAAGTAGGAATTTTTTTTAGTCGTTAGTCTTAAGTAATTAGTAGTTAGACTTGAGACATGAGATATCATGACTTGAGAAATCGAGACTTGTCTCGCCGTAGGCGAGATGAAACCTGAAACTTGAGACATGGGACCTGAGACCTGAGAAATTAGAAATTTGATGTTAGATATTTGATGTTGTCAGACCCGAACTCGGAACACAGTACTGAAAACAACCGGCAGTCGGCAACCAGCAACCAGTCGGCAATAAGTATTCGGCCAAACCAGTAACCAGCGACCAGCATCCAGCAACCTGAAACCTTGAACCTGAAACTTTATTAATTTTGTGATGTTCAAATAACCATTCATTTGATTGATCATGAAGATAAAATTCATTTCGTTACTCATCCTGACATTGACAGCTTCCGTAGTTCTATGCCAGCAAATAGAAAAATTTGAAGCTAATACCGATGATTACAATACGATGATCGAAAAACACCGTACCGGCAGGAACATCAAAATGCTTTATACCGAATCCACCCCACTGACAAAGGAACAACTTGCCGCATTCAAGGGATTGAAATATTTTGAACCCAACGTAAAGTACAGGATTGATGCTAAACTGATCAAGGATAAAAAACAGGAGGTCATCCTGATGAAAACTTCTACCGACCGCGAGCCGGCTTATGTAAGATACGGCGAAGTTAGATTTACAATCGGTAGCCAGGATTATAAGCTTGCCGTTTTCCAGAATAAGAAGATGCTCGACCTTTCGCAGGATACGAACATGCTGTTCATCCCTTTCCGCGACCTGACCAACGGACATGAAACCTACGGCGGCGGAAGGTACATTGATTGCGAAATACCCCCTTCGGGAGATGCCATCTTTCTCGATTTCAACTATGCCTATAATCCTTATTGCGCTTATAATCCAAGGTTTTCTTGTGTGATTCCGCCGGAAGAAAACAGGCTGAACATAAGGATTGAAGCCGGGGAGAAGATTTTCGAAGAGCATTAAAATTGAAAACATTCACGGGGTGACTGAGCTGAACAACCATAATTACTCACCCCTTGAATAAAATAAATTGAAAGAATCCTTTCCTTAACCATTGGAAAGGATTTTTTCTTGTTATATCTTTGAGTTTCTGTTAATTTTCAGAAATAATATTTATATAATTACAAAATAATCATTTAATTTTACTGCATATTCAGAAACAAGAATGAAACGTAATCCTCATGATACCCGGATTGGGCTAAATGGCGCCTAAAGCAATACCTTCTTTATGGTTTATAATCCAAATGAAACAGGAGAAGGGAAATGGGAAGTTGTTGAGGGGGAGTGAAGAAAATGTATCAAAATATTTAGTAAATATATCATTCATTTAAATCATTCTAAAAAAATTTAATCATTATGAAACACCAATGATAGTGCACAAACACGGATGAAAATTGAGAGGCGAACTGTGTACCTTTGAATGAAAACGACTATGGCAAAGCACACAGTTGAATTTGAACAAGTCATCGATCGGGGTTGTGGACTCGATGTTCACTGCGACACAGTAGTTACGACAGTAATGGGTAAGAGAATCCAAACAGAAACCCGCACCTATTGCACCACAACAAGTTCTTTGAAAGAATTGGGCAAGTGGCTCGAGAATTTACAGGTAACTGATGGAGCAATGGAAAGCACAGGCATTTACTGGAAACCCGTACTCCACATCCTTCGGGAGTATCCATTAAACCTATTAGTTGTTAATGCACGGCACATTAAGAATGTACCCGGAAGAAAGACAGATAAGGCCGATAGCAAGAGGATATACAAGTTGCTTCTAAGCGGTTTACTCAAAGGCAGTTTTATACCACCTGAGAATATACAGGTCTTACGCGACTTACACCGTTACAAGAAAAAATTTGTTGGGGTGGTAGCATCAGAAAAAACCGGATAATAAGGGTCTTGGAAGTTGCCAACATTAAGTTGTCATTGGTTGTATCCGATACATCGGGGGTAACAGCTACATACTTGATAAATGGTTTGGTTGACGGCCGGAGAGATTTAAACAATCTTGTTGCCGAGTGTTTTAACAAAAAGCTAAAGTCTTGCCCTGAACAAATAATTGAGGCTATTAACTGAAGGCTAACACCTCATCTTACCTTCCTTCTCAGTACCAAGAAAAAGCATATTCAATCTGTTGAGGAACAGATTGCGGAACTTGATGTTGAAATTGAAAAACACATCAAAGATTTTGAGAAAGAAATAGAATTGCTCCAAACCATCCCTGGAGTTGGGAAAGAAGGAGCAATAGGAATAGTTTCAGAGATAGTGATTGATATGGATGTTTTTCTCAGCCAGCACCATTTAGCATCGCATTCAGGCATGTGTCACGGCAACAATGAGAGTGCCGGTAAAAAAAAGTTCACGAACACGACAATGGAACAAACACCTAGAAGCCACTTTAACAGAACTGGCATGGGGAGCCACTCGCACAAAGAAAAGCTTTTTCAAGGACAAATATGAAAGCTTAGTCGTAAGACGTGGTAAGAAACGAACACTAATAGCGATAGGACATAAGATCCTTTGTGCATCTTACCACATAATAAAAAACAAAGAAGCCTTTAAAGAACTCGGTTTTGAATATTTAGCAGTACGTAAAAAGAAAAACAGGTTGGAGTATTTAAAACGAGAGTTGAAAGAAAATGGATATAAAATTGAAAAAGCAGCATAGCGAAAAGCAAAAGGTCGTTTTTTATTGGTGGTTTATCCCTGCTTATGAAACTGACATCAACAGATAAGCACAAACACATATACTTCGAGTACGCGGATGAAATTTTAACTCCTTATCTGTTTATTAAAAATGTTGATATTGTTTAACTTAATAATTCTTTACGGATGAAACAAAAAACTAAAGAACTGAGAAGCCTAATGGTAATTTTGGTTACCATGCTTGTTGCAAACAATGTTTCTGCTCAAAAACCCGTCGTTGAATGGGTAGAAATCCCAGCTGGTACTTTCACTATGGGCAGTCCTATAAATGAAGTAGGGAGGGAGGATTGTGAAACCCAACACGAGGTAACACTTAGTGCATTTAAGATGAGCAAGTACGAGGTAACCGTAGGGCAGTTTAAATCATTCATAGATGCAACAGGTTACAAAACAAGCGCCGAAAAAGGAAGAGATGGGAATTATGGAAGTATTATATGGACAGGTACCGTCTCGAAAGAAAATGCAGCTGTGAATTGGAAATATGATGTAAAAGGAAACTTGCGACCGGAAACTGAATACAACTATCCTGTTACACACGTCAGTTGGTTAGACGCAAGAGCCTTTGCTGATTGGATGGACTGCCGACTTCCTACCGAAGCTGAATGGGAGTATGCCTGCCGCGCCGGAACTACAACTCCGTTCAATACAGGCAACAACCTCACCACCTCTCAAGCTAATTATAATGGTAATAATTCATACAATAACGATGTAAAAGGTGAATTCAGGGGAAAAATAATGCCAGTAGGTAGCTTTTCCCCCAATACTTGGGGTTTATACGATATGCACGACAATGTCAGTGAATGGTGTTGTGATTGGTATGGAGATTATACAACGGCCTCCCAAACCAATCCTGAAGGCCCTCCATCGGCGACACAGTTCGTAATTCGCGGTGGCAGCTGGTATGACGGCGCCACTCAATGCCGGTCGGCGCAAAGATACAAACTCTCAAATGACGAACGTAATGGCTGTACAGGTATACGCCTAATTTACAGCGAGTTAGATACTATACAATTTACAACAACTGTGTCTGCAAAAGAAACAACGATTGAATGGGTAAACATTCCTGCCGGTACCTTTCTTATGGGTAGCCCAACAAGTGAAGCAAACAGGGATGTTGATGAAACCCAGCACCAGGTAACGCTAAGTGCCTTTAAGATGAGCAAGTACGAGGTAACCATAGGGCAATTTAAAGCATTCATAGATGCAACAGGTTACAAAACAGATGCCGACAAAGGAAGTGGGAGGGTTAAAGGTAGTGGAATTTATATAGATACAAAGCCAGATTGGCCATTTAAAGCAGGTGTGAATTGGAAATGTGATGGAGAAGGAAACCTTCGATCTGAAACCGAATACAACCATCCTGTTATCCATGTCAGTTGGAACGACGCCACAGCCTTCGCCGAATGGATGGGCTGCCGTTTGCCTACAGAAGCGGAATGGGAGTATGCTGCACGTGCAGGTACAAACACTCCTTTTAATTCAGGAAACTGCTTAAGCACCGCCCAGGCTAACTATCACGGATATTATTCATACAGCGACTGCAGGCACGGAAAATTCAGGGGAAAAACAATGCCAGTAGGTAGCTTTTCCCCCAATACTTGGGGCTTATACGATATGCACGGCAATGTCGGTGAATGGTGTAACGATTGGTATGGAGATTATCCAACGACCTCCCTAACCAATCCTGGAGGACAAGAAAAGAAGGGTGTGCGTCGAGTGATTCGTGGTGGCAGCTGGGCCATGGGCGAGCAACTTTGCCGGGTGGCTAAACGCTTTTTCAACACCCCAGAATCTCGGAGTGGAGCCATAGGCTTCCGCCTTGTTTCTCCCAAATAAACAGTGGTTTATGCCGTACATATCGAGATGCATTATGGTTCGGCAAAATTGCCTGCTGAAAATTTAATGGACTATAGTTTAATTATTTCAAATAATTTTCGGTTTCTAATAAAAGTTAAAATATGAAAAAAAAGCTGCATATAAAATTTATTTGTTTAGTAATTACATTTTTTTGTTTAATTCAAAAATCAGTTAATTGTCAATCTACATATTCTACACTCCCTCTAGGAATTAAAATTGTTGGGGGACTCATTATGGTTAACGGATTATGGCCATGTATTGTATACGGGAATACAGCAACTGTTGGAATAAATTATACAAAGTTAAGTGGTAGTGAAATTAAATACATAGAAACATTTCCAAGACTTTATGCTGGTTTAGCTGTTGGAGTTACAAGTTATTCCGGTGGGTTTGAGTGTCTTATAGAAGTTGGGGCTTCATACAAAGGTGTCAAACAAGATATTTCAAGATTCGGCAATTTGCCGCAAATCGATCCAGATGATCAAAGATATCATGATCCCTATACATTTCAGAGCGCTGATAAATTAGATGAGCTTTATCTAAATTATTTTCGATTTGCTGTTCTACCAAAAATTATTATAGTTAATAGTTCATTTTTAATACCTACATGTTCTGCTGGTATTTCATTTGAAATACCTAATATTTTTAGTGAATCTCATGGAGGATTAGTAATACAACGACATGGTGATACAGGACTTTATAATGGTATTCTTAGTGGAGATGTGAGTCATTTAAAATTTATTAATTATAATCTAATTGGAGGCTTGGGATTCGATATTGCTGCAAATGGGCAAAGAATTTTTGGAGCAGAGGTAAGATATAATTACGGTTTGAATTCAATTACGAAAACTAGTAATCTTGAAAAGGACACATTCAAACTTCGAGATAAAACATGGACCATTATATTACATATATATTTCCCTTCCCTACATACAGGTTATTCAGAGAGATATTTTTAATAGAAGCATTTGGTACTGAAAAAAAAATTATAATTGAAATAGTATTCAAACAACGGGTAAACCTTTTTTTCGAATGCTTTGAATTAGATAGAAGGGAGTAACATTGTTGGAATATAGCGATGGGACAAAAATAAATCACACAAAAGTGAAAGAGAATTGTACTTCTCTGCCCATGAAGTTGTTAGTACCAGAGTTTATTTTGAACGACTTTGAAGTAAGCGATATCTGGGATCAGAAGGCAAATTGGGTAATTGAGCTTCAGGAAAAAGAGCAGTGTATCTCATTTCGGCTTTGGCAGAGCCAAAGCCGAACATATTTTCCGCAGGTTAATGCCTTCAAATCCTCTGGAACTACTGCCGCCAGTGTTCCAGCAAAGACATGTGGGAAAGCAGGACTGGTGACAGGCTTGCAATTAGAATCTCAAATCTTGAGCAAAATATTCAAAGCCATCCTTACTTTCTCCTCCATACTTAAAGTTCCCTCAATCCAATGTATCTCCACCACTTTCTTTTCCATTTTCCTGAACCAGGTCATCTGCCGGTTGGCAAACTGGTGAATGGCAGTGTTCAAATTTTACTTTCTATGGATAACCATGAATTACCACATTGTAGGTATATTGTACTTTCCGATATTTTCATCCTGAGTGTCAAGTAATAATTCCATCACATGTATTCTTTGAAGTCATTTAATGGTTCATCAAAATCCGGCGAAATGTAGATCAATCCTTTTGCACAGCCGAATTTTGGTTGTCTTAATGTGTCTTTCTTTTTATTTTTGCTTAAAAGGAAATCAACAAAATCGTTTACTTCCGACTTTAAGTTTTCTGGCAAATGAATTATTTTTTTATACAATTGAATTTGTTCCATTTCCACATTTTTTACAAAGATATTATAAAAATAAAATACTTTCCTGAAGTGGTGTTGTCTTGGTCAGATTGATAATATTCCAACGCTTTCCGGACTTTCTCTTCCATTGCCAGCATACCCTCAATCCAATGTATCTCTACTCCTTCCCTTTCCATCCTCCTAAACCAGGTCATTTTGCCGACTGGTATTATGGTGAATTGTTTTGTTCAAAATACTTCAAATTCGGAAATAAGTAATTTTTTTAGACTAATTACAGCACTGATATAGTAAAAGATATTATCATTAAATTTGTACAAAACATAATTTATGACTGACATAGAATTGAAAAAGCGATTAATAGGGAAAATCAACAGCACAGACAACAACGAAATCCTGGAAGAAATGTATCGCCTTATCGAAAATGAAGAAACCGACCTGTCGGTTTATAAATTATCTTCTGAACAAAATAGTGCTATTGAAGAGGCGCAGGATCAATACAGGAAGGGAAACATTATGACGAAGGATCAGGCAGATAAAGAGATTGACGAATGGTTAGGCGAATAACCTGGACAGCCAGGGCACAAAACGACAGAAGAAAAATTCTCGAATACTGGAATAACAGGAACAAATCCAATTTATACAGCAGGAAATTGAATGAACTGATCAGGCAATCGCTTGTTCTGATTGCTAAGTATCCTCAAATTGGAAGGCGTACCGATAAAAATAATGTCAGGTTAAAAGTATTGAAAGAATACCTGATTATTTATGAAGCGATGCCAAAAGAAATCTTGGTACTGACAATTTGGGATTGCAGACAAAACCCACATGATCTAAGCAGAATATTGAAATAAAACAGTGACAATATAGACTAAAATTGCAAAGCCATCCTTACTTTCTCCTCCATGCTTAGCATCCCCTCAATCCAATGTATCTCCACCCCTTCCCTTTCCATTTTCCTGAACCATGTCAGCTGCCGCTTGGCAAACTGGTGAATGGCGGTGTTCAGTAGCCGGAACATTTCGTTATAACTGATTTCGCCTGTAACATATTGAGTCAGGTATTTGTATTCGAGTCCGTAAAATTTCAGTTGTTCCGGTTTCAGACCTTTCTGCAGCAAAGCTTTTACTTCATCTGCCATTCCTTCACTCAGCCGGGTTTTCAAGCGGTCGGTGATCCTTTGCCGCAATAATTCTCTTTCGAACCGGATACCAAAGATCAGAGAGTGAATCTCAGGAAATGTGCGGTCGGTTTCAGGATGATCGGCGTAGTATTGCTGGATTTCGATGGCACGAACCAACCGTTTCCGGTTGCTGATGTCGGTGATGTTATGGGGCGTTTTAAATGATTTGAGCAAATCAACAAGTTCTTCATCCAGTTTGCTTTCGAGGTTTGCTCTCAGGTTTGGATTCCCAGGAACATCAATCAGCCGGTACCCCTTCAGTACCGATTCGATATAGAGTCCGGTTCCGCCGCATAAAACTGGCAACTTTCCTCTTGCTGAAACAGAATTAAAAGCGACAAGAAAATCCTTTTGAAATTCAAAAACATTATACTCATAACCAGGATCAACAATATCCACAAGGTGGTAAGGAACCTGTTTTCCATTAACCATATAATCGCTGAAGTCCTTGCCGGTGGCTTTGTCCATTCCACAGTACACCTGACGGGAGTCGGCGCTGATGATTTCGCCGTTCAGGTGGTAAGCAAGGTGTGCGGCAAAAGCGGTCTTACCCGTTGCCGTTGGGCCGGTGACGACGAGGAGGTTTGATTTTTTGTTAATGATCAATGGTTTAAATTTAGGATTAAGGAATTAGGATTTAGGATTTGACTGTTCCATTTGAAATTTTTCTTCGATTTCAGAAAGCATGTTTCTTACCGAATCTAATTCTAATATAGGATTATCTGAAAATGTAAACTTCTTTAAATCAAATTGCAATAATGAGATTTTTTCAGGATAAAATCGCCCGAACCAGCGGATCAGATTTTCTTCGTCAGAGTCATTGTTGCCAGCATTCTTCCACTTAAGGAATTGCAAAATCCGCAGTGCATCTATTTTATGATGGCAAGCCTTCACAAATTTTTCTTCTGCCCGGAAATTCTCTCTCAGCGGCTCCCATATATTTTTTCCCTGGAACTTTTCCCGGAAAAATTCATCCATCGGAGTTGCAACATCCTCTTTAAATAAAACCGGAAACAGATCATAAGTTTGTTTCACTTCATCGAAATATTCAAAAGGATAAACCGGATAACTTTTCCAGTCCCCTCCCCTGCCTTTGATCATCGCCGGGCCGGTTCCAAAGAATACGCGATCGGAATAGCGGGCTGCAGGATAGACCTTTTCCTGGTTCCAGGTCAGAATCTTTCCAAACTTTCTGAGTTTCTGAACAAAATAAAAGTCCTCGCCGCTTTTATGCGGTGTAATCCCTCCAATCGCTCTGTAAGACCTTACCGGCAATGCAATCGCCGATCCAATTGCTGTGAAGCTGTATGGATTTCCGATCCGCCAGAGATTGATGGCATAATATCGCATGTATATCTCGTACCTTAAAATTGCCCTGTCTTTTTCCTCATCGCCTGTCCGCTCATGGTAATAAGGAACTGATAA
Source organism: Bacteroidales bacterium (assembly GCA_020052415.1). Lineage (GTDB taxonomy): Bacteria > Bacteroidota > Bacteroidia > Bacteroidales > JAADJA01 > JAADJA01. The sequence goes on along the minus strand of JAGVPB010000011.1, from coordinate 117,012 downwards.
AGCAACGGCATCGGGGTGCCGGTTTAAATTTTCTGTGACCGACATAAAATAATCCGGATTGAACTTCGTATCCGCATCCAGACTTATGATGATGTCATTGTCCTCAGCCTGAGCACTGATGTGATCCATGGCGGTTTTCCGCGCCCAGCCTACTCCGAAGTCCTTACCTTTCCAGCCTTTTCCATGACTACTCCGGTCAATTATATCCTGGGGAAAATCTTTGATATTTTTCAATAAACCTATCGCTTCAGCATTGTTCTTACAAACCTTGACTTTATTCAAATTTTCCCACCAGTCATCCCGTTGGTTAATACAAACAACCAATTTGAAATTAGTATGGGATTGCGACCTGACGCATTCAATAAATCCGGGAAGAAAATCCAGTTCGTCCTGAACGGGAAGCGCTATGAAAACTTTCTGGGGACTATTAATCACCTCTCATTTGTTTGGTGGCAAATTTAACTCAAATAAAAGTTAACCCCTTAGCCAACATTTTTTATCTTTGCCGCCAAATGGTTGAGGATTTGGTCTAATAGGTTATTTTTTCAAACCAACACTGAAAAGTGGCTGAGCCATGAGGGTTCATCATTAAATAATCGGATATAATTCATGGATAGAAATACAATTATCGGAATCATTTTCATTTTTCTGATCCTGGTTGGTTACAGCATTTGGGTAACACCTTCCAAAGAAGAAAAAGAGGCTTTACGCCATAAACAGGATTCAATATTACAAACCCAAAGAGTCAGGGATTCCCTAACAATATTAAAAGCAGCGGAACAACACCTGCTCGACTCGGTAAGAATGACGCAGGAAGTGGTCACTAAGACAGAGGCCACTCCAGGCACAGAAAGCATATCAGTAATTGACCGCGATAAGCTTGGAATCTTTGCCGGATCAGCAACCGGAGAGGATCGAAACTATATCATCGAAAACGAGCTGATGAAAATTACGATCGCTGCTAAGGGTGGCAAAATTATCACTGTAGAGTTGAAGGATTTCCACACTTATGATTCCCTTCCACTGCTGATGTTCGATCCGGAGAAAACCAATTTCGGCATTACTTTTTTTGCAGCTAACCGGCTTATTAATACGAATGAGTTATTTTTTCATCCGGCTTCTGACACAAACTTTAAAATTTCTGCAAACGATTCCAAAAGCTTTTCGATGAGGCTTTATACGGATGCCGGTGATTCCGTGCTTAACAAAGCGAGTTATATTGAATTCCTTTATACGCTTAAAGGGGCTGATTATATGATAGATTTCGACATCAACTTTGTCGGAATGAACCAATTTGTGGATGCAGGCACCAATTTTATAGATCTTTCCTGGAGCGCAGAAATGCTGCAATCTGAAAAAGGCGTTGATCAGTTTAACGGCCCGACCATCTATTATAAATATTACCAGGATGATGTGGATTTTCTTTCCGAAACAAAGGATGACGAAGAAGACCTTATTACAAGAGTCAAATGGATCGGCTTCAAACAACGCTTTTTTACATCTACTTTGATTGCGAAAGATCATTTTCTCAGCGCAAAAATTAAAACGTTTACGTTAGCCGAACATCCGAACAAGCAATATCTCCGGTCAGCCGAAACAGCCATCAATATCCCGTTTAAAATTACTGAAACGACTTCTGTTCCTATGTCGTTTTATTTGGTCCGAATAAGTTCAAGACCCTGCGACAGTATAAACTTGATCTGGAACGCCAGATACCGCTGGGATGGAGTTTCTTCCTGCTGGCGTGGATTAACCGTTATGCCGTGCTTCCTGTGTTTAATTTGTTAGAAGGTTTTGGCTGGAACTATGGTATAATTATACTTATACTTACCATTCTTTTAAAGATTGTTCTTCTTCCAATCGCTTATAAATCGTATATTTCCTCTGCAAAGATGCGGTTTTTGAAGCCGGACATTGATGAACTCGGCAAAAAATTCCCCAAGAAAGAAGATGCGATGAAAAAACAGCAGGCGACTATGGCTTTATACAAACAGGCAGGTGTGAATCCTATGGCCGGTTGCATTCCCATGCTGCTTCAGTTCCCTATCCTTATCGCAATGTTTAGGTTCTTCCCTGCGGCATTTGAATTAAGGCAGGAGGCATTCCTTTGGGCTGACGACCTTTCAAGCTATGATTCCATACTTGACCTGCCGTTTAAGATACCGTTCTATGGTTCCCATGTTAGCCTTTTTACACTTCTGATGACCATATCAACGATTATTTACACCCGAATCAACCAGGATTTAATGGGAGGAGGCCAGCAGCAGCTACCGGGCATGAAAACCATGATGTACATTATGCCTGTGATGTTTCTTGGTATTTTTAATAATTATGCTTCCGGCCTGAGTTATTATTATTTCCTTGCCAATGTTATTACATTTGGTCAAATGTGGGTTATAAGAAAAATGATTGACGAAGATAAAATCAGGAAACAGATAGAAGAAAATAAGAAGAAGCCTCCTAAGAAAAAGTCAAGCTGGCAAAAACGGCTCGAAGACGCTGCCAAAGCAAGAGGATATAAACCGGCAAAAAGGTAAATTGGTTTCAGGTTCAAGGTTTCAAGTTTCAGGCTGGGTGTGGGAATTGAGAAGAGAGGACAGAAAACAGAAAACAGAAAACTGTGAACCACCGGCAGATAGAAATAGGCAATGAACTTCGAAGTTCGAACTTCGAACTTCGAACTTCGAACTTCGAACTTTAAACTTTGAACTCCCATGTACTCCATTATTGACATAGAAACTACCGGATTAAGCCCTAACCGGGAAAAGATCACAGAAATTGCTATTTATGTTCATGACGGAGAAAAGGTTATTGATGAATTCACCACTCTCCTTAATCCCGAAATTGAAATTCCGTACCGCATCACCCAGCTTACCGGCATCAATAATAAAATGGTTAAAGAATCCCCCAAATTCTATGAGGTGGCAAAGCGAATCGTTGAAATGACGGAGGATACGATCTTCGTTGGGCACAATGTTCATTTTGATTACAATTTTATCAGAAAGGAATTCAGGGAATTAGGCTATGATTACCAGAGAAAAAAAATGTGTACTGCAAGGCTTAGCCGTAAACTGCTTCCCGGAAGGAGATCCTATTCGCTTGGCAAGCTATGCCAGGAATTGGGAATCGAGAATCCGCACCGCCACAGGGCTTTCGGAGATGCAAAAGCAACATTGAAGCTTTTCGAAATTCTGTTAAAGGTCGAAAAAAATATAGAGGATATCTCTATGCATGGTTTGAACACAAACCTCGACAGGAATCTGATTGACAAACTGCCACAGGAACCCGGTGTTTATTACTTTCATAATGATAATGGCACTATTATCTACATTGGCAAAAGCATCAATATCCGTGAACGCGTGCTGTCGCATCTAACCAACAATGCTTCCAAAAGAGCCATCGAGATGCGCAATGAAATTGCGGACATTGGTTTTGAACTCACGGGGAATGAACTTATAGCCCTCCTGCTGGAATCGAACGAAATAAAGAAACACACTCCAAGATATAATAAAGCTCAGCGGAGGACAGGATTTAATTGTGGTTTATACTATTATAAAGATGTGAACGGATACCTGCGGTTGAAAATTGACAAAAACAACCTTGAACAAATTCCGCTGACATCATTTACTTCAACTCTTTCTGCAAAAAGCCACCTTTTTATGCTGGCTGAAGCTTTCAACCTATGCCAGAAATTATGCGGACTTTTCGATACTACCGGCGCCTGCTTTCAATATAATATTCACAAATGCAACGGCGCATGTATCGGTAAAGAATCGCAGGGATTATATAATGCGCGTGTTTTGCAGGCAATTGAGCCTTACCGGTTCGAGGAAAAGAATTTTATTGTAATTGACAAAGGCAGGACACAGGGCGAAAAATCGGTTATTTATGTAGAAAACGGTAAGTATTTGGGCCATGGTTTTATAGATTTTAAATACAATGGTGCGATGGGGATCGAAATGCTAAAGGATTGTATCAGGCCATTCCCCGATCACAGGGATGTTCAGCAAATCCTAAAAAGCTTTATTAAAAGGAACAAAGTCGAACGAATTATTACCTGGTGATCATTTTTTTCTTAAAAATATTACCTTTGCACTTTCATTGATTTAACTAAACTTAAAATTGTTATGATCCAAAATAATAAGCAGCTGTTTTCGAAAAATATTTTGCATTTTGAAGACGTTGGATCGGTTATAAACCGGCTTGGTGAACAACTTAAAGATCAAATTTTTAACAAGTACAAAAGAAGGGGAGCGGTCATCGGGATCAGCGGTGGCATTGATTCATCCGTTACTATGGCACTGGCAGTAAAAGCCCTGGGTGCCGAAAGGGTATTCGGGGTAATGATGCCTGAAAAAGATTCAAGTCCGGATAGTGAAAACCTTGCCGAAAAACTGGCAAAAAAATTCGGTGTTGAGGCTGTGGTGGAAAATATCAGGCCTGCCCTTGAAGGATTTAAATGCTACGGCAGGCGTGATGAAGCAATGAAAAGAGTATTCCCCGAATTTAATCCTGTAACCGACAAATCCAAGATCGGTATCAATCAAACCGGGCTGGATCAAAAATTACCTCCCGTCTTTCATCTTACCATCATCCGCGAAAATGGCGAAGTGAAAAGCAAGGTTATTCCTGTAAAAGAATATCTTCAGATTGTGGCTGCCTCGAATTTTAAACAGCGTTGCCGTATGTCAATGGTTTATTACCATGCTGAACAAAAACATTTTGTCGTGCTTGGAACAGCCAACAAACATGAAATAGACCAGGGATTCTTCGTCAAATTCGGTGATGGCGGCGCTGACCTGTTCCCGCTTGCGAAACTTTATAAAACCCAGGTTTACCAGTTGGCGAGGTATTTAGGTGTGACCCAGGAAATCATTGACCGTACACCTACAACCGATACATATAGCGCTGAACAAACACAGGAGGAATTTTTCTACCAGTTGCCCTTTGAAGTGATGGACCTTATGTGGTTTGGGTTTGAAAACGGATATGATAAAGCCGAAGTAGCAAGGGTAATGGGTAAAACGGAACAGGAGGTTGAAATCATTTTTGAAAACTTTGCACGTAAAAAGAAAACTACCGAATATTTAAGAGCCAATCCTTTTTACTTTAATGTCTAAACCTATTGCCAATGAATGTGTTTGATTATTTTTTTCAAAACACAGCTGAGTTATCGAAATACCTGGTTCTGGGAACGCGGGAGACAGTTTCTTACGAAAAATTATATACTGATTCGCTAAAAGTTGCCTCCAGGTTAAATGAATCCTGCGGTGAAAACACCAATATTCTGATTCTTTGCGAAAATTCAGTATTTTTCATTACCGCTTACCTTGCGATCATGAAATCAGGGAATGTATGTGTTCCATTGAATCCAGCGATAGAACCGGAAAATCTTCAGAAAGTCATTACAAAAACCGGATCGGATTTGGCATTTGTCAGCAAAAGATATTCCGCCCGTTTTGATAATTTTTCATTTAAAATTCTTGATGATGAATCCATAAACTCCTGGACAGGGGATGATAAAGCAGTTATACCTGAACCAGCGGATTCCGGGTTCGACGGGAACCGCTTAGCTGAAATCATATTTACATCAGGCTCAACCGGCGAACAAAAAGGGGTAATGATTACCCACCGGAATATCATTGCTAATTCCAATTCCATCATAGAATATCTGGGACTCACCGAAAGGGATACCATTGAAATCGTCATGCCTTTTTATTATTGCTATGGATTATCGTTGTTGCATACACACATGCGTGTCGGCGGTTCAGTGGTTCTTAACAATTCCTTCATATTTATTGGTAGTGTGATCAGTGATCTGAATAAATATAATTGCACCGGATTTGCAGGTGTGCCGAGTCATTTTCAAATTCTATTGAGGAAAACAAAAGATTTCAAGGAGACCAAATTTCATTCATTGAAATATGTAACACAGGCGGGCGGGAAATTGCACACTGTTTTTATACAGGAATTCATTGATTCTTTTCCCGACATAAAATTTCATGTCATGTATGGCCAAACCGAGGCTACCGCACGCCTGTCGTATCTTCCGCCCTCAGATTTAAAACAAAAACTTGGATCAATCGGGAAAGGTATCCCGGGAGTTATACTCAAAGTGGTAAATGAGCATGGCGTTGAGGTACAGCCGGATGAAACCGGTGAAATCATCGCAAAGGGAGAAAACATCATGCCCGGCTATTTCAGGGACCCGGAAGCAACCAAGACTGCTCTTCACGACGGATGGCTGCACACGGGCGATATGGCAACGGTGGATAATGACGGTTATATTTACATCAGAAGCCGGAAAAAAGAAATCATCAAAGTCAGGGGGATCAGGATCAGCCCAAAGGAGATTGAAGAAGTGATTGTTACCTACCCCGGAGTTATTGATTGCACAATTGAAGCGGAAACTGACGAAATTACCGGCGAATCAGTGAAGGCTACCGTTTTTATTAATGAAGCTGAGCAAGGGAATTTTTCAGAAGAATCTATAAAACAGCATTGCGCTCAAAAGTTATCGTCCTGGAAAATCCCTCAAAAGGTAGTGTTCGAAACTAAACTGACATTTAATACTGCAGGTAAGAAGTCAAAATACTGAGAGTTTATAAAAATTCACTTTTTCGCCCAGATTTCATAGGTCAGTGTATCCAATACAGGCTGGATGGGGTGAAAGTAATCAACGAAATTTTTCCGATCTTCTTTAATCTCACCGGGAATGTCCAAATCGCTTGCTAATGCTAAGGACTTTATATCATTCTTGAACCGCTCCTTCATTCCAGTAAGGTTATTTTTTGCCAGGTACTCATCCACTGCTTTATAAGTTGGAAGAATAATAAACTTCAGTTCAATACCATTAGCCTCACAATATTCTTTTATTTTGACCAGCTCAATGTAATAAGATTCGGGATAAATATAATTGCTGAAAAATAAATCCAGACGGTAATCGGCCAGTGCATTCATTTCACTTTCAGGAGTAAATTCATAAGTGTTGGAAACCAGGCTTGGATTTTTAGTTAAATGATAATCAATATTAACGAAGGTATCAAAATATATCTCTTTTGTAGTGAAATATTTTATCGGATTATCGAGGTAATCCTTGGCAAAGTAAAAGATGTTGTACGACCTGCTGAGGTTGTAATTCATAAAAGCAACCTGGAAATATACCTTTTCCAGTTTGATCTGATTCGCGGCATACCAAAACATCTCGAATAAAGTTTCGAAACTGGCACCGGCTACACAATAATTAAAAACATCCTCCCCGCTAATTTCTTTGATCAGTTCAACTTTCATATTTTTTCCTTGTGAATCCCCGATCAGGATATTTTTTTGCGGTTTCCTTTTAAAGTGGATGGTTTTCCACAATATATTTCCACGGGGCGAGGATTCATCATTCCTGTTCATTACTTTCTTTTTATCTTCAACACTAACCCAATGAAAAACATCAAAAAACTCATACGGATCCACAACAACGATTAAAACAAAACAAAAAAATACCGGACTCAAAAACAGTAATAATCTCAATATGTATTTTTTCATTTCCATATATCTGATTTAAAGATCATTCAACTAAAACTGCAAATAAACGAAAGTATCTTCGCCACCTGTAAAATAAAAGATCATTACAATAAGCAAATAGTATCCAGCCCACCTTAAATATCTTGGCCTGCTTAAAAAGTAGCCGATGAGGCTAACTCCTTTTTCTTCATATATTTCTGCTATAAAAAGAAACAGGAACATGATAAGGGCAAAAATAAAATTTCCACCTTCAAAAATAAATTTATGTCCGCTAACCTGCCATTGTAAATCAGTAAATAAATGGGTTATAAAATACCATGAGTCGCTCAGCGATTGTGCATTAAAAAAAACGAGTGTAAAACAAAAGAAAACAAAAACGATCAGCCTGCTGATTCTCACTGCAAGTTTTGGCGGAAGCTTGGCAGCAATCATCAATCTTTGTTTTTTTGTATAAAACTCATAACTGATCGCTATTCCCTGAAGAAGGCCTAGTACAACAAATGTCCAGTTAGCGCCATGCCAGATTCCGATTACGAAAAATGCGAGGAATATTCCCAATATAGCAGCTTTATTACCCAGCTTTCGGTATTTAACAATAAAAGGTGAGAAAATGAAATCGTTGCACCAGGAGGATAAGGAAATATGCCAGCGTCGCCAGAATTCCCCGACATTTTTAGCTAAGAACGGACGGTTAAAATTATCCACAAGGTCGATTCCTAAAAGTTTTGCCGAACCAAGGGCCATATCGGTGTAACCCGAAAAATCACAATACAGATGTATGGTTTGAATAAACAAAACCGTAAGTAACGGAATCCCGGAGTAATTATGAAGGTCGTTATATACCAGGGTAACGGGCCCGGCAAGATTATTTCCTATAACCACTTTTTTAAACATACCCCACAGGATCAACCTCAGTCCGGCAGAAATGTTTTCAGACTTAAATTCAATCTGTTTTTTTAACTGGGGGAAAAAGTGGTTCGACCTTTCAACAGGTCCGGCTAAAAATTTAGGGAAAAAGGTTAAAAAAGTACCAAAGACGATAAAATTTTTCTCCGCCTGTTCTGCGCCACGGTTTATCCTTATCAAATAACCCAATGCCTGAAATGTGTAATAGGATATACCTACAGGAATGATCAACGACAGGTATGGTATTGCAGGTCGAGCAGGAAACATGCTCAAAATGAAATTTATATTTTCAAACAGAAAATTGATGTATTTATAAAAAGCAAGTACCCCAATATTTATGGCTATACCTGACCAAAATATATAAAGCCGGGTGGGTTTATTCCTGGAGCTTTGAAGTACGATTCCAAAAAAATAATTTACAACAGTGAAGATCAAAGTAAATATTACTAAATTTGGGGCAATGGTTCCAATGAATAATAAACTGGCTGCGAAAAGAACAAACCACTTTGTTTTATTGTTTACGAGGTAGTAAACCAAAAAAACTGTTGTAAGAAAAATAAAATAATAAAAAGAATTGAATAACATTAATAAATAGTAAAAGTAATTTTAACCATATAAGTGACAAAAGGTTTAATTAAATTTAAGTATTTACTTAAAATTCCGAGCGCAATGGCGACAAAGATAAAAAACTATTACCTGATTATGTTCTATGTTTTCCTGTTATTATCTTTGCATACAAACTGCAAAAGACAGGAAACAATGGTGAATACCGAAAATCAATATAAGATTATTTTCCTGCACCACAGTACCGGTGAAGCTGTCTGGAATGGCAGTGACAAAGGCTCCGGCATCACGAAAAATTTATTCGGTAAAACATCGGCTACACCGGAATGGTTCAAAAAGTATAATGAAGAAAACGGTACAAATTATATTATTTCTGAGGAAACATTTCCGAAAGAACAACCTTATGGCTGGGAAAATTACCCGTATGATTATTACAATATATGGGTGAAAAACGAAGGTGAAAATCCCTATAAAGATGAGCCAACCCTTGAAATACTGACAAAGGACTATAAACTGATTATTTTTAAACATTGCTTCCCGGCAGGCTATATAGAGGAAGACCAGGGAGCGGCTGTTCTGGATTCAAAGATAAAAAGTCTTGAAAATTATAAAGCCCAGTATGAGGCTCTAAAAGAAAAAATGCAGCGGTTTCCTGATAACAAATTCCTAGTATGGACAGCACCGGCGCTGGTTGAAGCAAAGACAAATCCTGGTTATGCTGCACGAACAAAAGAATTTGCGGATTGGGTAAAAAACGAATGGGATGTGCAGGATGATAATATTTTTATCTGGGATTTTTACGAACTTGAAACCGAAGGAGGAATTTACCTGCCGGTAAAGAATGCACGTAACGCCGGTAATTCGCATCTCTCCGGTGAATTCGCTGCGAAGGCTTCCCCACTGTTTTGCCAGAGAATAGCAGATGTTATCGAAACAAATGGACAGAAAACTACGTTAACGGGCGAGTATATTAAATAACCCTCTATTTTTATACCCGCTTACAGAAAATAAAACTATTAATTACATTTTTTAATAATTACTAAAATGATTGATACTGCCGAAGCTAAGGAAAGAGTGAAAAATTTTATTGTCGAAACATCTTATGTTGCTAAGGAAAAAGTGCAGGATGACACCAAAATCTTTGTGGATGGAATATTTGATTCGATGGGATTTTTATCATTAATTAATTTTATCGAGGACCATTTCCAGATTAAAGCGGCAGATTCCGAACTGCTTGAGGAGAACTTCGAATCGGTGAATGCAATTGTGAACTTCATTAGTAAAAAACTCAATTAATCCTGAAGTTACATGTGCGGTGTTGCCGGAATATATCATTTTAAATCTCCCGGAAAACCGGTTTCGGAAGAGCTGTTGAAAAGGATGCTTTCGGTAATATGGTACCGGGGGCCGGATGAAAGTGGAATTTATCTTGGAAAAAATATCGGACTGGGAAGCGTAAGGCTGAGCATCATTGATCTTTCATCCGGCCAGCAGCCCATCTCCATTCAGAATGAAAGATACTGGATTGTTTATAACGGCGAAATTTTCAACTACATCGAACTTCGCGCTGAACTCGAAAAACTGGGCTATTTCTTTCGTACCACCTCGGATACTGAAGTCGTCGTTCAGGCTTATGCACACTACGGACCTGCCTGTCTCAATAAATTTAACGGTCAGTTCGCCATTGCAATATGGGACAAACAGAAGCAGGAATTATTTCTTGCCCGCGACAGGGTAGGCATCCGTCCGCTATTCTATTCCAATCATAACGGAAGTATATCTTTTTGCTCTGAAATAAAAGGACTGTTTCAAAACCCGGAGATTGACAGAAAGATCAGCAACCGTGGTCTTTCCCAGATTTTTACCTTTTGGACAACCATAACTCCCGACACTCCTTATGAAAATATCTATGAACTGCCTCCGGGACATTATATGCTTGTGAAGCCTGGAGAATTTACTATTCAGAAATACTGGACTTTGGCATTTCCCCCAGCAGGAAATGTATCCTTAAACGGCTTTAAAGATTCAGTGGAGGAGCTTCGTGAACTTTTCCGCGATGCTGTGAGGATAAGGCTGAGGGCGGATGTGGAGGTAGCTGCATATCTGAGCGGAGGTATTGATTCGAGTGTAACGACAGCTTTCATACACGAAATCGAGCCGGGTATTTTAAATACATTTTCCATTGGATTTAAGGATAAGGCTTTCGACGAAACAAGTTACCAGCTTGAAGCCTCTGCTTATTTCAATACCAGCCATAAAGCATTTACCTGTACTTCAGAAGACATTGGTGAAGCATTTTATGATACGATAAAACATACTGAATTTCCAGTTTTGCGCACAGCGCCGACGCCCATGTATCTGTTGTCGAAAAAGGTTCGGGAAAATAATATCAAAGTGGTCATCACAGGCGAAGGCGCCGATGAGATGCTTGCAGGTTATAATATTTTTAAAGAAGCTAAAATCCGGAGATTCTGGGCGCGACAGCCTCAATCCGCGATCAGGCCGCTGTTGCTGAAAAAGCTTTATCCGTATCTTCCCTGGATGAAAACAGCACCGGCCGGTGTATTGAAAACATTTTTCGGCTATAAGCTCACCGAAACTGACAATCCGTTGTATTCCCATATTCTCAGGTGGCACAACACCTCAAGGATACAAAACTATTTTAGTGACGATCTGAGAGCGGAACTGGGAAATTATGATCCGGTGACTGAGGTATCTAAAAACCTTGCTGAAAAGTTTGCAGGCTTCGGCGATCTTGCAAAATCACAATATCTTGAGTCCACAATATTTATGTCGGGTTACCTGCTTTCATCCCAGGGCGACCGGATGGCAATGGCCAATTCTGTTGAAGGAAGGTATCCTTTCCTCGATTACAGGGTGATCGAATTTGCAGCTAAGATACCGGAAGATGCTAAGCTGCACCTGCTCGATGAGAAATATATCCTTAAAAAGATGATGAAGGGAAAAATTCCTGAATCCATACTTACCCGGCATAAACAGGCTTACAGAGCGCCCATCCATACCAGCTTTTTCGGTGTGAACCCACCTGCTTATGTAAACGAAATGTTATCCGCACCGGCCATTAATAATTATGGTATTTTCGATGCCGCTAAAGTGGCCAAGCTGATGGAAAAGTTTAATTCGGGAGCGGCCATCACCGAAGTCGAAAATATGGCGCTTGCGGGCATCATATCTACCCAGCTCGTAAACATGATGTTTGTAAAGGACAATTCATTTGATGCAAGTGGCGACAGGCTTGCTGCATTGAAGTTGGTAGGAGATAAGGATACTGTGGTCAGCACGTAAGTGAGGTTTGTGCTACAATATTAAATGAAGATAATTACCATAACCGTATTGATATTCTGCAATGCGATCTTTTCTTTTTCGCAAAATGACACCATACTACCCGACAAGAAGAAAACTGACCGATATGTTTTTTGGTTAATTCCTTCAGCAGCCACAAATATTTATGGAATAGCCATTGGACCATTCGGTTCAGAAGCAGTTTGCAAAAGGCCTTATACTAAGTATTCGCACGGACTTAACTTCCAGGTTTTAGGACAAGGATTTTTACAAACTTTCTATATTAATAAAGTAAAGTTTAAAGACTTTCGAAAAACCGGAAATAATGACTCAATTAGTACGATTGACACGATACCCAAAAGGGCAATCCATAACGGATTATTAATTTCACCGTTCGGGTCATTTACCGACCAGGTTAACGGAATTTCATTTTCAATGTGGATGAGCATGGGCAGGAAAATAAATGGACTTTCATTTAACCTGTTGTGGAATTTATACCATAAAATTAACGGTGTTTCAATCGGGCTTGTCAATCATGCGTTTATGACTAAAGGACTTCAGATAGGAATTGTAAATAAGACTGTAAAATTAAGAGGCTTTCAGTTCGGATTATGGAATAAAAACGAAAGAAGATCGTTGCTAATAATAAACTGGAACTTTAAAGACAAAAAAATGTAGTCACCAGTTGACTTGTGTATTTCTTCATCAGAAATAACCAGCGCTGGTCTGATCTTGCCTTGTGAGAAATCAGAAAACGGGAATCTAACTTTTACTATATCACCTTTACTATACATAGCTAAATAAGGTTTTTATCCCATCTGTCATCTTCAGGTGTATTCCAGTCTTTGGCCAGTGATGTCTCAGAGATACCGGCATCGGAAACTATATTTTCAATTTTCACGCTTTTCACTTTATCGAGTGATTTTAAAAGATTAACCAGGAACCTGGTATCTGTTTTTTTTCTTGGAATAACTACTATACTTTCCATAGATAAATATTTCTACAAATTTATAAATAATATCAAATGAATTCTTGCATGGCCAACTTTATTAAAACCAAAGCTTAAATTCTAAAAACTAATCATATTTCAGTCTGTTTTATTTTGACCACCACAACCTGAAACGTCATCCATATCTATTTCATTTATGTACAGCTTAGCATGGTTTGTTTGAAAACCCTTTAAAGCAGGTTGTAACCAGCTTTGATTCCTCTGAAAATCAACGCCATCCGTGTGCGGAAGGGCATGGTTTTTATAGCCGGAAGGGTCTTCCGCATGCGGCAGGGGCTGTTTTGTATTCAGGGAAAGGGGTGCCGCACGCGGAAGGGGTTGGTTGTTTTACCGGAATGGGTGTTCCGCACATCTGAAAGGAACTTTTTTAAGCCGGTACCGGATTGCAAATTATTCAAATCTGCTATTTGAAATCATTATAAATTAGGGTCATGGCTTAAAAATTTGTTGGAAATGTCATACTTCGTTTTAAATTTGTGTGACAAATATCCATTGACCTTGAAACAGTTAACAATACAGTTTATAAAATTTAATCCACCGTAAGAGCGCATTGGAAATCTGAGCCTGGCGCCGAAAGCAATACCCATCTCTTGGTTTATAATGCTGACCCTGATAAGGAAGGAAGCTATGAGGTGACGGTAGGGAACCCGGAGTAAAGAATTATTCTCTATATTGAAAAATAAAGCATGACAAAATCATACTATCGCATCTGATGCTTGCTGTGTTGTTTTGGTTTTGTCATAGGTATAATAAGTTATGCACCAATATAAAATGAAAGGGATGATGAAAAAATTTGAACTAATAATTGGATTGATTTCAATTCTATCACTTGTTCTAAATTTACTTTTAGTTCCAGGTGGAGGGGTTGTGACAGTTTTAATACTTTCGATAAATTCGATGTTTTATTTTGCTTTGAGTTTTGTAATACTGAATAATATAGGACTTAGAAATGCATTAACAAAGGAATCTTATAAAGACATTAGTACAGCGAGGATTATTGGATCTGTTGCAACAGGAATAGCATTATCTATTACCATAATAGGTGTTTTGTTCAAATTCCAATCATACCCCGGTGCAAGAATTGAATTATTCTACGGATTGACAGGATTGATTATCGTGTTAATGGTCGGATTAATCAGGTATCTTAAAACAAAAAATATATTTTATATTAATGTATTTAAGAGACTATTAATAGTTGGAGGATTTGGATTAATTCTAATATTTCTACCTAACGGTCTGTTAATAGATATAAAGTACAGAAATCATCCTGAATTTGCCAAGGCTTTAAAAAATGTAACGGTTGATCCGTTTAATAAAGATTTTCAAGACAAGCTACAAGAAGAACGACAAAAAATGAAAGATGAAAAATAATAAATGTCGGTGCATAATAAATAAAACTCTGAGTGGTCGGGAACCCGGAGTAAAGAATTAATCCCCGTTGGGCATAGTCTCCCGGCTACATCCATCATAATCAATAGTTTTAAACATTACCCTCGGTTTTTATGATTCAATTTCAGATAAAATTGAAAATGTATATCTTTGCCGCCTATTGCATTATAAGTTAAATTAGTTCAAACCTGATAAACATTAAAAAAATGGGAGTATTAGTTGGAAAAAAAGCGCCTTTGTTTGAAGAGATTGCTGTAATAAACGGAGGTGAATTTGTTGAAAAATTCACACTGGAACAGTACATCGGTAAAAAGTACGTTGTTTTTTTCTTTTACCCGATGGATTTTACATTCGTATGCCCCACGGAAATCCTTGCCTTTCAAAAGAAATTACCTGAATTTGAAAAACGCGATGTGGCTGTGGTAGGCTGTTCAATTGATTCAAAACATGTACATTGGGCATGGCTCAATACTGAAGTAAAAAAAGGCGGGATAAAAGGTGTTACTTTTCCATTAGTAGCAGATTTATCAAAGACCATTGCTGAAAACTATGACGTACTTGCAGGCGAATATGATTTTGACGAGGAAACCAATCAAACTACTTTTGATGGTAATCCTGTCGCTTACAGGGGTTTATTTCTGATTGACAAACAGGGCATAGTGCGTCATCAGGTTGTAAATGATATTCCTCTTGGAAGAAGTGTTAATGAAGTGATCAGAATGGTGGATGCCCTTCAGTTCAGCGAGGAACATGGAGAAGTCTGTCCTGCTGACTGGCAACCGGGCCAGGAAGCAATTGAAGAAACCCACGAGGGTATTGCAAATTATATGGCTTCTCATTAAGGAGGAATTTTGAAGACATAACAGTCAGTGATAAAATGCTTCCTTTTTATCTCAGCAGGCTGACATTTCCTTTATAAACCAATGATTCACCATTGGTAAATGTAAGTTTGGCAAACCAGGTATAAACTTCAACAGGGCATGGATTTCCACTATTGTTAAGATTTCCGTTCCAATAGTTTTTTATATCAGTGGTTTTAAATACCTTCTGACCAGCACGGTTGAAAATCACCATGTCCATTTCTTGTAAATCAGTGCCAACTTCAAAGAATACAAATTCTTCATTAATACCATCGCCATTGGGACTAAAGGCTGTAGGTGCAAAGATTTTATAATGAACATAAACAAAAATAGAGTCGGTAGTACTACATGAATGAGAATCCGTAACAGTTACAATATAATTTCCTCCTTCAAGGTAACTGATATTCTGTGTAGTGGCTCCGTTACTCCAAAAGTAGCTATAAGGCGCGGCACCTCCGGTCACATTCAGATAGGCTGAGCCCTGGGTTTCAATGTTACTATCCCCGGAAAGTTCAAGAATAATTTCTTCAGGTTCAGTGATTGTTACACTGTTTATTCCGGTACATCCATAATCGTCAGTAACTCTTAATGTATAGGTGCCTGCCATTAGATCGCCTATATCAGGAGAACCGGTATAAAAAGTAGTGTCTTTTAACCATTCATACAGGGTATAAATACCGGAGCCTCCGGTCACTTCATTTGCCTCTATTGATCCACTGCCATCATGATAACAATTCAAATCCGTGCCGGTTAAGTTCACGATAAGTTCAGGAAGCCCGGTGACCGTAACCGATTTTGTTATTGGCGGACACAAATGTTCATCCGTAACTGTGATGTCGTAAATGCCGGGTCCAATCCCGGTTAATTCAGGATTTGATGAACCATTTGACCAGTAATATTGATAAGGTTCCGTACCCCCGCTAACCTCAAGTATAATTGCGCCATTTAAGACCTCGTAACATGCCGGGAATGAATTATAGTTCATTTGGAGGGATTCCGGTTCATGAATCGTGACAGTATCGGTTGACATACATTCTTCGGTATCGGAAATTGAATACACATAATGGCCTGCAGTAAGATCATAAATATTTTGAGCTGAACTTATCCAGTTTCCGTTATAATACCAATTGATATCAAAAGGCCCAAATCCTGTAATAATTTCCATTTCAATTGATCCATCGGCAAAGCCATTGCAGCTGACATGCGTGGTATCAAAAGCTAAATCAAGGTGACAGCCTACATAGATTTCGTCCGATTTAACGCAGCCACCTCCTTCTGTATAATAAACGCTTAAACAATAATGCCCCTTCTGTGAAAAAAGATTACACGAATCTGTGCCTAAAATTTCTCCCGTCTCACATCTTGACCATTCATAGGTTGATGTGCTGTTGCCATTAAAATTTTCGGCACACAGATAAACCGTTTCACCCTCCAAAATTGAAATATCAGGTCCCAGACTAAAATTTAAAGGAGAATCATGAAACAGCCAGCCTTCATTTGAATTGTCAACATCTGTACTAAATTTACCGGCATCAAATATTGCATTCCCTGTCGCTTTGATACCGGTCATTTCAATATAATCTCCAAAAACAGAACCTGTGTCTTTATAAACAACAGCCGGTAAATCTGAGCTGGCATAAAGGATGATTGACTGGCAATTATTTCCGATAATGCTGAATGAATCAATCACAGTCTGAATGTCCTGGCTTCCTAACTGATAGCTGTGCGTGGGTGTGAAAGTAAGCGTATCAAAGGTATTATTTCCAAAAATATTTCCATCGTTCTTAAACCGGGCATTTACATATTCTCCATTTCCGATAATGGTTCCGACAGAGTCAAACTTAACAAAATTTCTCACCGTATCATTTCCATAAATTAACCCGGTGGAATTAAAATCCAAACTATCAATTATGTAAACATTTGAAGAAGGAATATTTGTTTCATTGATCTGGCCGGCTCCTTCAAATAAAAGGCTATGTCCATAAACCGATCCGT
This sequence comes from Bacteroidales bacterium, assembly GCA_020052415.1. Taxonomy (GTDB): domain Bacteria; phylum Bacteroidota; class Bacteroidia; order Bacteroidales; family JAADJA01; genus JAADJA01. The sequence goes on along the minus strand of JAGVPB010000011.1, from coordinate 99,471 downwards.
TCGAACCATAGGCTTTACCATTACTGGTATGAAATATCACATCATCGAAGAGAACTGAATCAGCATTATTTGTATAGAGCACCTGGTTTGCATAGGAATGATTGAAATTTACATCGTGATAAGGAAAGTAATTGCCTGAAATATGAACAAATCGTCCGGAATCAATCTGAATATTGGATTGATTTTCAGTTAGACTTAAGTTTGTTCCATTAAAATACCATTCATTTTGTATTTTGATTTCAGATGTGCTGAGAGATAAAATCCTCGGCGTTGTTAAGGTTGAATAAAAGCTAAAGCAATCAATATACTGATTATTGGAATTTATATAACCGTTATTAAAGAAAATACAATTTTGATTTGTTTTGGATGAACCCAACTGCAGGCTATCCATAAGGGACCACATTCCACCTATGCCATCAAAATAAACGTTATTATTAACATTATTGAATTTAATTCCTTCGGTAATTATAGTTTCATTGGAATCCGAGGATTCAAACCATATATATGCCGGGTAAGTAAATTTCATTAAAGGATTTAATTTCAGCGATCCATAAATTCTCAGGTAAGCGCCATTACTTGTTCCTTTAAAATCCGGAACAAAACCGGCTGTGCTCCAATCCATATTGTGTGCAAATGCATTGTTTAAATTAATGCGTGAATACTGGTCAGCAGAAGTAAAAGAGTTTTGATCAAAGATCACCGTGTCATAAGGGGTCGGGATACATTCACCACCGGTACCGCCACTGATCAATGACCAGTGCATTTGATCATTCCATTCGCCTGTGCCACCAACCCAGTAAAGTTTACCGGGCGCTGATACCATGATGGTATCCCAACCGTTATTGTTTCCGAGGTCAACTGAATTTTCAGCGATAAAAGCAGCATTACCAGCAGTGTAGATATCACGCAGCGAAGTATAATCTACTTTCAATGTGTCAATATTTGATTTCAGCCTTGCAAGACTCCCGTTGGTTGAGGCTTTTAATAAAATTGGTCCATTGCAGGTACCTGATGGGTATATTGTTTCGTTGATAGTTTGTGTACTCCCTGATGCCAAATCATAATAATTTCCAGGTGAAAACGCAAGAGTGTCAAACGAATTATTACTAAATATACTTCCGTTACTTTTAAAATCGACTTTATGAAATATCGAGTAAGTGTCAGAATTGGTAAATAGTCTGGCAGTTCCTGTAATCCCGCTGAATAGTACATTGTGATATATCACCGTATCTCCGCCATATTGATATAAGGTTCCGCTTGCAGCAATGATTTCAATATTTGATGTACCTGCATAAAACTGTAGTGAATCAGTATTCAACCGCCATGAATATCCGTTATAAATACCCTTAATTTTAATGTCTGAATTTCCGATATTTAGCGAACGTACAAATGCAGAATCAGACTGGAATGTAAGACAACTCAAATAATTGTTATTGGTGTATAAATTTCCTCGCAGGAAGTGAATCTTTCCATCCACATCAAGGCTGTCTATAAGGGTCCAACCACCTTGCTTACCAGTAAAATATAAATCATTATTAAATTTTTGCCCGGCGGATGTAATCGTTTGGCCGTTAAGGGTATCACAAAAGAAAACAGGTTTATCAAAATTATTCTGCATTGAGGCCATAAATTGCAGGGAGCCATAAATTGAAATCCTGCTTATTGCGGGTGAATTTTTAAATACAGGCTGATCATTCCCTGACCAGAACATATTATTGCACCTGATTTCATTAACATCAACATTAACAGTATCCGTTCCATCAAATGAATCTTCATTAAAATATACGTTATCAATATCCTGAGGAATGCAATCTGAATCCTCATTAACCGGAAGGGACGTCCAATGAGTGGTATCCGACCAGTTTCCTGATCCATTTATCCAATACATATTACGTTCCTGCGAGAAAATATTGATGCCCTCATTATTACCTTCGTCAATACAATTCACAGCGTCAAACTGGTACGGTGATGAAACAATTCCCTTTATTGAATGCAATGCAACGGATGAAATCCTGATATCACCATTACTTTTTGCGATCATAGCCTGGTTTGATCCGGTCGCGGAGATTCTCATCGGACCTGCACACCCCCGTGCGGTCAGTGTTCCATTTATTGTTTGAGTTGATCCGCTTGCAAGTTTATAGTTATGTTCCGGATTTAAATAAACATTCCTGAAACTATTGCTTCCGGTGATTATTGCATCATTATAAAAGATCAGGTCATAATAAACCTTGTTGCCACCATGAAATGAGTTTATAGTGGAATAACTATTTTGAAAAAATATTAATGTTGAATAATCAGATAGTAAATTAAGTTGATTATCAATGTTCCAGCTTCCGTTTGAAGATTGAATAATTACTTCGGAAGATTCAATGTTCAGAGATTTATTTGATCCACCGGCAGAAATAAAAGAACCGCATTTTAATGTTTTACCCGATAAATTGAGGGATCCGTTAATTAATGATATATTTTTCAGGTTATTGTTGAAATCGTCAGCCAATATCCAGGAACCCGTTCCGTCAAAAATAACAGGTGAATTTAAAACATTGCCGTTTGATTGAATCAGCTGTCCTGCCTCGCCTGTCGTAAAATAAATATTCCCGGTAAAGTTCAGAGCCATTTCCTGCGATAAAATAAATGAACCGGAAATATACATATCATCGGTTCCTGATAAAAAAGGTTGGTTTGAAACAAGCGACCAGTCCATATTGTGACAATATGCTGTAGTATCAATCGTGACTTCCTGATCAGGTCCACTGAATGAATTCATATCGAAAATTACATTATCAGCAGAATCAGGCAGCCCGCCGGAAACGGAGTACCAATGCAGGGTATCTGACCAATTACCGGATCCACTTATCCAATAATAATCAGAACCCTTACCTACTAGAAGTAAGGGAGTAAGAAAAAAAATAAGAATATGAATGAAATATATCTTCTTCTTCAACCGCATTTTACTCAATTATATGTCCATCTAAAAAAATATTCTCTTGTAGTTGACATTCTTGTCAACCACAACCAGAATTCCCGGTATTATGAACATTTTGATCCCGACCTTTAACAAACTGAAATTAGAAAAGTTTTAAGAAGGTAAAAGTACGTATTATAATTTGTAATTTACAATATTTACCTTATTTTTTTTCAGATAATTAGCAACAGACCTCTTATTATATTTTTATGGTTTGACTTAGCACAAATTGATTAGATTTGAAGAAAAGTAATTTTTCATTATTGTTAAAAATTACCGAAGTAAATGTATTTTTGCAGGGATTGCAATTAATAACAAAATAAGAACTTTTAAGGGTGAAAGTCGGATACCAAATGGCCAGAAAAATCTTCTAAAGGATTACGTATGTATTTGATTAAGATTCCGAAGATTATTAAAATATTCAAAAAAGATTTGATATGGGACATGCCGGGTGAAGAAAAAAATATTTACCTTACTTTCGATGATGGTCCCGAAAAAGATGTTACACCTCAAATTCTCGACATTCTTGATTGTTATGAAGCAAAGGCCACTTTTTTTTGTACAGGTTCCAAAGCTGATAAACATCCTGAAATTATAGATAAAATCAAAAAAAACGGTCACAGTATTGGTAACCATTCATACAGCCATTTAAAAGGTACAAAAACATCAACCTTACTTTACCTTGCCGATATCGCAGAATGTGCAGAAATATTAAAAACAAATTTATTGAGGCCTCCGTATGGTAAGATTACCCGGCAACAAAAAAATTCCATTAAAAAACAGTACAAAATTATCATGTGGAGTGTATTGCCGGGCGATTTCGACAGAAGGGTACCAAAGGAAATGATTCTTTACCGTGCCTCCAAATATACTAAACGTGGTACAATTATCGTCTTTCACGACAATATTCAGGCAAAGGAAAAAGTCATCTATACATTGCCCAGGTATATTGAGCACTTTGGCAATTTAGGTTACAAATTTGCACCCATAACTGAAGAGTTATTTGGTTGATTTAAATTATCCGGAGGAAAATAAATTGTTTGGAAAATTTATCAAAGCATTAATGGTCGTCCTTGCTTGTTTATTGATCTCAAGGTGCGCCAATCCTGTATCACCTACCGGCGGGCCGAAAGATACAACGCCTCCGGTAATTCTAAAATACGCGCCTCCTTTAAATTCCAGGAATTTCAGTCAAAATAAAATAAGAATAACTTTCGATGAATTTATCAAGTTGAAAGATATCAATTCGCAGGTAATCATTTCGCCCCCAATGGATAAAACGCCTGAATTTAAACTGAGAGGCAAATCACTTATAATTGAGATGACAGGTACCCTAAAGGAAAACACTACCTACAATATATTTTTTGGAAATTCAATTGTTGATTTAACTGAAAATAATGCTTTTGAGAATTTTCAATATGTGTTTTCAACCGGCAATGTGATTGATTCACTGTCAATTTCCGGCTCAATTTATAATGCATTCGACCTGGTGCCTGTTAAAAATATTAATGTCATGCTTTATCTTAATATTAATGATACAATACCCTTCGATTCACTTCCTTATTTTGTCAGGCCCTATTACTTAACAAAGACAGATGCTTCCGGCAATTTTACTTTTAACAACCTGATTAATCAGCCGTTTAAATTATTTGCTCTAAACGATCAAAACAGCAACATGATTTATGACCAGCCTTCGGAAGCGATTGCTTTTCTTGACAGTTTAATCTCCCCGGTCTTTATACAAACAACAATACCGGATTCCATCGAGTCGGATACACTGGTAACAGATAACATAGAAAAGCTAATGTCTTTTAAATCAGGTATAAAACTAGCCCTGTTCAACGAAGCTGACTCAACTCAAAAATTAATTAAAGTTGCATTGGTAAAAAAGAATCTGCTTAGCTTTTTTTTTAAAAGACCCGTCACCAACCTTATTGTTCGTCCTCTTAATCTTACAACGGACCTGGATTGGGGAATTCAGGAGGTTAATATTACAAAAGACACCGTAAATTACTGGCTTAAAAATATTATTCAGGATTCAATCATATTTGAAATTTCAGATAACAACATAATTTTAGACACTGTGAAAGTAGCTGCTGTTAAAAAAAGCAAGGACAAAAAGCAAGGACCCGGTGCCATAGATACAACCCTACTCACAATCAGGACAGAACTTAAGGCCAACCATTCTGAACTGTACCAACCCTTTAAACTGATATTTGATTACCCTGTTACCTCTTTCAATCCTGTGAAATTGCAGTTGTTTGAACATGATACTATCCCGGTGGAAGCCGCTTTATTTTTTACTGATCCGACAAAGAGAAAATTTGTCGTGGATTATAAATGGACCAGTGCAACCCCTTATAAACTCTTGATTATTGACAGCGCCTTTTTTGACATCCTAAACAGGACAAATGATACATTAAGCTTTACTTTTATATCGAAGTCAGTTGAGGATTATGGGAATTTTTTTGTTAACGTTTCACTCCCGGAACCGGAAACCAATGTTATATTTCAACTACTCTCGGGCGATAAGGTTAGGGAAGAATTTAATATTTCCGGACCTGAACGTTTATCATTCATACATCTGACTCCCGGTGATTATAAATTAAAAGCGATATTTGATTCCAATAAAAACGGGAAATGGGATACCGGTGATTACTATTATAAAATACAGCCTGAAGAAGTTCAGTTTTTTTCATCCGGTATTACTATCCGGGCCAATTGGGATATTGAAGAAGACTGGGAATTATGACCTACTCCGGTCATTCTGTTTTATTAACCTTACCCGGCATTAATATTCACATCCAATTCCAGGTTTAAAAATAAAAAAAAACGGAATGTATTTATAAATCAGGTGGTCATCTCAGGGCGGCTATCAAAAGTTCAATATCCTGGTAAGGCAAGGTAAAATAATCCCCAATATATGGTTTTGTAAGAGTGCCGTTAAAAAAATAAATTCCCTGACGCAAACCGTAATCCATTCTGATCATATTTTCGATCCCTCCTACTTCGCCAATTCTCAAAAGAATAGGTGTAAAAAAGTTGCTTAAAGCATAAGATGCCGTATGAGGAACCTTGGAAGCAATATTTGGGACACAATAATGTGTGACATCATATTTTTTAAAAACAGGATTTTTATGGTTTGTAATATGGGAAGTTTCAAAGCATCCGCCCTGATCAATGCTTACGTCAATGATCACGGAACCATATTTCATTTGCCTTACCATATCTTCGGTGATAATTACCGGTGTAAGTCCTTCGGCAGAATGGACTGAACCTATAACAATATCGGCAGTTTTTAAAGCTTTTAACAAAACCCTGGGTTGGATAATTGATGTAAAAACCCTGGTATTTAATGAATCCTGGAGTCTTCTTAATTTATAGATATTATTGTCAAAAATTTTAACCACCGCACCCAGACCCATTGCTGCACGTGCTGCATATTCAGCTACAGTACCGGCGCCAAGTATGACAACTTCTGTGGGTGTTATTCCCGGGAAGCCACCAAAAAGGGTACCCATTCCGTATTCGCCGCTTTCGAGATATTCGGCAGCAATAATGATGGATGCAGTACCTGCAATTTCACTCATTGCCCTTAAAACCGGAAAAGTTCCAATTTTATCCCGGATATATTCATAAGCAATTGTGGTCATTTTTTTTGACATCAGCTTTTCGAAATATTCCCGGTTCTGACCAGTTAAATGCAAAGAGGAAATTAATGTCTGCCGCGATTTTAATAATTCGATCTCTTCAGCTGACGGAGGTGCAACTTTAATAATGATATCCGCTTTTAACAATTCCTCATTGCTGTACAATATCCTTGCACCAACCTCTGAATATTCTTCATTCCTGAAATGGGCAGCTTTGCCTGCATCGGATTCAATCAATACAGTATGGCCGTTGGCAACCAGTAAACCCACAGCCTGAGGAACCAATGGCATTCTGCATTCCTGAAAGGAAGTCTCCTTGGGTACACCAATAGTCAGGCTGGTTTTCTGACGGTTGATCTCAAGCATCTCCTCGCGGGGTAAAAGCTTTTCAGTATTTGAAAATTTGAAATATCCTGTCTGCTCGCTATTCATTTCTCAACAGATTCAGTTTAAAGGTCTAAAATTAATACATATTAGGATAACTTTCCCAAATTTCACAATTCTCATTTAACCTTGTCAGAATTTTATAACTCTGTTTTCCCCGGATTGCCTGACTTCAATAAAGATTTTTATGGCATTTTCAGGTAAAAGATTTTCGATTTTTTCAGGCCATTCAACAAAACAATACGACTGACTAAAAAAATAATCCTCATAACCAATGTCAAATACTTCCTCCAAAGAATTGATCCTGTAAAGGTCGAAATGATATACTTCTTCCAGATCCTTTGTCCGATAAATATTTACGATTGAAAAGGTAGGGCTGCTGACCACATCTGTAACATTAAGTTTCTCACAGATTGCCTTTATAAAAGTGGTTTTCCCCGCTCCCATTTCACCGTATAAAGCAAAAAATCTTTCCCCGGGGTAACTATCTAATAAAAGTACCGCGGCATTTTCAAGGTCGCTTTCCTTATAACTAACTATACTGAACTTTGAACCGGCCACTGTTACTTGTTTATAACCGGCTCAAAATTAATGAAAATTGCAAAGTTTGAACCGGGTATCCAGCTTTAATGTCTTTAATTCTGTTTACTTTGGCTTTAATTCGATATAAGGAATTATCATTTCTTCGAGTGAGATACCACCATGCTGGAAAGTGTTTTTATAATAGTTCACATAATAATTGTAATTATTGGGGTAGGCAAAAAAATCATTCCTCTTGCAAAAAATATAGGATGAACTCACATTAACTTTTGGCAGATAAATGTCATGCGGATTTCTTACTTCATAAACTTCCTTCAGGCTATATTGTAATGCTTTACCGGTTTTGTATCTGAGGTTGGTATTGGTATTGCGGTCGCCCAATACCTTCACGGGATCATTAACCCTTACCGAGCCGTGATCAGTTGTAATAACCACATCGGCTCCCTTTTCACCCAGAAAATCAATGATGTCCTTCAAAGGTGAATGCTCAAACCACGAAAGAGTCAATGAACGGTATGCCGGCTCATCGTCAGCAAGTTCGCGAATGATCTCCATCTCTGTTCGTGCATGTGACAGCATATCTACAAAATTGTAAACAATTACGTTAAGGTTATTTTTCATCAGGTTCGGAAGATTCTCAACAAGTTTTTTTCCGATATTCAGGTTAAGCACCTTGGTATAGCTGAACTTAATATTTTTCCCGTACCTCTTCAGATATTCATCAAGCAGCTTATCTTCAAACTGGTTTTTTGTTCCCTCATCGTCTTCCCCCATCCAATATTGAGGGTACTTTCGCTCAATCTCCACCGGCATTAATCCTGCAAACATTGCATTCCTCGCATATTGAGTTACAGTGGGCAAAATACTGTAAAATACCTGATCGGTTTGAACCCTGAAATTCTGCTCAATAATGGGTTGTATCACTTTCCACTGGTCGTATCGTAAATTATCAATCAGGATTAAAAAAAATGGTTTATTACTGTTTAATCGCGGAAACAACTTATCCTTGAACAGTGTATGTGACAAAACGGGCCTGTCGCCGGTTTTTCCATTAATCCAGCCCTCGTATTTGTTTTCAATAAATTTTGCAAAAATTTTACTTGCTTCAAGCTTTTGCATATTCAGAATTTCTTTTATGCCTGAGTCGGTTGATTTTTCAAGTTCGAGTTCCCACCTGACAAGGCTTTTGTAAACATCCGCCCATTCCTCATGATTAAGTTCGCCCGAGATTTTCATTCCCAACGGACTGAATGCCTGCTGATACTGTGAAGTTGTTTTTTCACTTACCAGCTTTTTATTTTCAAGATTTTTTTTAAGGCTCAGTAATATTTGTTTTGGATTTACCGGTTTAATAAGATAGTCCGATATTTTTGAACCAATAGCCTCTTCCATGATCGTCTCTTCTTCACTTTTAGTGATCATGACAACCGGCAGACCCGGATATTCTTCCTTTATTTGCTCGAGTGTTTCAATCCCTGAAAGACCCGGCATTTGCTCATCAAGAAAAACAATATCGAATTCTTCCGACCTCACCAATTCCATGGCATCTGAACCATTATTGGCAGTATTTACCATGTAACCCTTTTGTTCAAGGAATAAAATATGAGGCTTTAACAAGCCTATTTCATCGTCAACCCATAAAATTTTTACTTTGTCCATTGGTCAATTTTGTCAGTTATGAAATTAATATACGATCCGTTTCTAATTCTCAGTCAGGGTAAAATTAAATCAAATTAAGGAATTGCTTAACCAAATTTATCGTCGCAAATTGACCGGGAAAATTCTAACTTCTTAATAATGCTAAAAACGAAATATTATTGTAAACCTGATGCAACTCATCAAAATTTCTTGTTACCTTTTAAGCTTTGGATAATTCTTCTATTTTTGCCTACCTAATGATGAAGCTAAGAAATCGAAAAAAGTAATGGCTGTCAAGCGCAAAGAACAATCCATTGAAACCATTCGTGGAATAGCTATCCTTTTAATGGTAGCCGGCCATGTTATCGGAAATAAAAGCGATACGGGGCTAATGGTCGGCGACGATTCGGCCTGGCGATATTTTTATCATTCCTTCGAATACCTTCGTATGCCTCTGTTTACTGCAATTTCAGGTTTTGTTTATGCCCTTAAACCGGTTTCGGGGGATTTTGTGTTGCAATTTATTAAAGGAAAATCACGCAGAATTTTACTTCCTTTTCTTTTTGTCTCAACTTTACAGTACAGTCTGAACGCTTTTATACCGGCTGTCAACAACCGTGTTGACATGGCCGATATTTGGAAAATATACATTTATTCGTATGGACAATTTTGGTTTTTACAGGCTTTATTCCTTGTTTTTTTGACAGTGGTGATCCTCGAAATAAACAACATTATTAATCATTTCAGAGGCTGGATGATAAGTTTTGTTATCAGTGTATTGATCCTCATATTTGCGGTACCTTATGTTATGACTTCTTTTTTGAGCTTTACCAGCTATTTATACCTTTTGCCATTTTTCCTTCTCGGAATCGGGATTAACCGATATTCCGAAACTCTGTTTAGAAAAACGAACCTGATCATAATTCTGATTTTGCTCATCACCGGACTGGTAATTCAACAATTAAACTGGTTTGGATTTTTGGATATGCAGGACGCAAAGTATGGAAAGCTTGGAACCTTTATCGGACTTACAGGGATTTTCCTGATTTTTTATATTCGAAGGCCCAACCGGTTTTTAGCCGAACTCGGTTATTATTCCTATGGCATATATCTGTTCCATGTATTTGGTACGGCAGGAAGCAGGATTATATCAAAATGGCTTGGGATTCACAACCTTTTCTCACTATTTATAATTGGATTAGTCTTCGGATTAGGACTGCCTATATTACTTGAGCTTGTTTTATTAAAAAACGCTGTTTTAAGAAGGCTTTTCCTCGGACTAAAGTAGGTTATACCGGATTGAACACAAAATATTAATTTTACCGAAAAATTTAACTTGCCGGTTTCAGTGATAAATAAGCATAAGATAATTAATGATCCTGTTTATGGATTTGTGGATATTCCCGGTGAACTTATTTTCAATTTAATTGAACATCCCTATTTTCAGCGCCTGCGAAGGATTAAGCAACTTGGACTTACCAATCTTGTGTATCCCGGGGCATTACATACAAGGTTTCAGCATTCCATCGGAGCAATGCACCTTATGCAACAGGCTTTGGAAATCCTGAAATCGAAAGGACATAGGATCAGTCAGGAGGAAGAAGAAGGCGCGCTGGTTGCAATACTGCTTCACGATTGCGGGCATGGCCCGTTTTCCCATGCTTTGGAGAACTCGATCATTACTCAGGTGACGCATGAAGAAATTTCAATGATCTTTATGCACAAACTAAATGATTTTTTTGACGGTAAGTTATCAACCGGTATTGCCATCTTTAATCACAGCTATAAAAAGAATTTTCTGAGCCAATTGGTTTCGAGTCAGCTGGATATGGACAGACTGGATTACCTGAAGCGGGACAGTTTTTTCACAGGGGTTTCAGAAGGTGTTATTGGTACTGAACGGATTATTAAGATGCTGGATGTAGCAGATGATAAACTTGTGGTAGAAGCAAAAGGCATCTATTCCCTGGAAAAATTCATAGTTGCAAGAAGAATCATGTATTGGCAGGTGTATTTGCATAAAACAGTACTCGCGGCAGAAAATATGCTGACCAGAATACTGCAAAGGGCAAGGTATCTTATAATGAACGGGGAAAGTCTTTTTGCAACTCCCGCATTATTATTTTTCCTGAAAGGAGATTTCAGTCACCGGGATTTATCGGACGACCCGGAAAAACTTCGCTATTTTTCATTGCTCGATGATTTTGACGTGTTTACTTGTATCAAAATGTGGATGGACCATCCTGATAAAATACTATCCACCCTGTGCAACAATCTGGTCAGCCGCAAGCTTTTCAGGTGCGAGATTCAATCCGAACCCTTCGATTATTTTTATATCGAAGAAATCAAATCAAAAATCATTGGCACATTCGGTATTTCAGAGGAAGAACTGAAATATTTTTTCTATAATGATACCACATCAAACTATGCTTATAACATGGATTCCGATAAGATTTTTATTCGTTTAAAAACAGGTAAGATTCTTGACATAGCTGAAGCCTCCGACCAATTCGATGCGCGTATGATTTCAAAAGAGGTAATCAAACATTTTATTTGTTATCCTAAAGATGTTAATAAATGACTATGGGAATGTTAACAGTTTTCCTACAATTATTTAACTTTGTAGATAATCTAATACGATTTTAAATGGAGTTTTCAGCACAGCAGATAGCCGACATAATACAGGGTAAGGTTGAAGGAGACCCTGATGTTAGAATAAGCTATGTTTCAAAAATTGAGGAGGGGAAAAAAGGGACACTTAGCTTTTTAGCCAACCCAAAATACACACAGTATATCTATCATACAGAGGCATCTATTGTTCTGGTAAACAATGATTTTAAACCGGAAAAAACTATAATCCCAACCCTGATAAGAGTTGAAAACGCTTATACTGCATTTGCACATTTACTCGAAGTTTACAACCGGATCAAGCTTAATAAAACAGGTATATCAAAGAAAGCCCATATTGCTGATTCCGCTAAAATCGGTGCAAACGTTTATATCGGAGAATTTGCTTTTATAGGTGATAATGCAGTTATATCCGACAATACTAAAATTTACCCCCAGGTTTATGTGGGCGATAACGTCCATATTGGCGAGGGAACAACACTCTTTGCCGGCGTTAAAATTTACTCGGATAATTTCATTGGCAGGGATTGCATCCTTCATGCAGGGGTTGTTATCGGAAGCGATGGTTTTGGATTTGCACCACAGGAAGACAATCACTATAAGAAAGTCTCACAGATCGGCAATGTTGTGATTGAAGACGAAGTCGAGATCGGATCAAATACGACTGTTGACAGGGCAACCCTCGGATCAACCTTTATCCGCAAGGGAGCTAAAATAGACAATCTGGTTCAGATCGCCCATAATGTTGAAATTGGAGAAAACACTGTAATAGCGGCACTTTCAGGAATTTCAGGTTCCACCAGGATTGGTAAAAACTGTATGTTCGGCGGACAGGTCGGGGTGATCGGACACATATCAATTGCTGATGATGTGAAGGTTGCTGCCCAGTCAGGAATAGGAAAAAATGTGATGACAAAAGGTGAAATATTACAGGGATCGCCTGCTTTTGAAATTAGCAAATATCGTAAATCGTATATTCATTTCAGAAATCTGAGTGAAATTAAAACCAAACTTGAAGAACTGGAAAATCATATCCGCGAATTAAAACAACCCGATCGTTCCTGATCCTCATTATTCTCAACTAATTACCCGGTTAATTGTTTCTTGTTTCATGCCGACAACTGTAGAAATAATTCTATATATTTGCGCGCTGATTATGGGAAATAAACAAAGAACAATCGCCTCTGCCGTTTCAGTATCAGGGAAAGGTTTGCATACAGGAGTCGAAGTTATGCTGACTTTTCATCCCGCTCCCGATAATTTTGGAATCCGGTTTAAAAGGGTGGACATCGCAAATCAACCGGTAATTCCGGCTCAATGCGAATATGTTGTAGATACCAACAGGGGAACAACTATAGGTATAAATGGCTGTACGATCAGCACCATAGAACATGTGCTGGCAGCCTTAAGGGGAATGGAGATAGACAATGCTCTTATTGAAGTTGATAATTTTGAAACCCCTATTCTCGACGGCTCCTCGAGATATTTTACTGAAGCTTTACAGAAAGCAGGTTACACTGAGCAGCTATCGGAAAGAACAAGCTTTGAGATTGATACGGTTATTGCCTTTTCCGAACCGGAAAAAGATGTTGAAATGTTAGCCATTCCATCCGACAGGTTCAGGGTGTCGGTAATGATTGATTTCGAAACTGAAGTGCTCTCCACTCAAAATGCCTCGCTCGACAGAGTTGAAGATTTTCAGGATGAGATTTCAAAATGCCGCACTTTCGTTTTCCTGCACGAACTGGAATATCTCCTGAATAATAACCTCATTAAAGGCGGTGACCTTAGCAATGCAATTGTCTTTGTGAACCGCGTTATTTCACAGGAAGAGCTCGACCGGCTGGCAAAATTATTTAACAAGCCCTCCGTAAAAGTATTGAGTAAAGGAATTCTTAACAATGTTGAATTGCATTATGAAAATGAACCCGCGCGTCATAAATTGCTTGATGTGGTAGGAGATTTAGCCCTTGTGGGTATGCCCTTCAAGGCTCATATTATAGCCAGAAAGCCGGGACACTCGACCAATGTGGAATTTGCCAAAATGCTAAAAAAGTATATCGTGGAAAAAGAAAAAAACAGGTTTAATCCTCCTTTCGATCTTAACAAAAAACCGCTTTACGATATCAATGATATTAAAAAAGTGCTGCCTCACCGTCCTCCGTTTTTATTGATTGATAAGGTCATGGACATGGATGACGATCATGTGATCGGGGTTAAAAATGTAACTATGAATGAGGCCTATTTTGTCGGCCATTTTCCTGAAGAACCGGTTATGCCGGGAGTTCTGCAGATTGAAGCGATGGCTCAGACCGGCGGTATCTTTAGTTTAAAAAAATATAAAGAACCGGAAAATTACAGTACTTATTTTCTGAAAATTGATAATGTGAAATTCAGGAATAAAGTTGTTCCGGGAGATACACTCGTGTTCAGTCTTGAACTTATTTCTCCGATCAGGCGCGGGTTGTGTCACATGAAAGGTGTGGGATATGTAGCTAATAAACCGGTAATTGAAGGGGAAATGCTGGCCCAAATCTCAAAAAAAACACTTAATCCGGAGATATAAATATGAATCAACCGTTAGCATACGTTCATCCGCAGGCAAGGGTCGCGAAGAATGCAGTCATCGAGCCTTTTGTAAATATTGAACGAAATGTCGAAATAGGCGAAGCAACATGGATAGGTTCCAATGTTACCATTATGGAAGGGGTAAGAATTGGAAATAATTGTAAGATTTTTCCGGGAGCCGTTATCGGAGCCATACCACAGGACCTTAAATATGCCGGAGAAGATACCACAGTTGAAATAGGCGACAATACTACCGTTCGTGAATTTGTTACCATAAACCGCGGCACCAAGGAAAGCATGAAAACTTCCATTGGCAAAAATTGTCTTTTAATGGCTTATGTTCATATTGCTCACGATTGTTATCTTGAGGACAGGGTTATTTTGGGCAATGCTGTTAACCTTGCAGGACACATCACTATCGGGGAATATGCCACACTCAGCGGACTCACTGCTGTCCACCAGTTTGTTAAGATCGGTGCTCATTCATTTATTTCAGGAGGATCATTGGTGAGAAAAGATGTTCCGCCTTACACTAAAGCCGCCCGCGAACCCCTCTCCTATGCCGGCGTTAATTCCATCGGGCTCAGAAGACGCGGATTTACCAACGAAAAGATCATCGAAATTCAGGATATTTACCGTCAAATTTTCATAAAGGGATATAACGTTTCACAGGCTGTAAGATTTATCGAAGCCAACATGCCTACCTCATTCGAAAGAGATGAGATTCTTACGTTCATTGCACAATCCACCCGGGGAATCATGAAAGGATATTCGAGGTATGCAGGAAATGCACAGTAAAAGAAGATATTAGATTTTAGATATTAGATTTAGGGTTCGTGTTCATTTGTGTTTAATACTCACATCATACATCATACATCATACATCATACATCATACATCATACATCATACATCATAAATCATACATCATAAATCTCCTCGCCTCCCCAATTTACCATGTCGAGACTCCTGAGTTAAGTGGTTTCAGCCAAAGAATAATACCAAGTTTAACTTATAAAAAACAAATTATTCAATCAGGGCTTTTGAAGATTCTAATGTTGCATTTGTTTCAAGAAATTTTCCATCATAAGGAATGGAATAAAACATGGGTGAATTTAATGCCGGGAAATTGCCCTTTAAAACATTGTTTGGACGTTCACCTTCAAACCCAAGAAATGAGTACTTACCGTAATGTGATAACAATCGTGTTAATCCCGGAACGGCTTGTTTAATATTTGTCCCAATAAATCCAATGGTATAGGCATTATTTTCAGGATTAGGTAAAGCATAAACAACTGAGCCCTCAGCAGTGAGTTTATTTAAAAGACTGGTCTGTGCAGAATCAAATGCTGAATGATATTCTTTTTGAACATTAAACATCCTGGCAAATTTATTTTCAAAACCTATTACCCAGACTGATTTATTTTCCGGTAATTTATCAAGTTCGTCATCAAATATTATTTCGAGGGAATTTCCCTGAGCTTCCTGTGTTTCCTTCCAGGTCTCAGCCAGCGTTTTATATTCCTCAAGGTAAGGACTGCTTTTGGACAGGATGATCATTCCGAATGAACTTCCAAAAATTTGAGAAAGCGAAGGTGGTACTTCTGATTTATTTAATATTCTGAAAACATCAAACTGCGGGTCAACCTCAATTTTTACAGGTACAGATGAGAAGGGGAAAGTATAAGAATTGGTTCTTTTATCTGAAGTTACTGTTATAAGCTCTACATTGTTTGCGAGATAAACAGCAACCGGAACATCCAGCATAAATAAATCTTCTTCCTGGATTTGTGACAAAGTAAAATGCAGATTAAATTTTTCTCCGGCTTTTTCAGTACGAACATCAGATAATTCAAAGGAAGGAGCGCCCTTTCGCAATAGCCACTGATGGAATACAGGTTTCAGGTCTGTTGCTGAAAATTTCTGAAATGATTCCAGAATATCATCAAAAGTTGAAATTTTATAAATGTTATCTTTATAAAATGACTGACAGGCTTTAATGAAATTATCGTCGCCCATCAATTTCCGTAACATGTGATAAACCATCAAACATTTTCCATAGCCAATGGCCTCTTCAGCCGAATTATTTCTTGACCGGAATTCAATCACCGGGAAATCATTTTCCGCATTTACATAATCCGTAAACTTTTGCAGGGTTGTACGACGATAATCTGCTCCCTGCCCGGCTTGTTCCTTCAACAAGTGATCCGCCATATAAGCCGTTAGACCTTCGCACCAGTTGCCTTTATCAACATCAACATACACTGAATTGCCCCACCAGTTATGCAATAATTCGTGCGGATAAGAGGTAAACAGTATCCAGGGAAAACGAATGATTTTCTCGCCAAGCAATGTAAACGAAGGCATTCCGTAACCGGTTTCCCAGAAATTCTCGACCAGTGCAAACTTGCCATAAGGATATGGACCGATAAGTTCGACGTACATATTTAAATAGCCCGAAGTTGCATCGGTATAGTTGGTGGCAAGCGCTGAATCGGGAGTCCGGAGGAATGCCTGAACCAGAACATCTCCGGCTTTTTTCTCATATTCCGTCCAGGCAGCCGAAATAAGGTAAACTTCTTCCGTCTGATTATTACACTGGTATTTAATTGTTCTGTTGTCACCTTTAATCTGATTAATGATCCTGTCGCCCTGCGAAACGACATTCCAGTCGCTTCTGAGCGTGACCGTAAGGTTGAACGACAGCAGCGGTTCATCAAAAGTCGGAACCCAAAAGGTGGAACCGGCAAGGTAAACGCCGGAATCGCTTATTGTCCCGTTGGTTACGCTGAAACCCCTTGCATATTCGGCAGCTCCCGTTGAAATTTCTTCTGTTATGATGCCTGAATATTTTAGCGGAATTAACAAACCTTCCTTCCCGCGATTGGTAATGCCGATGGTGTATTTATCGAAAATCGCTTCAGCATTATCCGCAGGTATTTTGGTAATCTTAATGGATTTATCAAGCGATTCGGGTACCAGGTTCTTGTTTAACGAAAACGAAACAAAACTTTTGTCTTTTATGATATCGTTGGGGATAAGGACAGAATCAACCACATCAATTGATTTATTCCGGATGCTCAGTTTTACATTTAAGTCGTGGTGGATTACCTGTGAAAAAGTATTTACTGTCGCCGATAGAAAAATCAGACTAAAAATAGTTTTAAGGGTTTGCATGATTATATTTTTTTAATCGTGTAGTAAATGGCAAAAGTAAGTAAAAGCAGAAAAAAAGGAATAATAAACTTTGAAACCAGGTATGCGTTTCAGTCGAGCGGAAAGGTCTGATGGAAATTAGTGCAGTATCTTTTGCCAGTTTACCGGGAACAAAATGGATCTTTGTAGTTTCGGGTGCTTCCCCTTGCTGATCGGGATTTGTAATCCCGATCCTAATAGGGATTGAATTTGAAATTCTGATACTCAAACCTTTCGGTGGGGAAGGCCCAAAACTAATTGTGATTTACAATCGCAATCATCAGCTTCAATCGTCCCTGCTTGAAGTATCATTCAATTGAGAATCCCGGTGTGGAGCAAGTCTTCCAGCCAATTCTTGTGTGCTTGCGTTAACCCTACTTATTTTTACCTCCTGAAGCATTCTGAATCCAAAGTTCAAATTATGTCCATGTTGTGAAGCGCTAAACGAAAATAAAGAAAGGTTATTAAAATTGAAGCAAGCTCGAGTCAAAAGGCACGAAACAGTCTATCTGTGGTTAAAGTGAGTAAAAGTTTTTTGATGCAAAAATTAATTTAAAAATCAACCAGGATCATTTTTTTTGTAAGTGAAATACCATTAATGGTGATTTTCGAATAATATATTCCGGGGTTGTTTTCTGCAGCGTTCCAGGTCAAATAATACTGACCGGAATCCAAGGTCCCATTGAAAAGAGTAATCAATTTTTGACTATTATGGTTATAGATTTCTACAACTATTTGGGATGTTGAATTTAGTTTGAATTTAATATTTGCTGTTTGTTTAAACGGATTAGGATAAATAAAAATGGTAGAGTCAGTTTCTTTTTTGTTGAATTCATCAATTCCACTAATAATACCCCCGTTTATAGTGTGAAAAATGGCGCCATCTTCACCGATGATCCAACCCTTTGAGTCTGAGGTAAAGGAAATATCGAAAAAGTCGATCCCGGTATGGATCCCCTGATCCGACCAGGTTTCTCCCCCATCTGCTGTTGCAGCAATATGACCATCCCTGCCAACGATCCAGCCTTCAGTCGGGCTTGTGAAATAAAGACTTTCATAATCAAATGCAGGATTATTTGCATTTAAATTCCAGCTATTTCCACCGTCATTTGTAAAATAAACTTCTTCGGAAAAACCTGTAATGGCCCATCCATACAAAGGGTCGACCATCTGAACTTGCCATATTCCAAGAAAATCACCATAAAAAATAGATTCCCAGGAACTACCTCCGTCATAGGTTTTGTAAATTTCATTATCCGGGTATGAATAGGTAAAACACCAACCTTCATATTGATTGAGAAACCAAAAATCTTTTACTACATGATTGGTATTAAAACTTTTATCAGTCCATGTTTGTCCACCATCGGTAGTTCGCCACAACTTGCCCTGATAACCTCCGGTTAATCCGATATTTTCATCAATGAAAAAGATCGAATAAAAACTTGGACCATTGCTGCTTGAATAAACAGGATACCAGTCTTCTCCTCCATTTTGGGTTTTAAGTAGAATTTCGTCCATAAAATCCTGAGCAGTCGCCCAACCAGTATTTTCATTTATAAAAAACAAGGTATTTATGTATGTTACATCCACATTATTTATTGTCCAATGCTCTCCGCAATCCATTGTATGCAATATATCGCTATATCCTCCTATTATCCAACCATATTGTTCATTAAGAAAATAGGTGTATTTAAGATCGTTGAAGGTTAGATAATCATAGGTGGACCACGATTCACCGCCATCTGAGGTGAAATTCATTACACCGTTTGGGCCAACACAATATCCTCGCTGATCATCTCCAAAGCAAATACTGTACACTGGCGTATTTGTTTCCGGATAAAAAGCGGTCCAGGTGTTTCCTGCATCAGTGGTGTGGAGGATAATTGATTCGGCATAGAATCCTTCTGTCCCACCGGCAGCCCAACCTTCATTTTGATCAAAAAAATAGACTGTATACAAATCCTGATCCGTCCCTGAGTTTTTTGATGTCCAATTTAAACCTGCATCATTACTAAATAGAATAGTTCCATCCATTCCTACCGCCCAAACCGTATTATCTTCTATAAAGAACATGTCGTTTAATGTATTGCCTGTTCCGGTGTTTCCAAATAACCAGGATTCACCACCATCATATGTTAAAGCAGCTACGCCACTGCTTCCAATTGCACAACCATGCAAACTATCGGAAAAGTGAAGATCAAAATAAGCGGTAAAGCTTCCGGTAACCTTTGGATACCAGGTTTCACCTCCATCAGAAGTATGTCTTATGGTATCAATTGATGATACCCAGCCTTCCATCTCGTTGATGAAATGTATACTATAGAAATTAGAAAGGCCGGGTGTTGAAATATTTTCCCAGCTTTCTCCACCATTTATTGTTTTAAATATTGTTCCACTAGTTCCACATGCCCAGCCATTTTCCGGATCAATGAAAAAAATAAAGTTAAATGTTGAATAGGTATCAGCAAATTGGTTCTTCCAAGATTGGCCTCCATTCTCAGTATATAAAATTGTTCCATAACTTCCACCAGCCCAGGCATGATCTGCGTCTGTAAAATATATTTCAGTAAGAGTATGCCCTTGCGGATAAGGATGATTCCATTCCCACTGCCCGTAAGAGAAAAAATGCAGGTGAAGTAACACAATTAAAGAAATAGAAATCCTGAATCTCACTAATTCCAAGGCTGATAAATTCATTATATTCTGACAAATATACATATTACTTGTATGGTTTCAAAAGAATCTTTTTAATAAATTGATCCAATTAGCGCGGGTCTTCCAGCCAAGCCACTCGTCTGCTTCAAGCGTCCACGCGTGAAATATCAAACCATTAATTTCCATCTCTAAACTATTGCATTCAATTTTAAAAATTTAAAATTAATAATTTCCCCAATCAAACTCCCCAATTCTCACGATCCAAACTCCGGTATTGAATTGCTTCGGCGAGGTGTTCGGGTTTAATATCCTCACTGCTATCGAGATCAGCAATGGTGCGGGAAACTTTTAAAATGCGGTCGTAAGCACGGGCAGATAAGCTCAGTTTTTCCATAGCGTTTTTAATAAGAACATTCCCGGTTTCGTTTAACCTGCATATTTGCCTGAGTTGTTTTGAAGTCATCTGTGCATTGCAATAAATACCTTTTGAGCCTTCATATCTTTTCTCCTGAATTTTACGGGCAGCCACTACCCTCTCCCTGATCACTTCGCTTTTCTCGCTTTTCCTGTCATCCGATAATTCCCTGAACGGAACCGGGACTACCTCAACATGAATATCAATTCTGTCCAACAAAGGGCCGGATATTTTATTCAGATACCGTTGAACAATTCCCGGCGCGCAGGAACAGTCCTTTTCAGGATGATTGTAATAACCGCAGGGACAGGGGTTCATACTGGCAACAAGCATAAAGCTGGCTGGGTATTCCACACTCATTTTGGCTCTTGAAATCGTTACGATCCTGTCTTCCATAGGCTGTCGCATCACTTCAAGAACCGTCCGTTTGAATTCAGGAAGTTCATCAAGAAATAACACTCCGTTGTGAGCCAGTGAAATCTCACCGGGATGCGGATAGGTTCCGCCTCCAACAAGCCCGGCGTCACTAATGGTATGATGCGGCGACCGGAAAGGTCTGACTGAAATAAGCGATGTATCCTTTGCTAATTTTCCGGAGACCGAATGAATCTTTGTGGTTTCAAGCGCCTCATAAAGGTTCAGAGGCGGAAGAATAGAAGGCAGCCGCTTTGCGAGCATGGTCTTGCCGGCGCCCGGCGGACCGATGAGAATTACATTGTGGCCACCGGCCGCAGCAATTTCAAGAGCCCGCTTTATGTTTTCCTGGCCTTTCACGTCAGAAAAATCAAATTCGTACATGCTCAGACTCGAATAAAATTCCTCGCGGGTATTGACAACGGTGGGTTTAAGAATTAGTTTGCCGTTAAAAAAATCAATGACTTCGGTAATTGTTTCTGCACCCAAAACATCGAGATCATTTACAATAGCAGCCTCTTTTGCATTTTCCTTAGGAAGGATAAATCCTTTAAATCCCTGCTTACGTGCTTCAATGGCAATGGGTAACGCACCTTTGATGGGCTGAAGTCCGCCATCCAGCGAAAGTTCGCCCATGATAAGATAATCGCCGGCTTTATCCTTTGCAATCTGATCTGATGCCGCAAGAACTCCAATAGCGATTGTGAGGTCGTAGGCAGAGCCTTCTTTCCGGAGATCGGCCGGAGCCATATTCACTGTGATCCCTTTGCCGGGCCAGCGATAACCGCTGTTGGCAAGGGCAGCATGAATCCGGTGCTGACTTTCTTTAACAGCGCTGTCGGGCAATCCGACGAGATAGTATTGTGCACCACGGCTTATATTCACTTCCACCGTGATGGTAATGGCATCAATGCCGATGATGGTACTTCCGAAGGTTTTAATCAGCATGGATTGATAATCATTTTCACCGGTTAAAAGTAGGTAAAAAGAATATTACGGCAAAATGTACTGATTAAATTAAACAGTTTTTCATTTCTTGTTTTTATCCTGTACCTGTTTTATTAATCTTGCAAAATAGGTTTCAAAGCTTTCCCCTGGTTTTCGTGGATAATTTTCGACAGAAGAAGCAAAACTCTCGATCAAATCACTGTATCGCTTAAATGTGTCCTGAAGTAATTTCTCATCGCCGGTTTCCCAATAATGACCTTCATCAATGACCTTGAAATCCCTCAGATATTTTCCGCTTATATATTTCAAAATGTGAATGACCAGTTTATGAATTTCAACGCCTGCATATTGTGTTTTTGTAAAAAGCATATACAGGTATTTTTGATAATCTTTGTTTTCAGAGTTACCAAAAAACATCAGTTGTGAAGGGCCGCTCATTTTCCCGTTTGATAGAAAACTCAACCAAACAGCTTCACAGCGGGGGGGTGAAAAAGCAATACCGTAGATATTCTGGTCGTATTCAGTCTTGCCAAATCCGGTTTCAGGAAATGCTTCTTCGAAAACAGTATATTCCCATTTATAAATTTCTGCTATGTCCTTCACTTCATTAATCATTTCCGTTAAAGAAGCCTGAGGATTGAAACTGCCGCTGTAATGAATGGTTAAGCCCATGAATTATTATTTCTATAAAAATGACTCAGGTAATGAAATTATATTTTTACGATTTTCTTCAACAGGTTTATGTTTAATGAACAAGCAACAAGCAACAAGTAACCAGCAACCTTTATACCGGATAAGCCTTCAATCCTGTCAGAAATTTCATGATTCTGTACGAGTTTATCAATTTTATCAGAATTCTGTCCCTTTAAATATTTCCGAAATTCAAAATTTTCATCCTCCCTCAGCCTGCCGACCTCTTTGATTTTGATAAGATCCAGTTATATGTTGCAGATAATATTCATTGTTCACCGTTTATTTAAAAATACTCAAAACTAAATACTAAATACTTAAGACTCCCATCAAATTACCCGTTTCCCGCATAAAACTTTCACCCTACAACCCGGGCTTGTATCCCGAATTATTCAGGACTTCCTGTGCATCATAACTGTTCATAAGTTCAGCGAGGGTTATTTTTGGATTTTTGTTCATATACGACTCAATGATCCTCCAGCCGATATAATGACCAAGCCGGGGCGGGGAATCATCGCCGAAAAAAGAGGTGAATGGCGCTTCGCCAATCAGCTTCTTTATGTTCTGCATATCCTGCGAATACAGCATGCGGTTCTCAATGATGAAAGCCCAGACATTCCCTTCGTTTTCATCAACCCATATCAACTGCTTCTTTGAAAAGTCCAGTAGAGTAGAATCGGGTATATCCGGAATCATCGCTTTACAATACCATAAAGTCTTTCCTTCATTTACCATTAAATCGAGTAAATCAGGTCCGACCCTCCGGCTGTCGGATTCATTACGCGCCATTTCCTTCATACAATCGCCTGCGATGTTGTCTTTTGTGAACCGGTGCAGAATATACTGCGGAAGCCCAAGGTTTTTATAGCGATGATATTCCGCCCCCAAATAAATGTCGAGTGCTATGAGAAGGCTGTTCTCGTATAGCCGGACAGGATTTTCATAATCGAAACCGGAAATGTAGGTATAAACAGCGGGCTGTGGCCTATCGGGGAAATAATAACGGTAATGAACAAAGGCATTGGTTAATTCCTCTTCCAACCCTGAAAGACTGCTGAAAATGTGTTCACAATCTTTGCTTGTTGCTGTAAGAACCGTATCATTCAAATAATTTGAAATCCTGATAAGATTCAGGGTGTCGTTCAGATCACCATCGAGAAACATAGGGAATTCCGGTTGGAGCTTTTCAAGTCCGGATTTCAGGTGATCCCGGTCAACTGAAAACAATGCACGTTCATATCTTTTAATATTAAACTTTTCAACCTTGATTTTACTCACATCCACATTAAAACGGTCTTGATGTGATCCGCATGAAAATACTACGGGGATGAAAAGAAATAGGACGGTTCTAACGAAAAAATTCATAAATCCCGATTTATAACAGTCTGACATAAAAAATGTCAATCGCTGAGAATTGACATTTAAAACTCTTTTGTATAAGGTTTATAGAATTTTCCAGCCGACGCTGACGAAGAAAAGATTGTTTTTCATTGTCGGATCCTCCGTCGCGTTTTCCGGAGCTTTATAGATGTTGTTTAATCCCATTTCATACCTGATGTCGGCTGTAAGAAACAGAAAGTCAATACCGGCGCCAAACTGGGCAGCCCAGTTGACATTGCTGAAATCGTCCTTTAATATCGGACTGGAATCGTCAGGTTGATCCACATCGTTGAAACTGACATTAAATTTTTTATTGACAACGATTGAAGCTACCGGCCCGGCTTGCACCCTGATCTTAAGAGTCGGAAGCTTGGCAACCTGAAATCCGATCAAAATAGGTACATCAATGGTTTTTAAACTTATCTGCTGCTCTACCGAGCTTGTAATTGTGCCGTTAGGATTGTTCGGATCCACCTGAGTGTAATCAAAACTAAGTTTGCCCGTCTTTGCTGTAAAGTAAGCCTCCGGCTGAAGATGCAATTTTTTCCCCAGCCTCACAAATGCTCCGAGCTGATAACCGGCTTTAAGCGCTTCATCATAGTCTTTAATGTCGGTTGATAATTTACTCATGGTAATGGCTCCTTTAATCCCAAAGCCCAATTGTCCGTAAGAGAAACCGGCAAGCAAGCCGATCACTGCAATTAATATGATCTTTTTCATGTGGTATGTTTTTATCGTTTATCGGAAGCAAATTTAGTAATAATCCATCATTGTAAAATTAATTGCCAAAATATCTTTGAGCCGTTTTATCACTATTTTTGTGAATCTCAAATAAGTAAAAGGATGAAATTTCGATCAGTTCTCATCATTACAATGATTTTTATTTCAATTCAGGTGTATTCCCAGCTCAAGCCTTTTCGTTTCGGATTTAAAGTTGCTCCAAACATTGCATGGATTTCACCCGACTCCAGGGATTATAAAAATGAAGGTGCTGTCGCCGGATTCTCCTGGGGCTTCATGGCTGATATTACGCTTGCCGATAATTATTTTTTAAAAACAGGTTTTACCTATGACTATCTGAACGGGAAGCTTGAATTTCCTTACAAGTTGGATTCTGTTTCAACAGGGACGATGTACCGGAAATATAATCTGCGATACCTGGAGGTTCCAATGACGATCAAAATGAGAACCAATAAATTCGGGAAGATGGTCTATTTCGGAGAGATCGGGTTGGGAACCGCATTTAAACTCAGGGCAAAATCGCAGGACGAATTTCTAAATGCAAACAGCGGATTGATCTCCGAATGGGAAAGCGATATCAGCGATGAAGTTGCTTTTATAAAGGAATCGCTGATTGTTGGTGCAGGAACTGAATATTACCTCGATGAATCCACTTCACTGCTCTTTGAACTTACTTTCAACAACAGCCTTTCGGATATCCTCACCGGAGAAAACAGTCAATATCCCGAAACGCAGGAAAACGGTTTCCTGTATTATTTTCAATTGTACGTGGGTATAATTTTTTAGGGTTTTAGTTATTTCGTTGTGAAAATAGCATTAAGTCAGATAAACTACCATATCGGGAATTTCGAAAGCAATGAAAGGAAAATCATTGATTCGATCCGCAAAGCCAAAAACAAAAAGGCCGACCTTGTTGTGTTTGCCGAGCTTGCTATTTCAGGTTATCCGCCACGCGACTTCCTTGAATTTGATGACTTCATAATCAAATGCCTCGATTCTATTAAACGCATTGCTTCCGAATGTCGTGGGATTGCTGCTATAATCGGCTCTCCGTCAAAGAATCCGGACATCAAGGGCAAGGATCTTTATAATTCAGCCTTTTTTCTGTCTGACGGTTTGATACAATCCCAGCATAATAAGTCTTTGTTGCCAAATTACGATGTGTTTGATGAGTATCGTTATTTTGAACCCAATATTGTTTACCAGGTTGTTGATTTTAAAGGTAAAAAACTAGCGATCACCATTTGCGAGGATCTCTGGAATATCGGCGATGATTTGTTATACAGGGGAAATCCGATGGATGAGCTGTATAAACAGAAACCGGATATCATCATCAACATAGCCGCCTCACCGTTTCACTATGACCAGGCGAAACTGAGAAAGAAGATTTATCTGCAAAATGTCAGCAAGTACAGGCTCCCTTTGTTTTATGTGAACCATGTCGGAGCGCAAACGGAATTATTGTTCGATGGCGGGTCACTGGTCATAAATTCGTCCGGTATAATCGTTGATGAACTGGCTTATTTCACGGAAGATTTAAAGATTTATGACATCGAAGAAATTGAAAGGCAAAAAATACAACAGCAGCCCGTTAATCCTTCCAAAATACAGCTAATAAATGATGCCCTGGTGATGGGAATTGGGAATTATTTTAATAAACTGGGATTTACAAAAGCCATACTGGGTTTGTCGGGCGGCATTGATTCGGCTGTAACCCTTGTTTTGGCGGTCGAAGCCCTTGGGAAGGAAAATGTCCGTTCAATATTATTGCCTTCGGGTTATTCATCTTCACATTCCATAACGGATGCAGAAAAGCTTGCCCAAAACCTGGGATCGCCCTACGACACCGTTCGGATCAATGATGCGGTTCAGTGTTTAAATCTTTCGCTTGATCCTCTGTTTCAGAAGCTTCCTGAAGATATTGCTGAAGAAAATATTCAGGCAAGGATCAGAGGAGTGATTTTGATGGCTATATCTAATAAATTCGGGTACATTTTGCTGAACACTTCAAACAAAAGCGAGGCGGCTGTAGGATATGGCACTCTTTACGGAGATATGAACGGCGGATTATCGGTTCTTGGCGATGTTTATAAAACCGAGGTTTTTGAACTTGCACGGTATATCAACCGGGAAAAAGAGATCATCCCTGAAAACACCATCACTAAGCCGCCTTCAGCCGAATTAAGGCCGGGACAGAAAGATTCCGATTCCCTGCCGGAGTACCCTGTTTTGGATGCTATCTTGTTTCAATATATCGAACAACGGAAAGGCCCGAATGACCTCATTGGAATGGGATTTGACGAGGCAACCGTCAGAAGGGTTCTGAAAATGGTGAACACCAATGAGTACAAGAGATACCAAACACCTCCGATTTTACGTGTATCGTCCAGGGCTTTCGGTATGGGTCGGCGCATGCCGATAGTGGGAAAGTATCTCTCATAACAGTTCCCAAAACCAGGTAATCTTACCATAGGATAATTTACTGCAAAAAGGGCTTATAAATGAGGCATAAGTAATATAAAAGATTGCTATCAGAAATTAGCCCAGGTCTTATAATTTTTCTCTTTCCAAATATTGAAAGGTCGTAATCCAATCTTAATTTTATAAAGCTTCCAGAGAAAAAAATTTATTATAGCATGTTTGGCTATTTCCAGATATTCTTCAATTCATTTTCAATCTTATCTTTGAAAGCCTTGATGTCGGACTTTTTAATTTTTTTAACTTCGCTTTCAAGTTTGTCAAACTGATCCTTCGCTTTTTTTGTCAGGTTAGGGATAACTTTATTCCGAACTTCGTCGGTGGCATCTTTCAACGCAACAGCTAATTCATCAATATCCACACTTTTAATAAGCTCTTTAACTTTTGCATTCGACATTTTAGCAATATCATCCAGAGTGTAATCTTTAACTCCATCCCACTCCTCTTTGGCTTTTGATTTTGCTTTGTCGGTTGCCTGTTTTGCCTTTGCTTTTATTTTACCCACGGCTTCCCTGGCCTTTTTCTTCGTGGTTTCGGCCGCATCTTCGGCCATTTCTTTTGCTGAATCAAATATATCCATAGTCTTATCTTTTAATATTTCAAAATCATCAGGTTTACCATTGCCTTCAACTCTTATCGTAAAATCAGATAGTACATTCATGTAGTTTATAAATGCCTCGTATGGTGAAGGGTAGGGATTGAAATAGCGGTGAACATCACCATCGGTAAACCATTTTGTACACATATAATAAAAGTGGTCGCTGGCCTGAAGATAATTCCAGTCCTTTTGAATTTCCTTATTATCCATATTCTTGACCTTGTTTTCCAGAGCATACAGCTTGTTACAAGCCTCATCCTGCATTTCATTTCCCAGCCAGGCTGTAAGGTCCCGTTCCTCATCAGCCCATGAGATCGGATTGGGAACGCCGATTGAATCTACCGGTTCATATTTTTTGACCAAATCCATTGGCTTCACAAAAGCAAAGTCCGTTTCTGACATTACTTTACCCGGCATCGCCTGCAAAAATTCAAAGATACCGGAGTCTTTCCACTGATGCTCTCCGAATGTTTCATAATCAATGAACAGGTTGATCAGTTGCTGCTTTTTATTGATTGCTTTTAACCAGCCTGCAAATTTTTCGGCTGTCAGAGGCCACTCACTCCATCCGCGGTTCGAAAAACGAAATGCTATATCGTCGCTGAGCTGAAAATTTTTCAACAATATTTTTACATCGGAATGGATGGGATGCCTGTAAACAAAATTCGGGCTTCTCCATCCAAGAATGTGTTTTGCTCCTTCGGTGAGTATGGTCTTATAGCCCATTTCTGCAACCATTTCGCCGATCTCATCTGAATATATCAGCTCCGTATTCCGGAAAGTAACCGGTCTTACGCCAAACAATTCTTCAACTTTTTTACTATGATGATTTACCTGCCGTTGAAACTCTTCCTTGCTTTTAAGAGAGGCAAGGGAATGGGCATAGGTTTCAGTTAAAAATTCAACATTTCCGGTAGCCGCTAATTGCCTGAAACTTTTAATAACTTCCGGTGCATATTTTTCGAATTGTTCCATTGCCAATCCCGAGATGGAATAAGCGATATTGAAGGATTTGCCGTGTTTATGGATCAGTCCCAGCATAACCTTATTGGCAGGCAAATAGCACTTTTGTGCGATTCTCTGAATAATGGATTTATTTTGAAAATCATTGTAGTAATAATGATCCACACCCATATCAAAAAACCGGTAAGTCCTCAGCCTGAAAGGCTGGTGTACCTGAAAATAAAAACATATCGCTCTCATAATTTCTCTATTTTCTGATTCAAAAATTCTCCTGACAATTATTTATCCCGATCCGCATTAAGGATCAGTTTACCGCATTCCTGTACACATTCATAATTTTTATTGCGGCATTTTCCCATTTCAGGTTGTTAACTTCGTCCTTTCCGTACTTTATAAAAATTTTGGATAATGCTTCGTAATGCAGAATACCCCATATCGCATCAGCCATTCCTTCAACATCCCAAAAATCAACTTTAATGGCATATTTCAATACTTCGGCGACTCCTGATTGTTTCGAAACGATAACAGGAACATTGGTTCGCATGGCTTCCAAAGGTACCAATCCGAAAGGCTCGGAAACCGACGGCATGACAAATACATCACTTAATGCAAACATCCTGTCAACAGCTTCTCCCTGTAAAAATCCGGTAAAATGAAACCTGTCAGCGATCTTAAGCTGTGCCACTCGCCGGATCATTGTATTTAACATGTCTCCCGACCCGGCCATGACAAACCTGACATTCCTGTCTTTCTGCAAAACTTTATGTGCTACTTCAATAAAATATTCAGGCCCTTTCTGAAAAGTGATCCTCCCTAAAAAAGTTACGACTTTTTCTTTCAGAGCCCTGTTCACATCAATGGAATCGAACTTTTCCACGGGTTCAATTGCATTATGAACCGTAAAAACTTTTGCTTCATCAATTCCATATTTCTCGATGACAATTTTGCGGGTAAGGTTACTTACGGCGATAACACGGTCGGCGGCCTTCATGCCGGCTTTTTCAATATTATATATATTTGAATTCACCCGATCTCCGGTTCTGTCGAACTCGGTGGCATGGATATGCACAACGAGAGGCTTTCCGCTGACTCTTTTGGCCGCAATTCCTGCATAGTATGTCAGCCAGTCATGAGCGTGAATGACATCAAAATCAAACTGTGATGCGACGATACCACCGATGAGTGCATAGCGCGATACCTCCTCCAATAAATTCATTCCATATTTTCCGGAAAATTCAAATTTCCTGGAATAAACTGATTTTTTCCTTGTTTCCTTTTCGACTTTTGTTTCGTTTATTAGCTTTTTAAATTCTTTGGGATCGAGATATGGGACAAGGTTTGATCCGACTTCAAGGTAGGTAAAATTTTTAATGATTTTTCTAAATTCAGGCTGACTGAAATTCAAATCCACATCACTGGCATTGATCAGCCTTACTGCCCGCTGATCCTCGTCTCCATAGGCTTTCGGAACCACGAACAATACCTCGGCCCCTTGCTTAAGAAGTCCTTTCGTCATACCATAGCAGGCTGTCCCAAGCCCTCCTGTGATATGCGGCGGAAATTCCCACCCGAACATTAATACTTTCATGCCTGTTGTGGTATTTTATTCATATTTATTTATCAAATATTCTATTCTAAGTAATTCCGCAACGCTCCATGCCTGCGAAATTGCTCCCTTACCCTTGTGCGGCGGATCGCCATAGTACAACTCAGAAATTGTACCTATTCCTTCCTCCCACATTTCTTCTTCAAATCCTTTATATAGCTTCTTTATAAAATTCAATCCTCCCTTACCATGTATTCTGAGATAACCTTCTGCAAATGCTCCGAGCAGCCAGGGAAAGACCGATCCCTGATGGTAAGCCGTATCTCTCGCAGTGATATCTCCCTGGTATATTCCCTTGTAATTCGGATCATTGGGTGATAAAGTCCGGAGCCCTCTCGGGGTCAGCAACTCCCTTTTTATAACCTGCAGTATCCGGTGCCTTATATCATCGTTAACCGGACTATATTCCAGTGAAGAAGCAAAAACCTGATTGGGCCGAACGCTGTAATCCTTAAAATCAACACGAACAACATCTGCGAGATAACCCAACTCCTCATTCCAAAAAGTACTTGTAAAACAATCTTCAATTTGTTTGATCACAGGCTTCCATTCCGAAACAATCGCTTCATCCTTAAATGTTTTCGCCAGCTCAGTATAAAAGCAAATAGCATTATACCACAAAGCATTAACCTCTACTGCCAGTCCGTGTCTGTAGATAAAAGGTTTGTTGTCGAACCTCACGTTCATCCAGGTAAGCGAATCATTTTCATTGCCGGCATACAGTAGGCCGTTGTCCTGCATGTGAACATTGAAAAGGGTCCCTTTTCTGAAGCTATCGAGTATCATTCCCATGACTTTCTTATATTTTTCCCAAATGATTTTTTGATCATTCGTAAAAAACACATACTGCTGCAAAGCCCAGAAAAACAATAGGGGTGCATCTACGGAATTGTAAATAAATTCGTTTTCAATTCTGCTGTTTGGGAAAAAGGGCCCATTCATCTCCCCGATAATAGTATCAACGACACTCATAAAAGTTTCAGTATCATTTTGGGTAAGCGTGAGACCGGGTAAAGCAATAAAAGTATCTCTGCCGCTTTTATCAAACCAGTGGTAACCGGCTATCAGATCAATTTTGTCCTTTTTATGAACAAAAAATTGCAGAGCTGCATTTAAAAGGCAATGTTTATAATTATCACGCGGAATCCTCCGGTCAGCTTCTTTGTTAAATAAGGGCTTTAACTTCCCAGGTAAAATCTTGTCAAATCCTGCAGCAAAAACAACACTTTCACCTTTTTCAATTACCACCTCAAAACTTCCCGGTACTAAAAGATCTTCACAACAATCGTAGCCCCTCGATTTTTCCTTGATATATTCAATTCCGTAATACCATTGGGGATCATGTACATATTCCACTTTTTTCGAAAACTGCATATACAATGGCAGGTATGGGTCATAAAGTTTAATTCGGATTCCGTTTTCCACATTGGTAAAGGAGGTATCTGCAAAGGAATTCGCCTTACTCAGGGCATGCACGCTTCGGAACGCAAGGAAAGGTTTAAACCTTAATATCGCAGGTAACTGGGCAGTCACCAGGGAATACCGGATCAGTATCCTGTCTTCATTCTCCACAAATATTCTTTCCTTGGATAGTGTAAGACCGCCGACACAATAAGTTATTTTAGGGATAGGGTCCGATTCGAACTGACTGAGATATTTATGCCCTCCCGGTTCAAACACATCATCTTTATATTTGTGTATTCCCAGTCCAAATTGAGCCTCCTCCTGGACAACAGATTCATCAAGAGAGGATAATATTACGTGGTGCTGGTTATTGATCTGAGGCTGTAAACTGACAAGCAGTCCATGATATTTTCGCGTGTTGCAACCGATAACAGTCGTACTCAGGTATGAGCCGGCCCTGTTCGAACGTAAAAGTTCTTTTTGAAGTGACGACTCAAGATTAACCAATTGCTTTTTATCAAATTTGATATAGCTCATAAACCGGAATGCTAAAATTAATTGTAGTTACAAAAATATATATTATATCCACATACCGGTATGATTACTTGACGGTTTAAATAAAATTAACAATAATTGAAACTCTCTTAAATAAAGAACCAGATGGAAAAGAGGAAAGAATGGAATGGCTTTAATTCTTTCAGCAGGAAGGTCTTCTTGAATAAAATGAAAAAAAGACTTTAAGAAATTATATTTGGTTGAAGAAATCTATTCTGTCAGCTTTTTCCTTGCAAGGTAAATTTTTTTGATACCAAGGCCAAAGCTCATAGTCAGCAGAAACAGTAATCCGCCGCCTAATGGCGCTCCGCCCCCAACAGGGCCGGCTCCGCCTCCCGGCCCGCCACCTGGATCGGGTGGTGCATCGCCGAATGAACTTATATTGAGAGAAAAAAATAAGATCAGGATAAGCAACAGATTACGCAGATAAATCATCATACAGCAGATATTAGATTGTAAAGTAATCCTTTTATACTGAATTTTGACCAAAAGGATACAATAAATAATAATTTTGTTGGAATTTTTTATAACAAATGGTGAGCTCACTCCGAAAAGTCCAAATTGTTGATGGTCATTGCGAACGCAGTGAAGGATTCCATTCTTTAAAAGGACATAAAGTTGACATTTATCGAACCATTATCGTTGTATTGCTTTCCGTATTTATTGGAACCGGCTGTGATAATAGTAATGAACCGGAAGAGGATAATACCTGGAATCTTGTTTTTACATTCAGGCATTGCATTCAGGGAAATCCTCTCGCATTCGACACGCTTTTATATACCAATGCTACCGGGAATACTTACCTTGTAAGCGAGATTCAATATTTTATTTCGGATGTCACACTATACAAACCGGATGGTTCGACCTTCATGATTGATGACCAAAAGGAAATTCATTACGTTGACACTGATATTCAGGAAACCCGGACATGGGAGGTGTTTGAAAAGATTCCGGCAGGCTATTACGATTCTGTTTCGTTTACTTTCGGTATATCCGAAGAAAAAAATTTATCCGGTATGTTTGTTAATCCCCCGGAGAGTTATATGTTCTGGCCTGAATCTCTGGGAGGAGGGTATCACTATATGAAGCTGAACGGTAAATGGCTCGAACCCGGCCAAACCACAGTTACCACTCCCTTCAACTGCCACCTCGGTATCGGGCAGATATATTACAGCTATCCCGATTCGATTACGGATTTTATACATAATGATTTCCGTGTATCTTTGCCGGGTTCTGATTTTACAATAACTAAGGGACAGAAAACTGAAATTACTCTTACCATGAGTGTGGACGAATGGTTTACGGATCCTCATGATTATGATTTCAATGTTTGGGGAAGCTATACCATGCAAAACCAGGAAGCAATGCAGCAATTAACAGAAAACGGACACAATGTATTTTCGGCTCTAATTGAATAAACTTAAAATGAAAATTGTTTGCTTTATATTGAGTATTTTAGTTCTGTCAATATCAATATCCGGATGTAAGGAAAATGATGATCTTCCTCCTGTTCTTACACTTACAGGCGCCGAATCGGTTAATCATATCCTTAACAATGTTTACAATGATGACGGTGCTGAAGCTATTGACGAAACCGATGGTAATATTACCAAAAATATCTACATCGAAAACTCGGTGAATGTAAATAAAATAGGAGAGTACACTGTGATCTATCACGTGGTTGACCAGGCAGGGAATGAAGCAATCCCGGTCACAAGGCATGTATCTATTTACAACGAAGGTTATATTTATTCCTCGCAGTACAATATTACAGAAACTGAAATCTTTACCGGAAATAACATGTGTAACTATAACATCATGGTTGCAGTTGATTCATTCCTAAATAAACGGCTTGTATTCAGCGGTTTTGCCTGCGATACCGGCCGGGAGGTATTTGTTGATTTCAATGATTCCCTGCTTCTTCTGCCTTACCAGTTAATTGCGGATTCACTTTCAGCGGTTTCGGTTCAGGGCAGCGGCACCATTAATGATACCTTGATGTTCCTTGATTACCAACTGAAAAACGACAGTATTAAAGAGTTTTGGAACGCAGAGATCAACAGGATGAAATGAAAAATTATTTTTTTTATCCGGCATTCATTTTATTGATTTTGATTTCGTCATGTTCACGCAATCCTGATACGGATTTGATCCCGCTTTTTAAACCCACACCCTATACCATTCAAATACCTCCCGGCTTTCCTACCATCCTTAATATTCCTTCCGATAATCCGATGACTGTCGAAGGTATTGAATTGGGGAGATATTTGTTTTATGACGGAAGGATGTCAGGACGGCTGCAGGAAGATTCACTGATGTCGTGCTGCACCTGTCACCTGCAGGAAAACTCATTTGAATGCGGTATCAATCATCCGGAATTTATTGGAGGACATCCTCATGGTATCACAGGAATTCCAACACCTCACGTTATGCTGCCTATGATAAATCTGGTTTGGAATAGCAGCGGTTATTTGTGGAATGGAAAAATCAGTGAAAACAATCCCGACCCTGCCAAACGACAACTTGAAGATCTTACCTGGATGGCCATAGTTGCGCCGCATGAAATGTATTCTGATACTGCTAAAGTCACCGAAATTTTTAAGAATATACCTGGTTATACTGAAATGTTCAGGAAAGCATTTGGTTCGGAGGAAGTGACGACTGACAGGATCGGAAAGGCGATAGCACAGTTCATTCGTACGTTAATCACTGCTGATTCGAAATTCGACAAATATCTTCGCGGTGAAGTCCAGCTCAACGATTCGGAATTGAATGGTTTTGTTCTTTTCACTACGGAGGAAGGCGCTGATTGTTTTCACTGTCACGGTGGCTCAGGCAATCCGCTTTTTACTACCCATTTGTTTTATAACAACGGCAAAGACTCCATTTTCTCCGATCCAAATGACCGTTATTCCATAACAGGTGATCCTATGAATAAAGGAGCATATAAAGCGACCACTCTCAGAAATATCGAATTTACGGCTCCCTACATGCACGACGGCAGGTTTGCCACTCTTGATGAAGTCATTGAATTTTACAGCCATCAACTGCTCTGGTCGCCGTACATTGATCCTTTGATGCATCACATAGCCCAGGGAGGAGTTCAACTTACCATACAGGAAAAACAAGATTTGAAGGCTTTCCTTTTAACCTTATCAGATACCTCTTTTATTCATAATCCTGCATTTGAATCTCCATCTGACTTTCCTGAGTAATACAGTCTTTTTTCATAAAATTTCGTTGTCCTGTTTGAATATTCTGTTTTACTTTGTGAAAGAAATAATGCTGATATTATGAATGCAATGCCCCTATTGGTTGGTGCAATCGCCATATTTGTTCTGGCATACCGCTTTTATTTCGGATTTATTGCAGCTAAAGTTGCCGTGATCAACGATTCGCTGGTGACACCGGCAAACCGGTTGTACGACAAGCAGAATTACCATCCCATGAAAAAATGGATCCTCTTTGGACACCATTTTGCTGCCATTGCCGGTGCGGGGCCACTTGTCGGACCTGTTTTGGCGGCTCAATTCGGTTATTTCCCCGGCTTTCTATGGATGCTGGTGGGAGCTGTGATGGCCGGAGCTGTTCATGATTATGTCATTCTTCTCGCTTCGATTCGCCATGATGGCAAATCACTGGCTGAAATCGCAAGGACTGAAATTAATAAAGTCAGCGGAATGACCACTTCTGTTGCCACCCTGATCATCATTGTAATTGCAATGGCCGGACTGGGATTGGTGGTGGTTAATGCCTTAGCTGAAAGCTCATGGGGAACCTTTACCATAGCAGCCACTATTCCGATTGCACTTTTTATGGGTGTTTGGATGTTCATCATCCGCAAGGGTAAAACGATAGAAGCTACTATAATGGGTGTAATATTATTGACCCTCGCCGTAATTTATGGCAGGTATATTCCGGATTCGCCTTTTGCCTCGTGGTTTACATTCGATAAAAAGACCCTCACCCTTCTTCTTGCAGGTTATGGTTTCTTCGCATCTGTTCTGCCGGTTTGGTTGCTTTTAGCTCCCAGGGATTACCTGAGCTCGATCATGAAATTATCGGTTGTTTTCATGCTGGCTGTTGGAATTATCATCGTTGCACCCAACATGGAAATGCCCGCTTTTACCAAATTCATTCATGGAAATGGACCGGTCATTCCCGGCACATTGTTTCCATATCTTTTTATAACCATTGCTTGTGGAGCCATTTCAGGATTTCATGCACTGGTGAGTTCTGGGACTACACCCAAAATGATTTCAAAGGAATCGCACATCAAAACGGTTGCTGTCGGATCCATGTTAGCCGAGGGTATTGTCAGCATTTTAGCTTTGATTGCAGCATCAAGCCTGTTTCCGCTCGACTATTTCCAGATCAATGTATCTCCCGAAAAGTTCGCTCAGATCCTGCCTGAACTTAGAGCGATGGGATTTACCGAATCAAATTTACCGGAATTATCTGCAGAGGTTGGTGAAGAGATTGCAGGCCGCACTGGCGGAGCCGTTTCACTTGCCGTTGGCATGGCTCAGATATTTTCTTCCATCCCCGGATTAAGAGGTTTAATGTCCTACTGGTACCACTTCGCCATCATGTTCGAAGCATTGTTTATCCTTACCACCATTGATGCGGGAACGAGGATTGCACGTTTCTTACTGCAGGAGTTCTTCGGGAAATTCATAAAACCTTTCGCTAAAACAGATTGGCTTATCGGCAACCTCATCACCAGCTTTCTGATCGTATTTGCCTGGGGTTACTTCATCTATACCGGCAGCGTGGCAACCCTTTGGCCTATGTTTGGCACTGCCAACCAATTACTTGCAACCATAGCTCTTGCTGTTGGAACTTCCTACATCATTAATAACGGAAAGGGGAAATATGCATGGGTTACAATTGTTCCAATGGCTTTTGTGGGTATTACTACCCTTACAGCCGGATGGCAAAACATCTTTGGGCTTTATCTTCCTCAGACCGTAGTTGCTGAAACTCAGGTTCAGGGAATTATTAACCTGTTGCTTACTTCACTAATTATGATCTGTGTGGTCGTGATCCTCACCAATGCAATTCCAAAGTGGATTAAATATAGGAAAACACCGGCAGGAATTTGAAATCCAAAGGCAATTGTTGATCATTTTTTACGAATATTTTTTACTAAAATTTAGTTTTATTTATAATGATTATTTAAATTTGTTTCGTAGTATTCATTGATATTTCTAAATATAAATAATTAAAAATTCAATAATCATGAAACGAAAAATTTTACACATTACGGCAATTTTGTTTGCAGTGATACTGGTTGTTACCTATTCCTGCAAAAAAGATAAAGATGACAACACCGACAACCCTCCAACATCAGACAATGTTGCACCTCAAATTACAATCACAAGTCCGACAGCAGAATTCTCATACCAGGCGGATGAAAATACTGTTGCAATTTCAGGTATTGCAAGTGACAATACCGGAGTCACTAAAGTTCTGTTTTCAGGTCCCGGGGGTATAAACGGAACAGCATCAGGTACGCAGACCTGGTCGGTTGCAAACCTGAATCTGACCAACGGCGACAATTTATTTACATTTATTGCCTATGATGCTGCCAACAATACCGACACGGCTAAGATCATGGTAACCTTCAATGAGTTTGTCAATTTTATAGGAGCACTGAATATCAATCCGAATGGATTTTTTATTAATACCAGTACTGATGTTAAATTCAGCATTGCTATGCTTAACAATCCGAACCTGGTTGCCAACAGTATAAAACTGATAAAAGTGAATGCTTCCGGGAGTTTTATTGAAGAAGTATGTGAACTTTTTGATGATGGCGACCTGATCGCCCATGGTGATGATATACAGGGTGACGGGGTTTATGGCAATATTCAGAATTTTTTTGAGACCAGTCCGTCTGTCATGAACTTCAGGGTTAAAGTGACAACAAATGAAACTTCCGGCACCGTTGATTCATATTCTGAAATTTCTGCTATCTCGGTAGTAGGTGAAATTCCTTCAACTACATTACAGGAAATACTCGACATTCAGATTGCAGCTGACTCCGTTTTCCAGTTTTATGCTGAAACTCACAGTTTTGACGAATCAATAAACCAGACCATCGTCTGGCTTGAACAACAATCGCTGGTGGTAAGCTCTATTCAAACCAATTCGGGTGATATCTGGATAGAATTTTCATTTGGCCTCGAAGGAATGATCTTTACCACAGCCGAAGGAAATGAAGGTGGCCAAAGCGGAATTAAAGAAAGAGCTTCGGGTTCGTCAATTCCTCTTCATTTGCAAACTCGTGGCACGACTGCAAACAATTTCAACGGTAACAAAGAAGACGAACATCTGGTCCTCGACAAAGATGTTTTGCTATATGCACCCAATTGGGATGAATTTGATGACTGGGGAACCGAATTCCTCGAAAATGTAAACGACATTATCGCAGCCAGCGAGTGTCCCAACTTTAACATTGTTTATAAAAAGAATGCCGGAGCCGATCTTGATGTTCTGAAATCTCTTTCGGAATACGGGCTTATTGTAATCCATACCCATGGCGGGCTGGATGAAGATAACAATGTGATTTTCCTTACGGGTGAAGAGGTAGATTATCTTGATATTCCCGATCTCCTGGACTGGATGCTCGGTAATATTTACCCGGTTCCGTTCCATGGCAAGTCCATGTGGGTGATAAAACCTTCATTTCTCACCAGCTATAATGGCAATTATCCGAATTCCATCGTTTATAATGGTTCATGCGAAAGTGGCTATAATACAACCATGTCGGATGCTTTTATCAACAACGGCGCAAGTACTTATTTCGGATTTTCAGAGACCGTTCAGTCATCATTTGACAGAGACATGGCCAACGATTTATTTCCTAAAATAATTACTGATGGAATGACAACAGGTGAGGCCTTTGTTCCCGGACAGCACGACAATAATACTCCGGCTGCTTATTTTGTAATGTTTGGTGATGATGAAACCCATTTTGAATCCGGCCTTACGAATGGGGACTTTGAAGAAGGTTATCTGGCAGGCTGGTTTGTTGAAGGTGACGGAAGGACCATTACTCAACTCGGCTTTATCATGCCTTATGAAGGAAATTATATGGGTATTATTTCGACAGGCCTCGGTTTTACCGTTGAAACAGGATCCATAAGCCAGAATTTTTGTATTCCCGAAGGCGCCACAACTCTAAGCCTGAACTGGAATTTTCTTTCAGAGGAATTTATGGAGTGGGTAGGATCAGAGTATCAGGATTACTTTAGAATCTCTATCACTGATGACCTGGGCAATGAAACTGAACTGTTTAATAAAACGATTGATCAGATTGCCGCAGAGTATGCGTTGACACTCGTTTCGCCCGATATCGTATTTGATCAGGGCGATGTTTACGGAACCGGCTGGCAGTTTACGAGTTTCGATGTAACGGCATTTGCCGGACAAGGCGTTACCCTGACTATCGCTGCCGGAGATGTAGGTGATAGTTATTTCGATACAGCTATTTTACTTGATGATGTTGTACTTGAATAATGATAAAATTGAAATTATTCACGGGTATATGCCTTTTTCAATTCTTGCTGGCAATGGGATGCAACCAGGATCAGAATGTGAATGGAAAATCGGACAAGGTGCCGGTCATTATTTATAACGGAAAACATTTGGATGCAAAAACAGAAAATGTTGATGCATTTATAAATGAAATAATAACGATCCTGCGATCATGCGACGACCTTTATGAACTAATCGTAACATCTGAACTGATTGAAACAATAAAGGGTGAGGGTTCATATCTTGAAGTCATTTTCCCTGAAAAACAGATTTTTAATGCGGGGAAATTCAACAAGATTGAGATTGACAGGATGTTAATCCCGCTATCAGGTAAATTTGCACAATCCGGCCAGGTAACATTTTTTACCGGTATTGGTAATTATTCAAATACACCCTTTATAAACGTCATAGGTTTGAAAGGGATTACAGAAGCATTAAAAAAGATCATTGATTAAATGACTTTTTTAATACCAGCAACGATCCGGCGGGTCAAATAATTTTTGACCCGCCGGTTCTGCTTGTCAAGTCTTTTTTTACTTTGCGAATAATTTTAGAAACTTAGGAGGAATTTCGGTTTCAAATCTTAAGGCTTCACCGTTGCCGGGATGGATGAATGAAATTATTCGTGCATGAAGCCCTATTCTTTTGATCGGATTTTGGATCGAACCGTATTTTTTATCCCCGATGATGCTGTGCCCCAAATCCTGCATGTGCACCCTGATTTGGTTCTTACGACCTGTTTCCAGATTCACTTCAAGCATTGAATAGTTCTCATTCTTCATAATTACACGGTAATGAGTTACAGCTTTTTGTCCGATTTTCGGATCGGAACCGGAATACATTTTCAGCGCTTTGCTTTCATAAAGGAAATTTGTGATGGTTCCTTCATCTTTATCGAATAGCCCTTCTGTTACTGCAATGTAGGTTCGCTCCATGATGGTTTCTGACCACCGCTCCTGCAGCTTTTGCTGAACTTCCTTGCTTTTCGCAAAAAGCATTACTCCTGAAGTTTCCCTGTCGAGCCGGTGCACGACAAATATTTTATTCCTGTGTCCATCTCGTTTTACATGATCGCTTAATATACTGTAAGCAGTTTTTTCAGTTTCCTTATTTGTTGAAATCGAAAGCAACCCCGCTTCTTTATCAATGACAATGAGGTACTCATCCTCGAACAGAATCTTCAGCCCCGGATAATAAATTTCCTCAGGTACCTTGCCCCAGTTGATGACTACAAGCTGTCCTGGTAGCAAAGAATGATCGTGGCTGGTAACGATTTTATGGTCAACCGAAACCTGACGGTGCGTGAGGATTGACTTAATGGTTGTCCTGCTTTTGTCAGGGAAACGGAGCTGGAGAAAATTCATGATCTCAATGGGTTCTGAAACCTGTAAGGTCGTTTGCTTTGGAGTATCCCGTTTTTTTGATCCTGATTTCCGGTGTTGTTGCATGAATCTGAATTTAGTGCAAAAATAAGGGTTCTAACCAAATTATGACAGAATCGAAATCAGGCTTTGCTTTTTTGTATAATGATAATTTTAAGCATTATGCTTTCCTTCTTTATAACGCTTTTTTCTTACAACTTCAACTTCCTTAGTAATATCATCCAATGTTAAATTGTTTGTTTTAAGCGAATCAAGAAGCTTTTCAAACCTTTTGATAAAAGTGCTTTCCTGTAAATTATTAATGAGTTCAATTTTATCCTCAGAATCTAATTGGCGAACCAAATTGAATATTTGAGATTTATCCAATTCTATATTAAATTTTGAACTTGTTTTCATTTTTTATTTTTTTCAAAATTACTTAAAATCTTTTTCATTTATATCCTGTCAATTTTCAACGAGGTCATGGTGAGTGATCCGCCGACCGGCTTGTCGTTAAATAAAGTCACCCCTTCATTTTCTTCCTTCAAAGCCAATGCATAGAGTAAAGGCAAGTAGTGTTCTGGTGTAGGGATTGCAAGGTTAAAAGCTTTGCCCAGCGACTGGTAATTGATTAGTGATTGATGATCACCATCACGGATATATGTTTTCATTTTTGTACTGGCTTCTATAGCCCAGTCAAAACCATATTCATCCTCATTCAGTTTGTCCCAGGCAACCAATCCGAGGTTGTGAACCATGTTCCCACTACCCACGATAAGAATACCTTTGCTGCGATGGGCTGCCAGCTCTTTTGCGAGGTCGTAGTGATATTGTGCCGGCTGGTAACGATCAAGGCTCAGTTGAATGACAGGAACATCAGCGTCGGGATATAAATGTTTAACCACGCTCCAGCAACCATGATCAAGTCCCCATTTCTGATCAAGGCCTATTTTGGTTTTACCGACCATGTTTTGTGTTTCCTCCGCTAATTTGGGACTACCCGGAGCCGGATATTGCACCTCATATAATTCCTTTGGAAAACCTCCAAAGTCATGAATGGTTCTCGGTTTTTCCATTGCGGTTACGAAAGTCCCCTGCGTTTCCCAATGCGCCGAAACGCATAAAATGGCATTGGGTTTTGGAAGCGTTTTACCGATATTCCTGAACCCTGTGACAAATTCATTTTCTTCAATAGCGTTCATCGGGCTTCCATGCCCTAAAAATAAAACCGGCATTTTTTCCGTGCCGTCAAAAGGTTCCGTCAATACATTCAATGCTTTTAGTTTCATAGCTGCTCCTGCTAAAGGTAGTATTGCCAATGATTTAATAAATTGTATCCTGTCCATGATCAATAAAACACCCAATGATCCTCAATGTTTATTAAAGCATATATATTGCATTCAGTAGGTTATTAGCTTTTTACAACACAATTCAATAACTAATTGTACCTGGAAAGCAAATCCTCACATGAAGAATTTAATAAATTGCAAATCCTTCGCAATTACTTTATAACTTTGTATTTCGGAGTGTATTAAAAAACACTGGAAACGATCAAGTATTTATTTGCATTACGCTTCATTCATCAATGAACAGGATATAGATTATCAACGTTTTATATTTCAGGAACATTTATACTACTATTATGAAAGCCATAAAATTATTGTTTGCTTTGCTATTAATGTCGCTCAGCCTGTTTGCT
The DNA here is from genome assembly GCA_020052415.1 of Bacteroidales bacterium. Classification (GTDB taxonomy): domain Bacteria; phylum Bacteroidota; class Bacteroidia; order Bacteroidales; family JAADJA01; genus JAADJA01. The sequence goes on along the minus strand of JAGVPB010000011.1, from coordinate 56,453 downwards.
CAAAAGCAAATTTTGGTTCAGAAAAATGATGGAAGAACTGTCCTAAGCCTCTTACTAAATAATCAGATGGTTTCGACTATCCCCGCTTCCTTTCCTCGTTTAACGACTGAAAGTTTTGAGGTAAACGATCAATGCGATTTATTGAAAACCTTTCAGTTTAACTGGACATTAAAGTTCTCTGCACCGGGAAAAGTGTTTAAAGACATTTCTTTTACCAATGCACAGGTTGGCTACATCGTCACAGAACTCGGCTCGGTTTATAAAACGGAAAACGGCGGTGACAACTGGATTTCTGTCATGAATCTCGGCTTTCCATATTACTGGTATGGTGTATATGCACTTTCTCCCGACACGGTTGTCATCTCAGGCTTCAATAACCAGGGTCAGATCAGCGAGGGAGTTGTTCGGTGGACTTTGGACGGAGGCAGCACATGGAGCACGGATATTGTTTTAACCCTTCCAGGCAATGGTGTGGGATGGCTCGAAAAGGTCCACTTTTTCAACCAGGATACCGGGATTGTTTTTAATTCCTTTTCCGGCGGATGCTGGTACACCTATAATGGCGGCAAGGATGTGGACTCCTGGACTTACGTTAACATCAACCCTGATCTTGGCTGGATTGCAGGGAATATTGACGCTCAGCCGGGCGGACAGGTATATGCGACGGGGATTCATTTTGCAGGCAGTATAGATTTCGGATGGACCTGGACAAGCAATGCCTCTGCCGATAATGTTTTCGATGGCGGAATTGATTTTCTGGATGATAATAACCTTTATGGGTGGACCGGCGGTGGCCAGATCAGTGCTCCGGTCTCAGGATGGGTTCATCGCACAACAGATGGCGGACTTGACTGGGGCCCGCGATTGGAAACCTTTCCTTATCCTATCAGGGCGGTGAAGTTCTTTAATGAAACTACAGGCCTTGCCATTGGCGGGAATCTATATGGAGAGGAAGGCGGCATTTACAGTTCACCTGACGGAGGCATTACATGGAACCTCGATATCAGCACTTCCGCCGAAATGTTTTCACTGGATTACCAGATCATTTCTGCCGATTCAACCGATGTCTGGTGCGTCGGAACTACGGGTGGGAGCACCGGATTTACCGGAAAACTGTACAAAACAAGAATCTTCAATCCCACTACACATGTTCCTGAGAGTAGTCCGATCATTCCGAATACAGAATTGTTAATGCAAAATGTCCCCAATCCGTTCGGGCATTCAACAAAAATAAATTACCGGATTCCTTTTAGCGGTTATGTATCTCTGAAAGTGTTCGATTTATTGGGAAATGTAGTCGCCACTTTGGTTGACAGGGTTGAAAGCCCGGGATATAAATCGGTTAAATTTGAACCTTGCTCAATACCGGCTGGAGTTTATTATTATAGCTTACTGGCAGGGAGCTGCAATGAAACAAAGAAATTAATCCTGCAACACTAAACCTTGATGATCTTTGATCATTTATTTGCTTTATATTTTTATCTGCCACCAGTTTTGCATACTACAATCCTTGGCTTGAAGAATGGCGAAGGTTGATGGAATGGAACACCCTTATTGAATTATTAATTATTTCAATTTAATCGTCATTACTTAATTTCAATAATTTTACCTGTACAATCTTTCAGAACAGTAGAATCTATTCGACCATTTGTATAATGCGTTTCGAATAGTTGTCCGGTTTCTCTTTTAGATATTATGATCCCCTGTTTTCTGCCATATTTATCCTTATAACCTGTGGTGTCGCCATTAAAAATATAGTATTTCACCGGGTAGGTAATATATTTCTCATCTGAAAGCTGAATTACCATAGATCGAAGTTTTACTCCAAAATCTTTTCCTTTAAGCCCGGTGATAAAGTAAGTAAATTGATAACAACATCCATCACATTCGCACATCTCCTGCGTCTCGTTATAATTTAAGTTTAATGTGTCGGTCGCAAATGAGATATAAGGTTCAAAACTAACACAGCACTTTGCTAAGGTTCCCACTTCTATTTCAAGGGTATCCTGATGAAAGACCTGCCTGATGATCCTTGACTTAATATTCCATGGGTAAAGATTTTCATCATAATCAAAGTTATTATTCATATCACAACCAGATGATTTAAAATCAACAAGACGAACGTCCTGGCCTGTAAGCAGCGATGTTAAAATTGTAATAAAAAGGACTAATGCTATCTTCATGTTGAATAGAAATTTATCGTTTTTTTGATCCTTCTAACTAATGACGTATGGATGCCATTGGCATAATTACACGCAACTTTGCAAGTCTCCCGAAGTTAGCCATTATGATAGTGTGACTTGTGGGTTTGTTATTCTTCATCCTGTCAATCTTTGATCATTTATTTGCTTATTGCTGTTCCATTAACTAATTCTGAATACATTCATTGTAACTATCACTTCGTTTGTGAGGAACCTCCAATTCCAAATAAATCATAAGGCTTCTCACTTAAAGCATCATTGGGCTAAATGCATTAACCAGCACCATAAAAATGAACATAACGGACGCTAAAACCAAACCAATGATTCAGGCAAACTTTTTTTGCGGTGCCCCTACATATTCCGGAACCTGATTACTGACAATCAAACGCCCGATTATTAGAGTCGGAGAAAATTTTGGATTAACAAAAACCCTGATAATAAAATCGGTCAGGAACATTGTTATTACATACTTGATCATTAAAAAATTACCTTTAAATATGATCAGCATTAAAGAAATCAGCATAACTAAAAACAGTATTCCGGCTGATGCTCTTATTTCTCTTTCATTTAATCCGGCAGTTCATTGCGCAAATATATTAACTTTATTAATTATTTTTGGTGAAACATTGATCGCTATGATCCCTTCGGATTCATTATGGACGAAAGAAGAATTAAAGCTACTGGAACAGCTCGGCACGCCTTTTAAAATCCAGGATTATATTGATACGATCCCGTATAATACTACATACGAAACGAATTCCCCGAGATGGGTATTCCGGAAAAAAAGAGCCCATTGTATGGAAGGTGCTTTGCTTGCTGCCGCCTGTTTGCAAAATATAGGCTTCCGGCCACTTATACTCGATATGAGATCGGAAAATGACGACGATCATGTGATTGCCGTTTACAAGCTCGATGATTGTTGGGGTGCGCTTGCCAAATCTAACTTTACAGTACTCCGTCTGCGGGAACCGGTTTACAAAAGCCTCAGGGAACTCGTGATGTCTTATTTTGATTTCTATTTTAATTCATTGGGTGAAAAGACACTGCGTGCTTATTCCCTGCCACTCGATCTGAGTAGATTCGACAGGCAGAACTGGAAAACAACAGATCAGGACCTGGAATTTATCGGTAACCGGCTCGACGGCATGAGGCACATTCCCATTATCCGTCCCGGACAGGTTCGGAAACTTACAAAAGTAAGCCCCTCTCTGCTTGAAGCAGGGTTGCTTGGGTCGGATTCCGACGGACTTTTTAAACCTGCAACGGATTAGCTTCGGCTCCTGGTGAAGGAATACTCCAATATCAGCAAATGAGTCTCTTTAATAAACAACTCCTATTATTGCGGCTAAAAGGAATAAATGAAATATTCGTACCTCAAAAAAACAACCTACTGTATGTATCTTCGCTATTATCACTAAACAGTAATAAGCAGTGGCTAGATAGGAGGAAGTCGGTCTCGCCAAAGGCGAGAGCTGTCGGCAAAGGGACAAAAAAATCAGAACTCTGCACTCAGAAGCCGAAGCCAATAACCAGTTTCCAGTGACCAGCAAACCTGCGACACATCATACTTATCCTGCTCCCTGCATTGTTTATGCTTTCCGCTTCATCAAGTTGCTTCTTATTTTCGATAATACCAGGGCGATCAGGAGTATAGCGACCGCTACCAGCGCTGCAATCCATGGTGGATTCGCTTCACTGTGGCTTTTGACAAAAAGAGTGGCATACAATGTTGGAAGAAGAATGGCAATACCAGTAAAAAAGATTGCGACTATGAGCCAGAATCTTTCGGTCCGGTAATAACGACCCAGCAATATGCTCATTGCAACACTTACACCAAGCCATCCGCCTCCCGAAACTCTCATCAGGGCAAGGATCAAAACCTGAATCTGAGTATCAACCTGCGACCAGGTTTGATGAACAGCCACCGAATGGTAGCTCATGAATTCAGGACGGAACAAATACATCGCGGCAAATATATACCCCAGAACGATTACCAGTCCGTTGAGCAGTATTATCAGGGTCTTCAATGTTTTCATAGGTTAAAAGTTTAAATCCTTATAGTGATACAGTTATTGTAAACAATCCGGGAGGAAAATTGATTTCAGGGATTTGAAAAATAGGAAAGTAAAAGATAAAAGTAAAAGGATAAAGTTGCAGTAGCAGCCGTAGCAGGCAGTGCAAAGTCGGCAACTGTAACTTATACCTGCAACAAGTTACCGGCAACAAGCAACCAGCCATGAATATCAATTCATCGTTTTCTACGCCTATTTCTTTTTCGGATTATGCGGACTTGTATTTTTCGATTTCCCACCCTCCTGTTTTACTCCGGATTTCTTCTCTTGTACATTTGTCTTTGACTTTGTATTCTGTTGTGGCGCTGGTGATTGCTGCGTGCCGCGTTCCTGTTGTTTCTTTGGGCTAAAGGTATTTTGCCTGGGAGCTGTCTTTTTTACACCTTGTTTTACATTTCCCTTTTGTTCAGTGCCCGTTTTATTAACAGATGGTTTATTTACAGGACTGTTGTTTTTTTCCTTAGCCTTTTGTTCAGGTCCAGTTTTCTTTACAGGTTGTTTTTGACCGGGAACAGTTCGTTTTACAGGTTGTCTCTGATCCGGAATATTGAGCTGCTGCGAATTTTTGTTTCTTACCTGTTCAGAATTACGGTTTTTACTGCTCGTATTCATGTCCTGAGCCTTACCAATTGGGTGTTCTGCTTTTTTAACTTTATGCGGAACTGCATTCCCTTTTGATTTATCAATGGATGGACGATATATACTTACAGTATTATTTTGCAATGCACTGATTCCCGGTTTTTTTCTGTCCTGCACTTTATATACAGTCACATCTTTGTGTGAGGCATTCCTGACTTCATCGCTTCGCGGCCCGGTAATGTATGTATGTTTATTATTCCTGTAAGTATGATTTATAACAGTCGTCTGGTTAACGATGGTGAAGTTGTTTTGTGGTCCGTCATAATGGTTGTGCCATCTGGGGTGATGTATATAAGCAGGAGGAATAAATACCCACCAGTCTGAAGGAGGATTATAGCTTGCAAAGGACATTGATACACTTATTCCCGGGCTCAGGGGTGCCCATCCGTAATAGCCAGGACTGGACCGCCAGCATACCCACGCAGGTCCCCAAACCGTATCGGGTATCCAGACCCAACCATAGAAACTGTCATAAGTCCAGCGGCCATAATGAAACGGGGCCCAGCCCCATGCATAATCTGAAATCCACATGTTTCCATAATCGGTCATTACCCAATATCCTCCTGAAAAATACGGACGAAAACCCGGGCTGACCGAAGGAGCCCAGATATAACCATAAACCGGATCATCAATCCATTGTCCGTAAGGGGATAATTCATCATAAAAAACCTGAAAGGATACACTTACGCCCGGTTGTGCTATTGCCATTCGTGCTGGCAATGCTGAAATCATTGCCGTAACACAAATTATTACTATTACTTTTCCAATGATCTTTTTCATGTTTTCTGTTTATTAGTTTATAAATTCTGCTTTGTTGCGAAAAATGTAAACCATATCCGTGTACACGATAATCATTTTTTATATAACAGAATTATTTTGATATCAGTATAATTTTAAGTTATTTTTAACAACCGGATTAAATGTTACAGGAAGTGGATACATGACCGGAACTACTGTAACAGAACAAATTAAAAGCTTACTTTCCATTGAGAACCTGGGATAATTGATATGCCAGGATGCTTTTAGGTAGAAACTATCCGGATTTTATCTCAGAAATTATCAGGGATGATAATAGATTATGAATTTTTATAAATGGAAATACCAGATATTAAAAACCCGATTAACAAATGAAAATTGAAAACTTGGAAACCAATCCTTAATTTAATTTTATTCCACCAGCATAAAATCTTCAGCATTGCGATATACAGGCGGTATCACATAAATCCCTTCTTTGTTGATGTATCCCCATTTTAATTCATTCCTCACACGGCAAAGTCCGTTTCGGAAGTCTGAGGTTTTCGCATATTGGAAGTCTATGACTTTGTTCCCTTTGTCATTTATAAATCCGAACAGTTCGTTAAATTTTACCGAGGCAAGGCCTTCAGAAAAATCTTCAGCATTTGTGTAAATAGTTGGTGTGATTACATTGCCAAATTTATCAAAATAGCCCCACAGGCCATCAGACTTTACACGAATAAATGATCCAATACATCTTGCTACATCCTGGTATTTACATTTAATTCTGATATTCCCGTTTTCATCAACTGTACCCCACAAATCGGATTGCATAACCGGAGCCACCCCCTCCGAAAAATTTTGTACACCATCATAAGTACATTCAATCCTCAGAACTCCGGCAGTATCCAGGAAACCCCATAAACCATTTTGTTTTGTTCTGTACATCCCTTCCCACACTGGTTTGATGTTTTCATATTCAGGAGAAACAATAAATGATCCTGATTTGTCAATAATTCCCCACTTTCCGGAAATTTCGACAACAGCCTGTCCTCTTTCGAAGCTGTATGCTTCGCTATACTTCGGCTGAATTGCCCAGTCGCCATTTGAATTCAAGTAACCCCATTTGCCTTTATACAAAGCCCGTGCAAGGTCTTCGCTGAAATTACCGGCTTCCTTGAAATCAGGATCCGCTATTACTTTGCCGGATAAATTCAAAAATCCGAATTTAAAGTCTTTCTTTATTAGAATCATTCCATCTGCAAAACCCGATATTTCTACTTTGACCGGCTCAAACAAAAATTCTCCCTTTTTATTAATAATGCCCCACTTGTCTTTTTCTTTAACAATCGCAAAACCATTTTTATAGTCAGTTGAATTATCAAATTCCGCCGGAATAATGATGGTGCCGTTTCTATCCATGAATCCGAACCGGTTATGATCACGGAACTTAAACAGGTTCTCCTCAGGAGCAAATATTATCTTAGCTTTTATCGAGGGTGGGATAAAATCAAGAGATTGCCTGTACATATAATCAAAAGTTGAATCAATGACAAATTCGTTTTTATCATTGATAACTCCCCAGTAATTTTCTATTCTGGCAAATGCCACAAGATGTTGCGAGAATGCTGCGTGTAAATTGCTTAACAGAATGATGATTAAGATATTCCTGATCATAACAGCTCATTTTTCGGTTTAATTATTTCCAAAAATATGAGATTTTTTAATACAAAAGTTTGTTATCCAGCAGCAAGTTATAATTTTGCCGCAGATAATAGGATGATAATACTTTAAACTTTTCAATAACTCAAATTTATGGGAAGAGCATTTGAATACCGCAGGGCATCGAAAGAAAAACGCTGGGATAAGATGTCGAAAACGTTTCCTAAGCTTGGCAAAACCATTACTATGGCTGCAAAAGAGGGTGGCATTGATCCGGAAATGAACCCGAGGCTGCGTACCGCCATCCAGAATGCCAAGGCTCAGAATATGCCGAAAGATAACATTGAAGCTGCCATTAAGCGTTCACTCGGAAAAGATGCAGAAGCCATCGCGGAAGTGTTTTATGAAGGCAAAGGGCCGCACGGCGTACTGGTTTTCGTGGAATGTGCTACCGACAATACCACCCGTACAGTTGCGAATGTAAAATCCTATTTCAACAGGCTCGGCGGTTCAATGGTACCTACCGGCTCTCTCGAGTTCATGTTTTCTCGTAAAGCCGTTTTTGAATTTGATAAAACTCCCGAAATCAATATTGAAGAACTCGAACTGGAGCTTATAGATGCCGGTTTGCAGGAGATCATTGTTGAGGATGATAAAATATGGGCTTATGCCGATTATATCGACTTCGGAACCCTGTCGAAAGCCTTTGAAGACAAAGGGATTTCCATAACCAAAGCAAACCTTCAGCGCATTCCTAATTCACCGGTAGAGTTCACTGAAGAACAACTAACTGATATCGAAAAGATGCTGGATAAGATTGAAGATGATGAGGACGTGCAGGCCGTTTACACTAATATTGCGTGAAGGGGAACTTAGTAGTTAGTATTTAGTAGTTAGTATTTAGACTTGAGAAACGAGACTTGTGACCGAAAACAGAGAACAAAGATAGAAAACTGAGAACTGAGAACTGACTTGAAACCGAAACTTTAAACCTCTATCCCCTCCCGCTTCTGCCATAGCTGCTTCTCCTGCCACTGCCTCTGGCACTGCCACTGTTCCTGCCGCTGCCACTTTTATTACCGTCATTTCTTCTGCCCTGATTACTTCTTCCTCCGGACTTTCGTCTTTCATTACCTCCAGCCTTGCCGGGATTATACAAAGGTGCTTCGCCAAGGTGCGATGGCAAAGGTGATTTCATAACAGGATTACCCAACATCTCTTCAATTTGTCGGAATTTTCTCTGTTCCTTTTCACTTATAAGAGTAATTGCAATACCTTCGGCCTCTGCACGGGCGGTTCGTCCAATGCGGTGAATATAATCTTCCCCGTCGTTGGGGACATCATAATTGATAACCAGGTCAATATCTTCAACATCAATACCCCGCGAAACAATATCTGTTGCTACAAGAATATTCACTTTACGGTTTTTAAATTGCATCAGTACATTTTCCCTTTCTTTCTGATCCAGATCAGAATGAATTTCCCCGATAACGGAGCCGGTTACTTTTAATTCCTTAAACAATTGTCTTGTCTTTCCTTTAGTCGAACAAAAAATTAGTACACTTCTTAGATTTCGCCCCTGAAGCAGGTGTTTCACCAGCGCATTCTTTTGGTCATCGTAAACCACATAAGCTACTTGCAAAACTTTATCAGCCGGTTTGGAAATTGCAATATTAATTTCCACAGGATTGATCAAAACTTTACGGGCCAGTTCCCTTATCTTAAAAGGCATGGTAGCCGCAAAAAGCAGGTTCTGCCTTTTTTCGGGCAGAAAGGAGATGATCCTCATGATATCATCGAAAAATCCCATATCGAGCATGCGATCAGCTTCATCCAGAATGAGATATTTCAGCGTATTTACTTTCACGTAACCCATGCTCAGGTGAGCAATCAGGCGACCCGGCGTTCCAATAATAATATCAGCCCCTTCTGACAGTGCCTGTTTTTCCCTGTTGAATGAAGAACCATCGGTACCGCCGTACACAGCAATATTGCTGACGTGGGTAAAGTAAGATAATCCCTCCAGGTGCTGATCAATCTGTACTGCAAGCTCTCGTGTCGGAACGATGACCAGAGCTTTTATATGCTCATCATGTTTTGTTGTGATGATTTTGTGAACCACAGGGAGAAGAAATGCTGCTGTTTTTCCGGTACCGGTCTGAGCAGAAGCGATGATATCCTTACCTTCAAGTATTTTTGGTATTACCTGGGTTTGTACAGGTGTCGGGATTGTAAATCCCATTGCGCCAATCCCTTCAAGTAGCCGGGGATCAAGGCTAAATTCATTAAAGTTCAATCTTTTATATTTTTTAAATTTTCGATCAGATAGTTTTGTACATATTAAACAATATCTTCATCTTTAGGTTCATTGATTTTAACCTAAAATCAGGAAAGCCAGCTTTTTACATCCTCAATCTTAAGAGCAGGTATTTCAAGCTTCATTTTTTTTCTTAAACCGCTAAGGTCATTGATAAGTTTATTAGGATTGGCTAACTTCAATTCCGCAACCGTTTTATAACCGGCCTTAATCACAGCAGGTACCCATTCAGCAGGAATTCCAAGGTCAATAAAGTCCTGTTCAGCAGATACCGGGATATTCCTCTCCGGCCTCATTTGAGGGAATAGCAATACATCCTGTATTGACGGTTGATTGGTCAGTATCATAGTCAGACGGTCTATACCGATTCCCAGGCCTGCAGTGGGCGGCATACCGTATTCCAGTGCACGGAGGAAATCTTCGTCCAGTAACATGGATTCTTCGTCTCCGCGTTTTCCTAGTTCCATTTGTTGTTCAAATCGTTTTCTTTGATCAATAGGATCATTTAATTCAGAAAAAGCATTACAGATTTCCTTTCCGTTGCATATAGCCTCGAACCGTTCAACAAGCCCTTCCTTACTTCTGTGCTTCTTGGCCAGCGGCGACATTTCGATAGGGTAATCGGTGATAAAAGTCGGCTGAATGAGGTTTGGCTCAACGGTTTCCCCGAAAATGGCATCTATAAGCTTTCCTTTGGCCATGCTTTTATCAACTGGTATTCCAAGCTTCTGTGCAACATCAAAAATTTCAGGTTCCTGCAAATCAGTAAGATCGCTTCCGGTAAATTCTCTGATGGCTTCGTACATGGTAAATCTTTTCCACGGCCTTTTGAAATTAATCAAATGCTCACCGGTCTGAACCTGCGTAGCGCCATGCATTTCAAATGCAATTTTTTCGACCATTTCCTCCACCAGGTTCATCATCCATTGATAATCCTTATAAGCGACATATAATTCCATCTGGGTGAATTCCGGATTATGGAAACGATCCATCCCCTCATTCCGGAAGTCTTTCGAAAATTCAAAAACACCGTCATATCCACCGACGATCAGCCTTTTAAGATATAGTTCGTTTGCGATCCGCAGGTAAAGCGTCATTCCGAGGGTGTTGTGAAAAGTCTTAAAAGGACGTGCTGCTGCACCGCCATATAAAGGCTGAAGAACAGGAGTTTCAACTTCAATATAGCCCATTCCGTTCAGGAAGGACCGCATCGAATTTGTCAGTAAAGCCCGTTGTGCAAAAACTTCCTTTACCTTTGGATTTACAATCAGATCAAGGTAACGCTGACGGTATCTCTGTTCCGGATCGGTAAAGGCATCCCAGACTTTATCATCCTTTTCCTTCACAACCGGAAGGACTTTTAATGATTTGCTGAGCAACTTAAACTCTCTCACATGAATGGTGATTTCACCCATTTGTGTCGTAAAAACATAACCCCTTACACCAATAATATCACCAATATCGAGTAAGCGTTTAAAGACATTGTTATACATTGTTTTATCCTCGCCCGGACAAATATCATCGCGTTTGAAATACAACTGTATCCTTCCGGTTGAATCCTGTATTTCGGTAAACGATGCGGCTCCCATGATACGTCGCTGCATGATCCTGCCGGCAAGGCTGACATCCTGAAAAAGTGTATTGTCCGAACCGAATTTTTCCTGGATTTCTTTCGTTGTTGCATTTACTTCATAAGGCTCCGCAGGATAGGGATTAATTCCCAGTTTCTGCAATTCGTCCAGTGATTGTCTTCGGATCAGTTCCTGTTCGTTCAACTCCATTTATTGCTTAGTATTTAGTATTTAGTACTTAGTAATTAGTAAATATTTAAAGACTGGTGAAATCATTATTTAATAAAGGGTGCAAAGATAGAAAAGATGGTAATAATGGTATCGTTTTAGTTTTGCGAGATTATAATCTTACTTGAAAACGTTTGTGTGTCAGTAAGAATTTTCAAAATAAACAATCCGGAACTTTTATCGGTCAGTAAAATTTTCAATTCTTCATCCTTATCAAAACGGTACTCCTTTTCGAAAATTAAAAAACCAGTCACATCATAAATGTAAATTTGACATTGATTTGTATTAAATTGTCCGGTCGGTATTACGATATAATCAGAGGCTGGGATCGGGAAAACATCTAAGTAATTAATTGAGTAATCATTTATTCCGCTGATGTAAACCGGCAAAACTTCAGTTGGAACTGATTCACCACCGATGTAAACCGATTTGACAAAGTAATCATGATCACCTGCCGGAACTTCAATATCCAAATAATTATCAGTAATGATTATTGCGGGATTCACAACCATACCATCTCTGAAAATATTATATCCCAGTAATTCAAGTGTTCCTGGCCAGGCTGGCGGGTCCCAGGAAAGCAGGACTGATTTTCCATCAATGGATGCAGCAACATTTTCTGGAGGAAAAGTTTCAATGACCCCGGTGATATTCGGTTTTATGCCTGTTACAGCATCATGCTGAAAATCGAAATAATTGCTGCCGGCAATCAGCGAATCCAGATAAAAATAGCCGTTATAAGTTCCATTCCAGCCCCAGTTGAAATGAAAAAATGCGGTGTCCTGATAACCATCACAAACCAATGAATGACCCGAATTAGTTTCACTGTCTGCTCCACCATAAATCACCGGACGGCCTTCATCTAACTCTGTTCGCAACATGGCGAGCCAATCGCCGATATAACTATCCCGCCAATAAAACTGTACCCCGGGACCGTAATTAAAATACTGACCGAGAGCCTGGGCTGCGCTAAAATCAAAAGCACCTGTGCCTTCCGGGAAAAACTGCGAATTAATACTTATTGCACAATGAAAAAGTAATTCTGCAACCGCCTCATTCTCCGCAACAAGATTATAGTTCATGCCCTGCCAGTTGTATTGTGTATTTCCAAAATCCGCTTCAACCCAGCCATAGGATGAATTATAGCCATGCGAGCCAGTGCCGGAATCTGGGAAATTATAATATTTCATTACCTGCCCCATAGCTGTTGCCACACAGCCTGTCCATAAATGCCCGCAGGGAGCGGTTGTATCGTTTGGAAACTGCGAATTATAAAAGCAGCCCTGGCTCCAGTTTGTAAGGATCAGCGGGCCAACGGTTGTACTGTTTTTCTTAGCAACAAAATTTTCGCTGGAATACTTCAGCCATGTTTTAGAATTGATTTCTGGGCATTCCGGGTTTTCAGTTGCAGCGATAACAATCTGAGATTTGTAACTTTTCATCCAGGCTGAAAACGCCGGAGGAAAACCGTTATTAGTAAAGTTTGATCCAAAGGAGTACGCAAGTACCGGAAAAACAACATCCTGTGCTGAAATAATTACGAATCCTTCATTAATATTAAACACATAATAAACAGGTATCACTCCTTCATAAATTGAATATTCATCGTAAAATTTGATTTGTTCAAATCCAATCGTAGCCTTTTCACAAAAAAAATTCCCTGCAACCGTTCTGGCTTTATTAACCGGAACATTTTCAGAAACAGCAATAAAAGAAAATATAATCAATAATAAATTAACACCAACAATGGAAATAATTTTCATTTCTATCTTATTTTTGCCAAATACATAAAATTCAAAAGTAGCTAAAAGTTGAATATTGCAGCATGAAATTAGGCCAGGACTTTTATACCCGTTCCTCAGTCACTTTGATTGCCAGAGAATTACTTGGAAAATACATTTTTACCCGGTTCGAAGACAGGATCACTGCAGGAATGATCTCAGAAACGGAGGCTTATGAAGGTATCACAGACCAGGCTTCCCATGCTTATAATAATCGAAGGACAACCCGGACGGAGGTGATGTTTGCAAAAGGAGGTGTGGCTTATGTATATCTGTGTTATGGTGTCCATCATCTGTTCAATATTGTTACCAATAATCCGGATATTCCTCATGCTGTATTATTAAGAGGTATTATTCCGGCAGAGGGCATTAGCATCATGGAGAAAAGGACAGGGAAGAAATACAATGGTAAAGGTTTTACCGACGGACCAGGGAAAGTTTCACAAGCTTTAGGGATACGTGTTGCTCATTCAGGCATTAGCCTATCGGGTGAAATGATTTGGATCGAAGACAAAGGAATTACCGTCAACAGCAATGATATAAAAGTTGGACCCAGAATTGGGATACCCTATGCAAACGAGGATGCCTTGCTTCAATACCGGTTTTTGTTGTCGCCAAATATGTATCCATAAAAAAAGGCCCGGTGAATTACCGGACCTTTGTTTTTTGAAAGCGCTGATTTATTTAACTGTTCCAACCAATTCGCTTCCAGCTTTAAATTTGACAACTTTTTTAGCGGCAATTTTAATTTCCTTGCCGGTTTGCGGATTCCTGCCTGTTCTTGCAGCGCGTTTTGCTACTGAGAATGAGCCAAATCCTACTAAAGCGACTCTGTCGCCTTTTTTCAGAGCTTTAGTTGTTGCACCAACAAATGCGTCTAATGCTCTCTTAGCATCAGCTTTTGTTAAACTAGCTTCTGCTGCCATTGCGTCAATCAATTCTGCTTTGTTCATTTTACATCATTTTTAAATGGTTAACATGGCGGCAAATATAAGCTATTTCTGACAAAAAGCAAGTTAATTTCTCTAAAACCCTTGATTTTGTTAATAATTCGGCCATTTTGTTAATAACTTGGGCTTGAAACACCTTTGTTCATGAGGTTTTCAAAGCTTACTCCATATTCGAATTGTAAAAAAAATCTTAAATTATGGTTATTCTGCTTGCCGGTATTTATCCAATTTAAAGCCCCTTAGAAATTCTTTGACATCCATTCTGCGCTTTCCTTCAAGCTGAAGCTCTTTGATCGAAATCAACCCGTCGGCACAGGATACGTACAGAAGGGTCTTCTGATCAGTATGAATAGTTCCGGGATTATTATCTTTTGAAATCAAATCCTTTTCAGCATCAACAGTAAGGCTCGATTCATAAATTTTTACATTCAATGAGTCCCCGAAAAGCGAATGGAATTTCGTAAAAGCTGCCGGATATGGGCTAAGTCCGCGAATAAGATTATAAATATCACGGGTTTTGCTGTGCCAGTTAATTTTGCAGTCCTCCTTAAAAATTTTAGGAGCAGTTTTAAGCTCATAAGTTTTACTTATCAATTGGTCCTGGGAAACAGTTGTCACATGTCCTCCGGCAATGGTCTCAACTGTTTTTAATACAAGTTGAGCTCCGGCATACATCAGGCGATCATGCAACGAACCGGCTGTATCAGTATCCTCTATTTTAATCCTTTCTGAAAAAATGATACTTCCTGTATCAATATTTTCATTAATAAAAAAAGTAGTGACCCCGGTTTCACTTTCACCATTTATTATCGCCCGGTTGATGGGTGCTGCACCACGGTATTGCGGTAAAAGAGAAGCATGGAGGTTAAAAGTTCCAAGACGCGGCATTTTCCAAATCACATCAGGAAGCATTCGAAATGCAACCACAACCTGAAGATCGGCATTAAAAGATTCAAGAATCTTAATGAATGCCGGATCCTTAAGATTTGCAGGTTGTAAAACATTGAGATTATTTTCCAGAGCATAATCCTTCACGGGAGATGAGGAAATTATCCGACCCCGGCCGGCAGGTTTATCAGGGGAAGTGAGAACAGCAACAATAGGATAACCTGATTTCACAAGCAGATCAAGGCTTGGTACTGCAAATTGCGGTGTACCCATGAATGCTATTTTTAAGCTCTTATCCATCTACAGCCTGCGATAAAAAAACCTGTCCGGAGGGAACAGGTTCGATTTTTATATCTCGTTCAGATTGGCCTTTGCTCTTGCAATATATTTATCTATATCACGTGCTTCCCGCGACTGAGGATATTCCTTCTTAAGCTTTTCGTAAACTTCTTTTGCTTTGGCCCAGTTTCCGAGTACTTCATACGCCCAACCAGCCTTGATCATAAAGGATGGGGCTACAAAGTCGTTTGGATTTGTTTCTGAGGCTTCCAGATAATAATCAATTGCTTTTTGGGTTTGATTCAATTGCATGTAAGCGTCGCCAATACCTCCCAATGCCATTCCCGGTACTATTAAATCATCTGCGCTGAATTTTTTCAAATAATCAATTGCTTTTTGATATTCACCCTTGTTCAGATAACAAACGCCTGCGTAGTATTTTGCAAGGTTACCGGCTTTGGTTGAACCATAATCATCAATAATTTTAAGAAAGCCATCATTTTCGCCGTCACCATTGAGTGCCAGTTCGAGAGAGTCTTTTTCAAAATAATACTCTGCCCTGAACATTGCCGATTCGGCTGTCTTTTCTCTTGGGGATGAGATAAATTTTTTAAAACCGAAAAAAAGCAGAATCACCAGGATTATTCCTCCAATGACATAGGTAAGGATCTTCTGGTTTGATTCAATAAATTGCTCAGTTTTACTTAGTGCATGCTCAACCGCTTCTATCCGTTCTTCGGTTGTGTCTTTCTTTTTTACCATAATCGTTCTAAAATTTGCGCGCAAAGATATATTTTTTTACGAAACAAAATAGTATTCGGTTAAAATGACTAAGTGAAAAACATTTACTTTTGGTATCAGGATTTACGATAACTATGGAGGAGGCGCTTTTAAAAAGTCAGAAAAAGGAATTACTTGATCATTTGCTTGGTTTTATTTCGCCGAATAAAAAAAATCTGTTCGAAACGATTATCAATTACAGAACGCGATATATCACGGTTGTAGTTGAGGATATTTTTCAAGCGCACAATATAAGCGCTGTCCTGCGCACCTGTGACTGTTTTGGAATTCAGGATGTGCATATCATCGAAAACAGAAATAAATTTGAAGTCAATCAGGATATTGCACTTGGTTCATCAAAATGGATAACTTTAAAAAAATTCGACTCAGGGGAGAACAGTGCATTAAGTACTATCAATTTTCTTAAAGATAAGGGATATCGTATTGTTGCGGCAACCCCGCATAAAAATGACAAGCTGTTGAATGAATTAAATCTGGATTCAAAGACAGCCTTGCTATTTGGAACAGAAATGGGCGGTTTATCCAACATTTCAATTCAAAATGCCGATGAATTCGTCAAAATCCCGATGTATGGTTTTACGGAAAGCTTTAATATTTCAGTATCGGTAGCAATTATCCTTCATTATTTAACTGAAAAACTCAGATCATCAGAGATAATTTGGAAGCTTGATGCGGATGAAATGACCGATGTTAAACTATGTTGGGTAAAAAATGTTTTAAAAAGGTCTGATCTAATTGAAAAGAGGTTTTTGAAAAATATGTAATTTTACCCAAAAATCTGATAATAACAAATATTTAAAGGTATGGGAAAAGGTGATAAAAAAACAAGACGAGGCAAAATCATAATTGGAACCTATGGTGTTCGCAGGCCAAAAAAGAACCGGGGCAGTATCAATCCTTCAATAAAGGATGAAAAAGTTAAAATTACCGCAAAAAAACCGGAGGTGACGGAACCACCAAAAGAGAAAAAGAAACCGGCAGCAAAAAAAGTGAGAGAGGTAACTTCAGAAGAAGTAAAGACAACGCCTAAAAAAAAATCAACCGGTAAAACCACGGTCAAATCTGTTGAAACGAAAGAAAAAACTCAGGAAGATACCAATTGATTGACAACCGCAGGTAATTTGAAATTCACGAGGAAATGAATGGCAGAAAACTATAGATTTTCTGCTATTTTTTTAAACACCTCTCCCCTTTCTTCAAAATTTCTGAACATATCGTAACTTGATGCAGCGGGAGATAAAAGGCAAATTGTGCCTGGTTTTGTATGTTTCTTAACAATGCTCCGGATTTCGTTAAATTCTGTGATGATATAGAATAATTGATCTGCCCGCTTTTTAATGATAGCCCCTTCATAAACCCGTCTCCCGGCCTTGCCAATAAATATTATATTCTTAACACCGGAAACAGGCAAAAAATCAATCAGAGGACTATAATCAATTCCCCTGTCTTTTCCACCCAGGATCAAAGTATCAACATTTTTCAGACTTTTTATTGCCTGGATTGTAGCCTGTGGTATGGTTGAAATCGAATCGTTATAGAAGTGTATCCCGTGGAATTCACCAAGATATTCCATTCGGTGCGGTAATCCCCTGAATTCAATCACCGACTGATAAATTTTGGCATCCGGTACATCGAGGATTTTACTTACGCAAACTGCTGCCATAATGTTCATCAGATTGTGATCGCCTGGCAGGTATTGGCGTCCCGATAAATCGAATTCGGAAATTTTATTCATAATACTGCAAAAAACTTTACCGGTTTTATTCAGATAGCACCCATCACCGATTATCTCATTCTGTGAGAATGAAATGCATCTCCTTTTCAGGTTCATGGTATTGTAAAGATCGTTGAGTAATACGTCATCAGCATTTAATACCAGCCAGTTACTTTCTGTCTGAAATTTGGTAATATTAATTTTAGCAAGCTGATATTTGCCATAATTTTCGTAATGATCCAGATGTTCCTGGTAAATATTCAGAATAACAGCAATAAAAGGCGATACATTTATATTTTCCAGCTGATGGGAAGATATCTCAAAAACGATCATGGTTTCGGGACCTATCTGTTCAAACTGGTCGAAGGGGGGTTTGCCAATATTTCCGACAAGCATTACATGATTAAAATGAGATGATAAAATGTGCTTAATCAGGCTTGATGTAGTGCTTTTACCTTTAGTTCCGGTTATACCAATTGTCCGATCTGCATAACTTCTTAAAAACAATTCGGTTTGGGAAGTGATCTTTTTTTGATCGGTTTTATCTTTAAACAATCCATAAGGAATTCCCGGAGATTTAATAATTACATCAAAATCATCCAAACTGTCGAGATAATTTTGTCCGAGAATAACTTTACAATCATCATTAATTTTAAAATTTATTTTCCCGGGCAGTTCTTCATCCTGATCGGCAATGGTAATCATAACACCCGGAATACTCTTAATGATGAAATTGTAAGTTGATATTCCCTCTTTACCAAACCCGAGAATAAGAATTTTCTTTCCGGTCAACGATTCAGTTATAGCATTATTCACCGGTAGCATTTTTTAAAATTGCAAACATATCTTCGCCCAGAAAGTGAGAAGCATCATAGCTAAACAGGTCCCACTTTGAATCCTTGTACTTTTTATACAATGATGACGAAATATAATATTCAAGAAGATTTGGTAAAGTACCTTCATACTTTTCAATGGTTCTGCAAAGGGAAAAATTAACTTCATCTAAAGTTCCGACACAATCGAAAGGTTTAATATCGCTGAGGCCGGTCAAATCTCTTAAAGTGGGTATTAGTTCATTTTTTTCGAATAGATTCTGCCCAAATATTCCAATCAGTTTTTCCTGATCAATGAATGGTGAAAGGATGATATAGGTAAACAGGCATTTTGGGCATTTGCCGCACCAACTGTCGGTTTTACTACCAGCATTACAGCTCTTAAACTCACTAAAATACTTTGGATACCCCGAAAATAACCGTGCTATGGTGAGTTCGTTTATCGGTCGCAGAAAACTAAAATAATTGATATCAGGAGAAATAAAATTATTTACATAATTCCTGAAATCCTTCTCAAATTCATAGGATTTGGAATATTGATGATTGATCCCGGAATCCGAATCGGTAGGTTCGTTGGCACTCGACTCATTGGATAGTGCAATTGACTTTGTTCCGGTGAAATAAGCAGCCATAATGCTAATGAAAGCCAGTAAAGCAGAAAAAGGTGTGTGCCCGTTCAAAAATCCTGATTCGTTAAGCCGAAGCAATTGAGGATGAATTGAGCGATGGACTTCCAGAATTTCACCCCTCTTGAAACCAGCTGTTAATGCAGTACCGAGGCTGGCCTGGCGCGGATTGACGATCACCGGTAAACACCGAAAATGATCCTTAAGCAATTCAAGAGTCACTGCTGAATCTTTCCCGCCTCCAATGGGAACCAGAACTTTCCTTTCATTCAGGACGATTTTGGAAGAACTTAAAATTTTGTTGGAATCACAAACAATATCAACAAAACTCTCCTTATCAGTTATTATATTATTGAGGTAATAAAATTCACCCAAACCGTTAAACCAAAGTTTTTTCCACCAGATGACTTGTTCAGGGTTAAGCCGGTATGGTTTAATAATGATTTTTGGCGTACAAGCAGCCTTCCAATAACTAATCAACTCTATTAGTCCGGTTTGAAATGCAAAATTTTCAATTACAGATGCGGATAGCTTGTCTGTAAAAAAATCTCCTTTCTTAAAAATAATAGACGGAGTAAAAAAGAATTTATCGGCCAGATTAAACTCATAAGTAATTGTCAGGTCAACAGCACTTTCATCAACAGAAAAGCTTTCAAAGGAGAAAAAATTAAACTCCTTTTGTAATTGTAAATATTTATAATGATTATTTTTAACCACGATTTTTCGATGGTATTATTTTTGTAACTAACTTTTTGCGTTTATTAATTGTTTTAATTAATGCAAAAAAACAAAAAAATTACTGACAATGACAGATATAAATGACATTCTCAAGATAAAGACCAACAACTTAAAACCTACTAAAGGTAAAATTTTAATTTCAGAACCCTTTCTGATTGATTATTATTTTAAACGATCGGTAGTGCTGCTGGCTGAACATAATGAAGAAGGATCATTCGGACTTATACTTAACAAACCGGTTGATCTGCCACTGAATGATGTTTTACAGGACTTTCCTCAGTTCGAGGCAAAAGTTTTTCTGGGAGGCCCGGTTAAAACAGACAGCCTTTATTTTATTCACACTCTTGGCGAAAAAATTGAAAACAGTTTGGAAATATCTGAAGGTTTATTTTGGGGCGGAGATATTGATTTGATAAAAGAAATGATAGTTATTGGTAAAATTAAACCTAAAGAAATTAAATTTTTTGTGGGATATTCGGGCTGGATTTCAAAACAACTCGAAGGGGAACTGGCAAGAAATTCATGGTTAGTGGCTAATATTAAGGCAAAACAGGTGATGGAATCCGTACCTGAGGTTCTTTGGAAAGAAAGTCTCAGAAAATTAGGTGGCGTTTATTCATACTGGCCAAATTTTCCATCTGATCCCGGGCTTAATTAACGAATAAACTCTTATTTACATGCATATTAAACTGATCAGGCATAAATGAGTTTGCGTGGAAAGAGCATCACCCTGTTTAATACCTTTACTTCAATTTCGTTACTTACACTAAGAACAAATGCCTTAATACGTATTTCACCCTGATAAACCATACAGGAATCCCCAGGTTTCAGATGCTTTCTTAACCAATTTGTACGTATTACCCTTATGAATATGGTCACTATATAAATAAAAAGTAATATCGCAATTATTATCAGCATCTTAACCCGTGCATTTATTAATTTAACAGACCTGTCGGTGAAAGGTTTTTAAAAGTAGAATTATTTTAAATTCAAATGATATTTCAAAAATTTATTTGTTAACCGGTAATTGTTAATTCACTGAAATTGTTGATAAGTAAATATTTTTTTAATTTCGCGGCTCGAATTTTAGAAATCATCACAAAAAAGATAATTATGGCGACAACCGCTGATTTTAAGAATGGCCTTGTTTTGGAAATGAATAATGAATTGCTTACGATTGTGGAATTCCAGCATGTAAAACCAGGCAAGGGGCCGGCTTTTGTCAGGACAAAGCTGAGAAACCTGAGGACAGGTAAAGTTATTCCCCATACATTTACAGCCGGAGTAAAAATTGATACCGCACGTGTTGAAAGGAGGCCTTATCAGTTCCTCTACAAGGATGATTTGGGATATTATTTTATGCATACCGAAACATTCGAACAGGCGACCATTCCGGAAGAAATCATCAGCGCACCCCAATTTCTTAAAGAAGGTCAGGAAGCCGAAATCCTTTTTCATGCTGAGTCCGAAACACCATTATCATGCGATCTTCCTGCTTATGTTGTGTTGCTGATCACCTATACTGAACCGGGTGAAAGGGGAAACACAGCCACAAATGCACTGAAAGATGCAAAGGTAGAAACCGGAGCAACTGTCAGGGTTCCGTTATTTGTAAATGAGGGTGAAAAAATCCGGGTGGATACCCGTTCGGGTGAGTACTCAGAGCGTGTAAAAGACTAATTGACCAAAAACTATAACTCCATAAATCCCACAAACTTCAAACTTCAAACTTCAAACTTCGAACTTCGAACCTGAAACTTGAAACCTGATACCTGAAACCCCTTCCCATGAAATTTGATAAGCCAAAGACACTGAAAGAAATTAGTGAAATCATCAATGCCCCGTTTGAAGGTGATGCCTCTTTCCCGGTACTCGGAATCAACGAAATTCACATGGTTGAACCCGGCGACCTGACTTTTGTGGATCATCCCAAGTATTATGATAAGGCACTGCAATCAAAGGCGACAGCCATTCTTATCAATAAAAAAGTTACACGACCTGAAGGAAAGGCGCTGATATTCTCCGATGATCCTTTCTCTGATTATATGTTCCTGGTAAGAAAATTCAGGCCATTTGAACCGGCTGTCAAATTGATCAGCGATTCCGCCGAAATTGGCGAGGGTACCATTATTCAGCCCGGTACTTTTATCGGAAACCACGTAACAATAGGTAAAAATTGTATAATTCATTCAAATGTTTCAATATATGACCATTGCATTCTGGGCGATAATGTGATCGTTCATTCAGGAAGTGTTATAGGTTCAGATGCATTTTATTTTCAAAGGAGAAAGGACAAGACAATTAAATTTGAATCCTGTGGCAGGGTCGTCATTAATGATCACGTTGAAATCGGAGCTAATTGTACAATAGATAAAGGCGTTTCAGGAGATACCATTATTGACGAATACACAAAGTTTGACAACCATATACAAATCGGCCATGATACTTACGTTGGCAAGCGTTGCCTGTTTGCATCCGCTGTGCTGGTTGCCGGAGTTACGCGTATAGAAGACGATGTAATACTTTGGGGACAGGTAGTTGTTAATAAAGATGTTGTTGTTGGCAAGGGAGCTATTGTTTTGGCAACCGCAGGTATTGATAAAAGTATTGAGGGTAATAAAATCTATTACGGTGCTCCTGCAGAAGAAGCCAGGAAGAAATGGAGAGAACTTGCCCTGATCAGGAAATTGCCCGAAATGTTTGATAAACTGAATAAACTTACAAAAGATGCCTGAATGGCAGTAATATCCATTCGAAAAACTTCTGGATTGTTGAACGATTATGCCAAAGCTTGTAATTGAATTCCTCGCTGTTTTTAAATGTCTCAGTGATATGAATCCCCAGCTGATCAATCGCATTTCTGTCGCGGCTGACAAGGACAATTTCATGCTGAAATCTGAAACTCCTGTAATCAAAATTGGGTGAACCGAGCGCGAAGATTTCCCTGTCGGATAAAAGGATCTTTGCATGAAGGTTACCTGGAGAATAAAAGAGAAGTCTGATCCCATTCTTATGAAGGGGTCCAAGAAAACGGGTTCTCAACACATCTATCAGACCAACATCAGAATGTTTTGGCATAATGACGATGACATCAACCCCCCGTTTTGCTGCTTCCGACAGCGCCTTACGAACAAAAAAACTTGGAAGGAAATAAGGGGTTTCGATGATAACTTCCCTGCTGGCATTTTTTATAATCTCTATATAGCGTTTCCTGATCCGTTGTTTGGTAAGTGATGGCACATCCCTGAGAATTTCACAACCTTCATGTTTAATTTTTCTGATGTTGATGAGCTTCTCGAAAACATACTTATTGTAAATATTATAATGCTGAAGAAATACTTTTTTAAATGGCACAGCGATATTCGATCTTATCCTCAGCACCGACTCCCTCCAGTTAAGTGAATACGCCGTCAGATTCGCTGATCCTATGTATGTTATTATATCATCTATGATCAGAAGTTTACGGTGATTTCTGCGGTGGTTTCTGGTAAAAAAATCCCAGAAAAATTTTATTTTCAGAAAACGCCTGATCTCTCCGCCATTATGCTGGATATCACTAAAAAAGCCGGCCGGTAATGAAGTCCCCCAGGAATCAACCAGCAGCTTGATCTCGATCTTTTCCCGGCTTTTGCGGGTAAGCGCATCACGGAATTTAATACCTATGGAATCGTTGTTGAACCTGTAGGTTTCAAGATAAATATACTGTTTTGCATCTTCAATATCGCTGAGCATGGCATCATAGAACCTTAGAGGATCATCGAAAAATTTATATTCCGGCTTTAATTTGTTCGGCATAATTAATAAACGCTCAAATTATTGAAGAGTTCAGCCTAATCAGTTGAATGCGACACCGAAATTAATAAATAATTTTTAAACAAAATGGATCAGTTTCGGTTACAAACCGACAGGAATGAACAATAGCGACAGTTTTCTTTTTCCACGGTCTGGACAAACGGAATTACCGGATCAAAAATATCCCTGAGAATTGATTGAAGAATACTCTCGAATTTGATTATTGTGATTTCCGAAAACTCCTCATCATCAGGCAGAACTATTTTTAAAAATCCATGGCTTAAATTCCTGAAGGAAATTATTCCTGGTTCTATTAAATTAAGATTGGTTTTCCTGCTTCTATGGTAGAGGTAAGAATAAAATAACAATTGAAAGCATTTACTGAGTTTGGATTCGGATGCTAAATCCTCCCAGGCATTTATCTTAAGATCGCGTTGTTCAACTTTGCCTGTTTTATAATCAATAATCCGAATTTTGTCATTTGTTTTGTCAATCCTGTCAATGAACCCCCTGAGATTTATTTGCGTTTTAACATCTCCAACTTTGATATTTGCGGTTGTTTCAAAACTTTCCTCAATTTCAAGAATAATGGGTTGTTGTCCGGTCTTCGTAAGAAATCCTGACTCTTTTTCCAGAAAATTATTAATAAACTCACAGACTACTTTAACAACAAGCAAATTCTTACCAAAATCAATATCTCCATCTTTATAATTTTTTCTGAAAGCATCCCTGGTATAAGTGTCCACATAGGGTTTCATCCGCTCGATATCATCTCTTTTCAGAAATTTATTTTTCAATGGCCCGTAAAAAGCTTCAAGAACCTCATGGACCACTGTTCCCAATGTTCCGGCTTCAATGGTCTCTTCTATATCTTCCGTTTCCTCCAATCCAACTACATACTTAAAATAAAACTGAAGTGAACAATTTCGCCATGTATTTATTGCACTCGCAGACAAACCAATCACTGCCAATTCATTTAATTTCCTTTGAATGCTTTGATTTTTGCTGATGGTTATGGTGTCATTAATTTTGTCATTCACAAGTGTAACCGATAATATGCTTTCTTTAATTCTGATCTTTTTATTATATTTTGGTAATTCATAAATTAACTGCGTAATGAATCGGCTCTTCTCCCCTCCTCCCAAATCACCCGGCTCAGTATTGTATAACAGGTAAGCCTTTTTTGTCCGTTGCAATAAACGGTAGAAATGATAGGCAAACACGGCATTTCTTTCCTTATAGGTAGGCAGAGAAAATCTGCAACGGATTTCAAAAGGAATGAACGAGCTACCTGATTTTCCGGAAGGGATAAAATCTTCATTTACCGAAAGCATAACCAGATTCTCAAAATCCAGCGCCTGTGTTTCAAGCATACCCATAATTTGAAGCCCTTTTAACGGTTCACCGTAAAAAGGAATATTTACTGAACCGGAAAGCTGCAAAAACAAATCTTTCAGCGTTTGAATATTTTCAATATATGGATATTCCTTTAACAATGACCTTAACCGTTGAAAAACTCCGGAAAAATAAAAGAGGTATTCAAGTTCAAGTGATGGACTGTTATTAACTGTATTCGGATCAGAATTTTTAACAGAAAATTTATTTTTAAGATCATTTATAAGCCTGAGAATACAGGTTATCGCGATTTCCGGATTATTCATCCAGGATTTGAATACATCTTCCAGTAATCCGGCTGACTCGCTTTCTTGAATAATAATGTCCCTTTTTAAATCACTAAAACTAAAAAAGACTTTATTGGAAGTCCTGATTTTATCAGTTAATACCGAAATATCTTCATGCTCCGAAGTAATCCTGAAATATGGATGTTCAATTACCTTCAGCAAATCACGGAAGTAGATTTTCGAAGATCGCGCACCTCCGTAATCAAATTTTAAAATGTTGATCTGCAGATTAAAAATTGAGTTGATAAGCTGAAATAAAGGGGTATTCCTCAGCGACAAGCCCATAGTCAGGTTAAATGAACCAATTTTCTCCGGCATTGAATTCAAAAGAGGTTCAAGGAGCGATTCATCATTCATTACAACTGCAGTGTGTTTCATTGCCTGATCAATAACGGAAACTTCACTTAAAATTTGTCCGGCAGCCTTAGCCTGCAGAACATTTTGAGGAACTCCGATTACATTTATCTCCTGCTCACCTTCTGAGAAGTTGTCATCCATCCAACTGAAGTTTTTTTGATCCGTTTTCGCGGAATAATTTCTGATGAACCGTCCGGCCTCCTGAATCTCATCATCTATGTAATAGCGATCTGCATCCCAGATCAATGCTGCTATATTTAACTTCTCCAGTGTAAAAATGATCTTCTTTTCAGCAGCAGTAAGAGCATTAAACCCCACGAATATTATTTTCTTCCATGGCATTTTCGATGTATGATTTTCAATGTCATCGGCAACTTTTCTATAGGCCAGTCCAAGATAAACCTGACGCTTATCAAGAAGAATTTTAGTAAGACGGTCGTAATATACTTTCAATGAGTTGTAGAAACGCAGATAATTTAATTCAAAGGGAGTTAGAGCACGGTTATCAGGATTCCATAAAGCTATGGCCTGCACATCGTTCAGAAATTCAAAGAGTTTCTGTGAATCCAAAAGGTACTTGTCAATTTCGTTAAAATCGTTCAGCAAAATGCGCCCCCACTTCAGGAATTCACCATATTCCTTTGCATTTTGTCCCTCTATTTCCCTATAAACCTTATACAGCTCAAATTGCAGGTAAACGGGATCAATCACTTTCAATCCGGATAATGTCGTAATAAAATCCTCGATCGAAAAGATTGACGGTGACCAAATTGTTTTGGAAGCGTGTTTTCCCAGGTACCTTTTCAGGAATAAGCCGGCCCTCCGGTTAGGTAAAACAATACACAGTTTACCCAATTCATCACCCCATGTATCAATAATATACTCAGCCGTTTTATCGAGAAATGCCTGCATAATTTCAGAAAAACATTGATGATTAAAGACTGCGCACTAAAGTAATGAAAATCGGCGAACCTGCCGGTCAGGAAAATAAAATCATAAAATTTTACCGAGTAATTTCTCTGCATCCTTCAGATTTTCAGGATTTCCAACATCAAGCCAAATGTCCTTGTCATGAACATAAGCTCCGATACGGTGATTTTTTGCAAGACGAAGGTAAACATCAATAATCCCGAACATTCCAACGTCATCAATTAATTGGAAAACAGAAGGATCAATTACTTGTATCCCGCTGAAGGCATAAGGCATACCTGTTGAGTTTTCATAAACATTTTTTCTTTCGCCGGTTTTAATATTTTCCCAACCGCAAAGAAGGTTATCCTTGTTAAAAAAAAGAAGCCTGGAGGTATTTCGCGTGCGAACAGCAAGTGTAGCAAGTGCTTTGGAACGAAGATGATGATCCATCAGCGATTTTAAATCAATATTTGATAGTATATCCACATTATGGACAATGAAAGGTTTTGAATCATTAAAAAACCAGGATGCATGTTTCAAACCGCCTCCGGTATCAAGCAATTGTGCACGTTCATCGGAAAAGGATATGTTAACCCCAAACTTCCTTTTGCTTGTGATAAATGCTTCGATTTCATCGGCAAAATGATGAACATTGATGATCAGGTCGTCATAACCAAAACGAACAAGTTTTTTAATGACAATTTCAAGCAAATGAATTCCATTGATTTTCGCAAGGGCTTTTGGTGTGCTTCGGGTAACAGGTGATAACCGGGTTCCCAGTCCGGCAGAAAAAATCATTGCTTTCATTAACGATTATAATTTTTCCGGTTTGCACAGGAATTTTACTTCGCTGGCTTTAATCCCACATTTTCTGCAATGGAATACAGGAACGGATTGTTTTTTTGATATTTTATTTTTACATGCTTTTTTTGTCATGATCATTTACCATCAACTTTATTATGGAATCTGCGCCATTATGTAGATACGTCGGAATCATCTTCATCAAAAAACAAATTTACATTTATTACCTGGTCAAAGCTGGTCAGGTCGCGTAGCAATTCGCCGCTTTTGTCTTTGTTTTTATATGTAACCTGATAAAACCCTTCAATCCTGTCTTCACTGATGGTTTTCATATTAACCAACCTTAGTTTACGGCAGTGTTTCTTAAGAATTCCTTCAAGCTTTGATTCATTTTCGGGATTTGAAATATAAGTAAGTTGAACAAGGTATTCCCTTTTCCTCGGAGCCCCGAATTTAAAGGTCACCAGAATAATTGCAATAATACTTATGAGCAGCGTTCCGGAAAGCGCAATCATGTGTAAACCTACACCTGCTGCCATTCCAATTGATAAAGCAAAGAAAATGAAGACAATATCCTGAACATCACGGACTGCAGTACGGAAGCGAATAATTGACATGGCTCCTACCAGGCCAAAAGCCCTTGCAAGATTATTTCCGATGACCAGAATGACCACAGATGTTATTAAGGTTAACAGAACCAGCGAATTCACATAGGATACCGAATAACTGGGACCTTTGTATATAAAGCGGTAAACAATCGCAATGATAAGACCGCACATTAATGCAACGATCAGATTTGTCATTACATCCATTACAGTTACCGGAAAAAGCTCAAGGCTTTGGAATTGATCAAACATAGTTAATTATTATTCAATTCAGAACATAGGAAAATTTGACTTGGTATAAACGGTTGACTTTGTTAAATGACAAATAACACGACTTGAATCCATGGCAATTACATATTTTGAGGCCGACTGCTTTCTCAGGGAAAAATTTGCAATTACCGGATTAAGCCAGGCAGGAAAATGATCATTGAATTTTACTTCAAGAATAAAACGACCTGCCAAAGCAGGAGACAATTTTTCTTCCTCAAATAAATCATTGATTGAAGGATAGCCTTTGCTTCGCATATTCTTGTCAAAAGTGATCCTGACGCTTTCATCGAATTTCGCCTGGTAGGCTTCCCTTTCATAAACAATTAACACGACAGGTCTTAAATTTTTACTAAATACCTGGTAGAAAAAACGGATAGAGTTTTCATTTCCCTTAGGAAATAATTCGTTTGAAATGATCTGGCCGTTGATGTTCCTGCTTCTGAACATATCCAGGGCATCTGCAAATTTTACCGGCGCCCTGTATTTTACAATCGGAATATCATATTTTCTTTTTATCTCGAAAAATACAATATTATTTCCATCTTCCTTATCATAACCGCGTAATCTGATCTTCTTCCGGTTCTTAATGCCCTCAATTTTTTCATAATAGTAGTCAAACCTCGGTGTGTCGAAATATATTGACCTTACTGTATAATGATGCTTGTCATCAACATCAGCAAATTTATCCAAAGTTACAAAAGGCAATATCGAACTCCGCAACTGTTCAAGGTCGCTTTTTCTGACAACATATTTATATTCATACCTCATTTATCAGAACTTCAGATGTATTCCCCTACGTAAAAAGTCCAGAATTGTTATTCTGTCACAGTAAACCTGGCAACTGACAGCCATGCCCGGATAAATTCCCTTTATGCCATGGTTTATTAATGCTTTTGCAATAATAAGCTGTTGATTTGTTGTCAAATTTAAATTAATATTTTCATCAATGCCAACAAACGAAGCATCTGTTTTCTCAACACTTCCCGGAATAGAAAATTTAATACTGCTTATCCGGTCAAGATATTGGATGTTAAATATTTTAACAGGAATTTTAAGTATGTACCTGCTGGTGTCGCTCACTGTCATTATTCCATCGAGAATCTTATTAAAACTAATTATACCGTCAACCGGAGATTGAATATAATACTGATCTTTCATTTTTTCAAGCGTTTCAATTTCACGCTCGTAAGATTCAATTTTCTTTTTGATATAATCAATCTCCTCAGATTTGGCTCCTGTTTCGAGCGACAATAAAGCTTTATCAGTTATCTCAACATTGATCTTTGCCAGGTTGAACTGGTTTTCATAAATCTCGAACTCTGAAAGCGAAATAATGCTGTCGTTATATAACTTTTGCTGCCTCTCATAACTTTTTTGAGCCAGATCAAGCTGTTGCCCGGCAAATTCAAGTTGCTGCCTGCCCTGCTCAATAAGCGTTTGCTTTTCTCCGGTAATCGTTACGTCAAGTGCTGCTTCTTCAATTTGCTTCAAATTTTTAAGCCGGATGATTTCATTATCAATAAAATAAGAATGAATAACAGCTACCGTGTCTTTGGTAGTGATATAATCTCCCGAAACATGGTTTTTACAAATATTAACCTCGGCTACATCTCCACGTTCAAACTTATAACTCATAAGATTGCTCATGACGTTAGTTTCATTATCTTGTAATTCACTGATATAACTATCATCCTGTCCCCTCTTAAGATTCCACTCTCTGGTAGAATAAACCAAAGCTGTTGCTTCAAAACTATAATTCACCTTGATTGGAAGGAATACACCTATCGTCGCAAGAATTAATATTATTAATAATACGATTCTCCTGTTAAACTTCATCTATTTTGATAATTCCACTATGTGTTCGCAAAAGTATTAAATTGGATTGTTTGCCTACCAAAAGATTATAAATAATACAGAAAAGTTGCATTAGTCCTGTTGACATCGTTACAGTTTTTTTTAATAAAGCATTTTCCCGAAAACAAATACAACTCTTTGAAGATTAAATTTTCGTGATGAACTTATAATGAAACCTGTTCTATCTTACTGAATTAATGCATTAAAATGACTTTGACAGATGTACTTTGGTTTAAAACCACAAAATAAATTCTATCAGGCCATTCGCTCGTATCAATCATAATTTCGTCAATTAAAAATCCAGTATATTTAAATCTTCTTCGGATCAAACTCCAAATTTGATTGTGTTTTCAAAGATAACGTATAGCATTGGTAATTTTTCCTTGCTAAAAAGAAAATAATTGTATTTTTGCCCCGGAGAGATGGCAGAGTGGTCGATTGCGGCGGTCTTGAAAACCGTTGAGGGTAACACCTCCGGGGGTTCGAATCCCTCTCTCTCCGCGAATAAATGAGTTCTTCAATATAAGGTATTTTATTCCGGTATAAAGAATAATATTTGCCCGGACTCGTTCCTTGTCTATTAAATACCTGCTAAACATTTACGTCGGGTTATTTTAAAAATAAAATAAAGCTGATGCTGATGGCCGTTCGATTTTGTTTGTTTCTCCTTTTGTTTTCCGGAATTAAATCATTATCCGGTCAAACCATGCCAAATAAAATTATTGATACAATTGAACTGGATGGAAGATCTGTGGTATTACTTTCCGGTAAAAAATGGGCATTTCTCAACGAATACCAGAAATCGCTTGCTTACGATACGTTATTTTCAAAAAACTGGGTTACGAAGGAAATTCATTCTTACCCATCGGACAGGAATAAACCGATAGGGGAATTGGTTGTAAACCTTAATGAAAACAACAGCAATTTTATTTTCCCTTTAGATACATTTAAAATGCTTCGCGGATTCAGCAGTTATCATACCGGACTTGACCTGAAGGCAAATCCGGGCGATTCTATCAGAGCTGCATTCGATGGGCGTGTCAGATTTGCAGCCAATATCGGAAACGGTTATGGAAACCTTGTGATCATCCGGCATTATAACGGACTGGAAACCTATTATTCTCATCTTTCCAAAATTTTGGCATGTATGGATGATGACGTGAAAGCTGGAGAAATAGTTGGTCTTGTAGGAGCGACCGGAAGAGCAACCGGCCCGCATTTGCATTTCGAAACACGATTCAGGGATCGCACATTTGATCCACTAACAATTGTAAATTGTGAACAAAAATGCCTTACTTCTGATTCATTAAAGATTTGCAACCAGCTTTTCGGAATAAAAACCGGCAATACCGGAAAACACTTGGTGGAGGGTGATGGCAGTGATTTTCATACAATAATTAAAGGAGATACTCTATCTAAAATTGCAAAACTATATAACACTTCAATTGATATGCTTTGCCAATTGAATAATATTTCCAAAACCACCATTCTTCAGGTCGGAAGGAAACTTATTATTCCCTGATATGATGAGGTGAATGCTTTGTTTGTTTCTTCATGAAATATCATACAGGCACCGTTGGCTTCTATAATTATATATTCATAAGAAAGACAACAGGCCTTTTATGTATATCCGGTGCTTCCTTTTTCCAATCAGCCAGAGACATTGTTTTAATGAATTCGTTCTCCGAAGTAATATCACAGGCTATGCATAACATTAATTCCGGAGAACAGGTATTCAGGATTGCTTCGTAAAGTTGTAAATTCCTGTAAGGAGTTTCGATAAAAATCTGGGTATAGTGACGGGCTCTGATCTTCTTTTCAATTTCTATCAACGACTGTTTTCTTAATTTTTTATCTACAGGGAGGTAGCCGTGAAATGTAAATTTCTGCCCGTTCAAGCCCGATGCCATTAGCCCGAGATAAATTGAGCCCGGGCCTGCCAGCGGGATAACCCTGATCCCGGATTGATGCGCCAGCATTACAAGGTCGGAGCCGGGGTCGGCAATACAAGGAACACCTGCTTCAGAAATTAAACCTAATTCCCTGCCAAGCAAGGCTCCTTTGATAAACTCCTTTAAGTTTGCGGGATCCGTATGTTCATTAAGTTCATGAAAAATAACCTCATCAAATTCTCTTTTATATCCAACCTTTTTTAGAAACCTTCTTGCTGTCTTTAATTCCTCAACGATAAATTCTTCAAGTTCCAGAATTTTATTAATGCTGTAATCAGGCAAATGCTGAGATGATGCTGACGGAGAAAGAAAAGTAGGAATTAAAAAAATTTTCCCGTAATTCATGGCTGAATGGTTTGTTGATGGTTATCTGTTACTTGATCCATGGGATCTTATCAAGGTCTATGTTGCCACCTGAGAGAATTATCCCTATCTTTTTTCCTGAGAAGTCCGCTTTATTTTCAAGTATGGCAGCGAAAGGAACTGCCGAGGAAGGTTCAATAATGATTTTCATTCTTTCCCAGATCAGACGCATTGCACTTATAATTCCTTCTTCGCTTACAGTAATAATTCTATGTACATGATCAAGAATGATGGGATATGTAAGACTTCCGAGAGAGGTAAGTAATCCGTCAGCAATAGTTTTGGGATTTGTTGATGGGAACAACTGCTTGCAATAATATGAGCGATATGCATCATCAGCTCCTGAAGGCTCTGCCGCAACAACCCGGGTTCCGGGTGAAAGATAATACGTGGCAAGCGAAGTGCCACTTAGCAATCCACCCCCACCGACCGGAGCTATGATCATATCCAGAGGTCCCGCATCTTCAATCAACTCAAGAGTTGCAGTTGCCTGTCCTGCAATAATATTGTAATTATTATAAGGATGAATCTCAATAGCACAGGTTTGCGTCTTTATTTTTTCCAAAGTTGATTCTCTGGATGCCAGTGTGGGTTCACAAAAAGTTATAATCCCGCCATAGTTTTTCACAGCCGCAATCTTCACTTTTGAAGAATTTTCGGGCATGACGATATAGGCCCCTGCATTTCTTAGTTTTGCCGCCCTTGAAAGTGCCGCCGCATGATTACCCGATGAATGAGTGCAAACACCTTTAACGATTTCTCTTTCTGGTAAAGAAAATACAGCGTTTACAGCCCCTCTCGATTTAAATGCTCCTGCTTTCTGGAAATTCTCACATTTGAAAACTAAATTTGCCCCGGCGATTTCATTTATTTTCTCGGAGGAGAGAACAGGAGTACGATGAACAAACGATTTAATTCTATTGGCAGCCTGAATTATCGTGTTGAGATCGGGTGGATTTTTCAATTTTGAAGATCGGGATTATTTTGATGAAATGTATATCAAATGATGGAATCCGCAATTCTTTCACATGCTTCTTCGAGTATCTGAAATGTTTTATTTCCGGCTTCCAGCCTGCTATAGAAGGGATCAGGGACAGATTCATTCAATCCCGGATGGATCACATTCATTAAATACTCAATTTTATTTCTTTCGTTATCGGTTTTTGCAAAATCCATGGCATTTCTGAAAGCATGATCATCCATGACAAAAATCCTGTCAAATTTTTTAAAATCGGTCCTGTTGAACAATCTGACTTTTTTTGCAGAAATGTCAATTCCGTGCTCAAGACCTTTACTAATCGCACTTTTATCGGGAGATTCGTTAATATGATAGGCTTCAAAACCGGCCGAATCCACATTTGCCTGAAGATTTCTTTCATTTAAAATGCGATTTAACAAACCTTCAGCCAAAGGTGAAAGGCACATATTGGCATAGCATAGAAATAAAATGTTATTTTCAGGCATAGTATTTATTTTATTATTCAATCATTTATTTCGCAGCATTCACGAATTAACCTGAAAAGAATTTCCTTGAATTGCTTTATCTCTTACAGGGATATTTTTTTATCCAATTCCTCTACGTAATTCCTGAACTGCTTGTCTGTATCCATCAAATTATTAACTGTCCTGCACGCATGGAGAACCGTTGCATGGTCCTTATTTCCGCAATGCTGTCCTATGGTTGCCAGAGATGCTTTAGTAAGTTTCTTGGAAAAATACATGGCAAGTTGCCGTGCTTGTACAATTTCTCTTTTTCTTGTTTTTGAACTAATTGACTCAAGTGGCAACCCAAAATAATCGCATACGATTTTCTGAATATAATCTATTGATATTTCTCTCGACGTGTTTTTGACGAATTTATCAATCATCTTCTTTGCCAGTTCAAGGGTGATCGCTTTTTTATTCAGCGAAGACTGTGCAAGAATTGAAATAAGCGCTCCCTCAAGCTCCCTGATGTTTGTGGTGATGCTGTATGCCAGGTATTCGATCACATCCTCCGGCATCTCCAACCCGTCTTTATACAATTTTTTCCCGATGATGGCGATCCTGGTTTCAAGGTCAGGCACCTGAAGATCGGCTGAAAGCCCCCATTTAAACCTCGACAAAAGCCTGGTATTCATCCCTTCCATTTCTACCGGCGGTTTATCCGAAGTGATGATCAGTTGCTTATTGTTCTGATGCAGGTGATTGAAAATATGGAAATATACTTCCTGCGTTTTTTCTTTTTTGATCAGGAACTGAACATCATCAATGATCAGTACATCAATCATCTGATAAAAATGGACAAAATCGTTCTGACTGTTATTTTTAACAGCATCAATGTACTGGTTGGTAAATTGTTCTGAAGTGACATAAAGGACAGTCTTTTCAGCAAAGTTGGTTTTGACCTCCAATCCAATGGCATGGGCAAGATGTGTTTTACCCAATCCGACATTGGAGTATATCAGCAAAGGATTAAAGGCAGTTTTACCCGGATTACTTGCAACAGCAAAACCGGCTGACCTTGCAAGGCGGTTACAGTCTCCTTCGACAAAATTTTCGAACGAATAATTTTCGTTCAGTTGAGAGTTGATCTTTATTTTTTTCAGACCAGGGATGATAAAAGGATTTGGAATATCCTTGGATGAACCTTTGTTAAGGTCTATGGGCATATTCACCAATGGATTTGAGGTTGCATTTCTATTGGTAGTCGGAAAATTCACTGTAAAGGGTGGTGTATTGTTAAATGAATTCTCCATAATTACACTATACTCAAGCCGACCATCGGAACCTAATTCCTTTTTAATGGTTTTTTTAAGTAGTGTAATGTAATGCTCCTCTAACCATTCATAAAAAAACTGACTTGGGACTTGAATGGTCAATACATTGTCATTTAGTTTAATAGCTTTGATTGGCTCAAACCAGGTTTTAAAACTCTGGCCGCTGATATTATCCTTTATAACATTAAGACAATTCTCCCAAACTGCTTTACAATTTTTCTTCATTCGCAATTAATTGTATTTAAGCAATTTATAATTATATTTTTACATAAACTTCTGAGAATCAAACGCTTTTTATATCCGGAATACCTTTGCATACGTGGAAACTGTGAACAAAAATGAACTAAAAAAAGTTAAAAAAAAAGTACTTCTCCCCTTGATTATTAAAAAATTATTCTGTATCAAATTTACCGCCTTATAGTCAATATACCTGTTAAACCGTGTCTATATAGTTTATAGTTAGCTTATTAATATTTTTCAATTTCGAGACTATAAGTTCAGACCTGCTTTTTCTGATAAAAAATTTTATTGAACAGTTGCTGTCAAAATTGTGTGAAAGTTGAACCACCTCCTCTTCTTTCATTATTCTCATAACTTCATTCATGCTTGCATATTCAAATCCGACGGTAAAGACATCATTGATCGTCTTCACAATTAAATCAGCACGCTCAATTGCGTCTTTTGTTGCTGTTTTATATGCATTGATTAACCCGCTTACCCCTAATTTTGTCCCACCGAAATAACGAACTACAACTACCAAAATATTTGTAAGGTCCTTTGATAAAATCTGTCCGAAAATCGGTTTACCTGCGGTCCCTGAAGGTTCACCATCATCGTTTAGCCTGTAAACCAGTTTATTGTATCCAAGCCTGTAGGCATAGCACCAATGATTCGCATCGTGATAATCCTTCCTGATGGCTTTAAGTCGTTCATTTACTTCAAATTCGCTGTCAACCGGTATTGCTGTTGCTAAAAATTTACTTCCTTTTTCCCTGTAAGTACCTTTCGAAATCTGTTTTATTGTCCAATAAGTATCATTTAAAAACATTTAAAATCAACATGTTAAATCAAAGAGCTTCGGCGTTTTTTTTTTTGCTAAATATATTAATTTATTATTCACCATCACAACAAATAAAAAAAATTCTTTTTACAAATTTTATATTTTCGCCAGTAAAATGAAAATATCAAACTCAATTCGTATTTATAATAATAATGTATGGCGGAGATTTACAGGAGAATTAAATCACTTTCGGAAAAATATTCTGAATTCACAGCTGAAAACCTGTCAAAATTAGTCAGGATACAATCACTGAGTTGTAAAGAGGAGGCATTATCCATCGAGTTAAAAAAGCAAATGGAAATATGCGGTGCCGACGATGTTATTATTGATGGTCTTGGCAATGTGATTGGAAGATTGGGAAAGGGACCAGCAATACTGGCTTTTGACGGTCATATTGATACCGTGGATACAGGCAATATCAATAACTGGAATTTTGAACCATTTTCAGGTAAAATAGAAAATGGTTTTGTACACGGCAGAGGAAGTGTTGACCAAAAAGGCGGAGTTGCCTCCATGGTAACTGCTATCCGTATTTTAAAAGAACTTGGGATTGCCAGGGATTTGACTATTTATTTTGTCGGAAGTGTGATGGAAGAAGATTGTGACGGACTGTGCTGGAAATATATTATAGAGGAGGATAAAATAAGGCCGGACTCTGTTATTCTTACTGAGCCAACCAATTTAAATATTTACCGCGGTCACAGAGGCAGGATGGAAATCCGGATAGCCTTCAGAGGAATATCTTCTCATGGCTCAGCACCGGAAAGAGGCAAAAATGCAATTTATGCAGCTTCACATGTTGCTCTGGAAATTGAAAAGTTAAACGAAAAGCTGAGGTCGGATGATTTTCTTGGGAAAGGTTCTATTACCATAACGGAATTTAAATCCGGTAGTCCTTCACTGTGTGCCGTTGCTGACTTTGCACAACTGCATATTGACAGGCGACTGACCTGGGGTGAAAACGAAAAATCTGCAATTAAGGAATTAGAATCCCTTATTACCGGGCTCGATGGTGCAATTGAGATTCCGGTATATGAAGAAAAGGCATTTACCGGCTTAATATATGGAATGAAAAAATACTATCCAACCTGGAAGCTCAATGAAAACAACCCTGCGGTAGTATATGGTGTTAAAGCTTTCGAAGGATTATACTCCAATAAACCTAAGGTGGATAAATGGACTTTTTCAACAAACGGAGTTACAATCAATGGACATTTTGGAATTCCTGCAATTGGATTTGGACCGGGAAATGAAGTAATGGCTCATGCACCAAACGAAAAAGTACCAATTAATGATCTCGTGATTGCCTCGGCCTTTTATGCTGGTTATGCATATTCTATGACCAAATAATATTTCAAACAAATTTATGAATACGGATTTTCAAAAAATTTTAACGGAAATATCTCAACTTAGGAGCAATCTTTATCAAAAGGATTTTTTACTGACATGGGAGAAAAATGATGATGAAATAAAACAGATTCTGCTGGTTGCAGAAGCGCTGAAATATCTTCGGGACAATAACATTTCAAGCCGCTGCTTCGATTCCGGGCTTGCAGTTTCAATATTCAGGGATCAGTCAACACGAACAAGGTTTTCCTATGCATCGGCAGTAAATCTTCTTGGATTACAGCTTCAGGATTTTGATGAATCCAAATCCCAGGTAAGTCACGGGGAAACTCTCAGGGAGACTGCAAATATGATCTCATTTCTGACAGAAATTATAGGCATCAGGGATGACAAATACCTTGGAATCGGTAATAATTATATGAAGGAAATTGGTAAAGCTCTTGACGATGGATTTAAGCAAAAAGTTTTACCCCAGCGACCGGGAATTATTAACCTGCAGTGCGATGTTGATCATCCAACTCAAAGCCTGTCCGACTTATTACATATTAAAAACTATTTTGGTTCACTTGAGAATCTGAAGGGTAAAAGGATCGCAATGACGTGGGCTTATTCGCCGAGCTATGGAAAACCCCTTTCGGTACCTCAGGGCATCATTGGCCTTTTGACCAGGTTTGGTATGGATGTACAATTAGCATATCCTGAAGGATTTGAGTTATTACCTGAAGTAACGGATCTCGCTAAAAAACAGACAAAACAGTCCGGGGGTTTGTTTACCATCACCGCATCAATGGAGGAGGCTTACAGAAATGCGGACATCGTATATTCAAAGAGCTGGGCGCCCATGCACATTATGAAAAAGCGTACAGAGCTGTTAATAATGAATAAAGACGAAGACCTTAAAAAACTTGAGAATGAAGGATTAAATTACAATGCCAAATTCACAAACTGGGAGTGTACAGATAAATTAATGAAGCTTACAAAAAACGGATCTGCCTTGTATATGCATTGTTTACCGGCAGACATAACTGGGGTTTCGTGTAAAACAGGAGAAGTTCAAAAAGAAGTCTTTGAAAAATACAGGATTCAAACCTATATTGAAGCAGGTTACAAACCCTTTATTATTGCTTCCATGATATTAAACGACAAATTTAAAAATCCCGGGAATTTGTTGAAGTCGTTTATTGAGCGGCCATCTAATAGCCGTATGATCTCTGATAATTAGAAAAATCAACTTATTGCAGGAAGCCACCAACCTGAGGTCTTTGTACCGGTCTGTCAGGAATTTAAGAGGTTTTCTTCTGCACGTACACTATGGGAAAGTTCAAATAATATTTGTTACTCAATGATTGATTCTTTCAATAGAAACACTCTTTATTGGTTTTCCTTTTCTCAACGCACTGTGCATCCATAACTGCAATCATCACCATGTTAACAATTTCTGAAACGCTGGCTCCAATCTGCAGCACATGTACCGATTTGCTCAGTCCGTTGATAACCGGACCGATAACCTCAAATTTACCCATTGACTGAAGGAGCTTATAAGCGATATTTCCGGCAGTAAGATAAGGGAAAATAAGGGTGTTAGCCTTTCCGCCTATTAGTTTGGAGAAAGGAAATGATTCTTTTAATATTTCTTCACTAAGCGCTACATTTACCTGCATTTCACCATCAACTATCAACTCAGGGTAGCCGCGGTGAAGCATCGCAACCGCTTCTCTTTGTTTTTGAGGAATAGCGCCGTCGTTCGAACCGAAATTGGAGTATGACACAAATGCTATGCGGGGTTTGATCCTGAATTGTTCAACAGCAAAGGCGGTTTGTAAAGTAATCTCAACCATTTCTTCCACTGTCGGATTTTTATTCACAGTGCAATCGGCAAGAAAGTACGGCCCTTCTTTGGTTATGATGATGTACATACCCGAAACTATTTTAGCGCCTTGCTTCTTTCCAATAATTTCGATGGCAGGCCTTAAGGTATCGGGATAATTTCTGGTCAACCCTGATATCATTGCATCGGCATATCCGGTTTCCACAAGCATCGGACTAAAATAATTTCTGTGAAGCATTACGTCCTGGGCTGAAGTCATTGTGACTCCCTTTCGCTGTCTTTTGGTCCAATAAAGTTCGGCAAATTTTTGCCGTGTTTGTTTTTGTTCCTTCGATTTTGGATCAATGATCTCGACCCCTGCCAGTTCCAGCTCGTTGGATTTAATAATTTCTTCAATGGTTTCCCTGTTTCCGAGAAGGATAGGTTTGGCAAGGTCCTCATTCATAATAATTTCAGCAGCCTTAAGCATTTTATAGTTTTCGGCTTCTGCAAAAACTACACGTTTGGGATCTCTTTTAGCAATGGACTTCATCTGACGTATTACCGGGTTGCTTAAGCCAAGCCGTTTTATTAATTCTTCATTGTATTTTTCCCAGTTTTCGATTGGAATACGTGCGACCCCCGATTCCATGGCCGCTTTTGCAACAGCCGGAGCCACATGAGTTATCAGCCTGGGATCAGTGGGCTTGGGAATGATATAATCTTTTCCAAATTTAAGATTGTGGGCCTGGAATGCTATATTGACTTCTTCCGGTACAGGGAGTTTGGCTAATTCAGCCAGGGCATAGGATGCTGCAAGTTTCATTTCATCATTGATGGTTTTAGCCCTGACATCAAGTGCTCCCCTGAAAATAAACGGGAATCCAAGCACATTGTTAATCTGGTTAGGATAGTCTGACCTTCCGGTCGCCATTATTATGTCATTGCGAACTGAAAATGCTTCATCTGGTAATATTTCAGGCACGGGATTGGCGAGTGCAAATACTATAGGGTGTGGAGCCATCTTTTTCAGCCATTCTTTTTTTAATGCCCCTGCAATAGATAATCCTAAAAACATATCGGCATCTACCAATGCTTCCTCAAGAGTATGAATCGGGCGACCTGTAGCAAATTGTTTTTTAATTTCATTCAGATCTTTCCTGTCTTTATTCAATACTCCTTTACTATCAACCATTACTACATTTTCAGGATTTACGCCTAATTTCAGATAAAGGCGTGTACATGAAACCGCTGCCGCTCCAGCTCCATTTATAACAATTTTTATTTTCTTAATATCTTTCCCGTTGATTTCCAAAGCATTTAATAAGCCGGCAGAAGTTATGATAGCCGTACCGTGCTGGTCATCATGCATTACCGGGATATCCACGGCAGCTTTTATTCTGTCTTCGATCTCAAAACATTCCGGCGCTTTAATATCTTCGAGGTTGATGCCTCCGAATGTCGGGGCGATGGCAATAACTGTCTGGACAAATTTATCAATGTTCTTTTCGTTAACCTCAATATCGAACACATCTATGTCGGCAAATACCTTAAACAGCAAGCCCTTTCCTTCCATGACCGGTTTTCCCGCTTCCGGGCCTATGTCACCCAATCCCAATACGGCTGTTCCATTTGAGATTACAGCAACAAGGTTTCCTTTTGCAGTATATTTATAAACATCGTCAATATTGTCCTTTATAGCAAGGCAGGGAGCGGCTACTCCCGGTGTATAAGCCAGCGAAAGATCGCGTTGTGTCGAATAGGGCTTGGTTGGAACAACCTCAAGTTTACCCGGCCGTCCTTGTGAATGATAATTAAAAGCATCCTTTGTGAAAAGCGTATCCATCTATTTTAAATTTAATTGTGAATAAATTAACAAAGCGGCAAAGCTAATAATTTGTTTTATTAACATCCTACTATTTTGACTGTATTTTTTGTAATATAAAATGTTTACAAATAATTTTTTACTCTGTTTATACAATGTATTTTTATTTATATTTTAGCCGCCAAAATCAGAATTTTCGTCTTCTGAATTCAAAAATTTAAATGATGTACGAATATATTGAGGGGAAATTAATTGAAAAGAACCCGGCTTTTGT
Organism: Bacteroidales bacterium; assembly: GCA_020052415.1. Classification (GTDB taxonomy): domain Bacteria; phylum Bacteroidota; class Bacteroidia; order Bacteroidales; family JAADJA01; genus JAADJA01. Next base: position 14,758 of record JAGVPB010000011.1, on the reverse strand, counting down.
TGTGATTGATTGCCATGGAATAGGTTATTTGATTAACATTTCATTAAATTCTTATTCGAAGATCAAAGATCGGGCAGATACCCGGCTATTTACACATTTTGCCATTAAAAACGAGGCTACGACACCTGTGGGATTTGTTTTATTTGGATTTGCAGAAGTGCAGGAACGATATCTGTTCAGGCAGCTGATCTCGGTGAGCGGTATAGGAAACAGCACTGCCATGTTGATGCTTTCATCACTTACTCCTGACAAAATTTACCGTGCAATTATTGAAAATAATACAGCCATATTACAATCGGTAAAGGGTATTGGGGCAAAATCAGCCCAGCGGATAATTATTGACCTGAAAGACAAGCTGGAAAAAGAAAAATTGCCCCATGAAATATTAATCGGAAAGTACAATACAAATAAAATGGAAGCGTTATCAGGTTTAATCGTATTAGGATTTAACAAAGTAGCTGCCGAAAAAGCATTAAACAGGATAATAGAAAATCAGGACAGGGAATTAGCAGTTGAAATTTTGATTAAGGAAGCACTTAAAATATTATAATACCGGATTATTGGTAGTGACATTGATACTTTGAAAAACTCTGCCCGGTTGCTTTCGGTAAAGGTTTTCAAAGTTTTCTAATTTTAGAAAAGACTATTTATTTGGAGCGGATCGTAAGATATAGTTTTCTTGTTACTTTGCTATTATCTTTTCTTTCACTTATCTGGGGAAGAGAGATGCCTTATAGAACCAGGACAAATAATCATCATGCCAGTGATAAATTCTTAATTCCGCCAGATTCAACCGTTACTAAAGATTCAACAGGACACATACCCCTTCCCTATCACCCTGAAGAAGAAACATTTCCCTATACGGGCAATGAAAATACCAATCCGCTGTTTTTGAGTCCTCCTACAAGTCTTAAGTCTGATGTGAAGTACGATCCTGAAACAGGCTTGTATATTCTTGAACATAAAATCGGGAATCTTGACTACCGCCCCCCGACTTATATGACACTCGACGAATACAGGGAATACGATCTGAAAAATTCAGTGAAAGATTATTGGATTGAAAGATCAAAGACCTCTGGCTCTGCCGGCCAAAGCGGAATAATACCGTCCCTTTATATCGGAGGTAAAGCCTTCGACAGGGTCTTTGGAGGCCATACCATTGATATCAGGCCTTCGGGTAATGTAGAATTAATATTCCAGGTAAAAGGTAACACGAGAGATGATCCGACTATTGATGTAAAACAACGCAGCCAGGTCAATTTTGATTTCGAGGAAGTAATACAAATGAATGTCAGGGCCAAGATTGGTGATAAAATTGAATTCAACACCAATTATAACACGAAGGCAACATTTGATTTTGAAAATAAATTAAAGCTTAGCTACCAGGGAGAAGAAGATGAAATCCTGCAATTGTTAGAAGCCGGTGATGTCAATCTGCAATTAAACAGTACTTTAATTACCGGAAGCCAGAGCCTTTTCGGCATCAAGTCAAAACTAAAGTTCGGACGAACTACAGTTACTGCTTTATATTCGGAACAGGAGAGCCAAACATCCACCATTTCGGTTCAGGGCGGTGCGCAAACCAATGACTTTCTGATAAAGATTGATGAATATGAAGAGAATAAACACTTTTTTTTAGCCCACTATTTTCGTAACCACTATGATCAGGCACTGGAAGATTTGCCAATCATAAATTCAGGAATTAATATTACCAAACTTGAGGTATGGGTAACCAATATCGGAGCGGCCATTACTGAAAACAGGAACCTCATTGCTTTTACCGATATCGGTGAACACGACACCATTTACAATACCGGCATCATACTTCCTAAGGGAAACATTCAGTTACCCCGCAACGGTGCCAACAACCTGTTCGATGTTGTCCTGGATACTGCAAAAGTAAGAGATGTCAATATTGCAAACTATTATTTGCAGGGTCTGCAATTAAATCCCGGAGAGGATTTTGAGAAAATAGAACTGGCACGAAAACTAAACCCGAATGAATATACCTTCAATAGTAAGCTTGGATTTATTACCTTAAACAGTACATTAAATTCCGACCAGACCCTTGCTGTAGCTTTCCAATACCAGGTAATTGGCGGCGATACTGCAGTTTTCCAGGTTGGTGAATTTTCTGATGAAGGGATTACCGGAGCCAATGCGCTCATAGTGAAATTACTTAAAAGCACTTATGTGAACATCCGGAGCCCCTTATGGGATTTGATGATGAAAAATGTTTATTCGCTGAATGCCTACCAGGTGAACAGGGATGATTTCACACTTAATATTCTTTATTCCGGTGATGAAACCGGAGTGCCAACGGGTTACTTTTCTGAGGGCCCTTTTACCGGAGTTCCCCTGATCCACGTTTTTAATCTTGACAACCTTGATGCCCAGATGAATCCTTATCCAAATGGAGACGGAGTATTTGATTTTCTTGATAATGCTGCAACACAAGGCGGAACAATAAATTCCACTAATGGCCGGATATTTTTTCCTGTCATAGAACCTTTTGGGAAGTACCTTCGTGATAAACTGGAAGGTCACGATGACCTCCAGGATAAGTATTGCTTCGATTCACTATATACACTCACAAAAACCGGGGCCCAGCAATTTACCGAAAAAAATAAATTCCTGATTTCAGGATACTATAAATCGCAGTCAGGATCGGAAATTTCACTTAATGCATTAAATGTTCCTCAGGGCTCCGTTGTCGTGACAGCCGGTGGGGTTCCGTTGCGTGAAAACGTAGATTATACTGTTGATTACACTCTCGGACGAGTAAGGATCATCAATGAAGGAATCCTGAATTCGGGAACTCCCATAAACATTTCGATGGAAAGCAATACGATGTTCAGCGTTCAGACCAAAAGGCTCATGGGTGCTCACATTGATTATGATTTCAGCAAGGATTTCCATATCGGAGGTACAGTTCTTAATTTACATGAAAGGCCGCTGACACAAAAAGTCAATTATGGAGATGATCCTATTTCGAATACCATCTGGGGGCTCGATTACCGGTACCAGACTGAATCGAGATTCATCACACGTCTTGTTGACAAGCTGCCGTTTATCAGCACTTCCGCGCCATCTACCGTTGCGGTTGAAGGAGAATTTGCACATTTCATTCCCGGCCATTCAAGGGCTGTTGGCAATGACGGTATTTCTTACATTGACGACTTTGAAGGAACCAAATCAACAATTGATTTACGCAGTTACAGCTCATGGACGCTTGGAAGCACCCCACAGTTTCAGTCCGATTTGTTCCCTGAGGCTTATGAAAACGATTCTGTTAACAGGATTTACAATGGATTTAACAGAGGGAAAATAGCCTGGTATGTAGTTGATCCAAGTGTATTTTATGATCGTAATGGTAACCTGAAACCCGATAACGTTTCAAATGATGAGCTATCCAATCATTATGTCCGGCAGGTGCTTGAGCAGGAAATATTTCCCAATAAAGAGCTTGCCAACGGAACGCCGACCAATATAGGAGTATTCAACCTGGCATATTATCCCTCTGAAAAAGGGCCTTATAATTATGATGCCGGTCCTGTTGCGAACATTTCTGCCGGTATTAATCCCGACGGATCGCTGAATGATCCGGAAACCAGGTGGGGAGGGATCATGCGTGAAATTGAAACTCCTGATTTTGAAGCTTCAAATATAGAATATATAGAATTCTGGCTAATGGACCCGTTTGCTGAGGGTACAATAAATACGAACCAGTCCGGTGGTGAATTATACATTAACCTGGGGGACATTTCAGAAGATCTTCTCAAGGACTCACGTAAAAGTTTTGAACACGGACTACCCATTTCAGATAATTTTGAGGAGGGTGATATTGCAAACACAATATGGGGAAGGATTCCAAATAAACTTGACCTGGTACAGTCATTCTCAAATGAGGCAGGTGCACGTGTTTATCAGGATGTAGGTTATGACGGATTGAGGAATGAGGTGGAACGGAATTATTTCAGTGCTGAATCGGAGTACGAAGGGTCATATCACTATCTCGATATTTTAAAACAGCCGCCTTATGGTGAAAACACGGAGGCTTATATCAAAGCATTCGCCGATCCTTCAAGTGATAATTTTCATAGTTACAGAGGTGATGATTATGATTCCGATCCATCTTACGGCAGCATTTTAAAAAGGTATAAGAATTATAACGGCCCTGACGGAAATTCACCCGAAAATGACAATGGCGGAATATATGAAGGAAATACAAGGCAGCCTGATGCCGAAGATCTGAATAATGACAATACATTGAGTGAGGGCGAAAGGTATTTTCAATATAAAATAAAGCTTACTCCAAACGCCATGAAGGTCGGTGAAAATTTTATAACCGATATTACTGAAGCAAACGGAATACAACTTGCAAATGGAGGCGTAGGATCGGTAAAATGGTACCAGTTTAAAATTCCGATCAGGGAAGCATCGAAAGTGGTTGGTAATATTTATGATTTTAAGTCCATCAGGTTTATGCGGATGTTCTTAAAAGATTTTTCAGAGCCGGTAGTCCTGAGGTTTGCAACACTCGACCTCGTGAGGGGAGAATGGAGGCGCTATCCCACCAATTCTGATCTTCTTGAACCCGATGTATTTTTAACAACGAGTCAGATCAATGCCAAATCTTTTGAATTATCTGCTGTGAATATTGAAGAAAACAGCGACAGGACACCTATCAATTATGTGGAGCCTCCCGGAATTGAGCGGGAAATTAATATCGGGACAACCAACCTGACCCAGTTAAATGAACAATCCATGGTCATTAAGGTATGTGAGCTTGCCGATGGAGATGCTGTGGGCGCTTATAAAACGGCGGATTTTGATTTCAGGCAGTTCAAGCGGCTTAAAATGTTTGTTCATGCTGAAAAATCTAAAGAGAATGATGTTCTGAAATATGGAGATCTCACGGTTTTTATACGTCTGGGATCCGATTTCACTGAAAACTACTACGAATATGAAATTCCACTGATCCCCACCCAATGGGAAGATCCGCAATCGCAGGATTACATCTGGCCTGCAGGCAACAATTTCGATATAGAGCTTGATAAGCTTGCACAGCTTAAACTTGCCAGAAATACAGCCATGCGCCAGGAGGGTACTTCCGTTGAGCTTTATTCTCCCTATTATGGCTACGACGGAAATAACAGGATGACGGTTTACGGCTCGCCAAGCATCAGCGATGTAAAAGCCATGATGATCGGGATAAGGAATCCAAGAAAGACTTCAGCAAACCAGGAAGATGACGGGGAAAATAAATGCGCTGAAATCTGGATCAATGAACTCCGGCTTTCAAATTTCAACAAACAAACGGGATGGGCAACTACCGCGCGGATTTCGACGAACTTAGCCGATCTGGGAAACTTAGTTGTTTCAGGAATCTACAGTTCACCCTGGTTTGCCAGCATTGATCAGAAAATTACACAAATACAACTTGAAGGCCACACACAATTCGACATTGCAACCAATCTTGAATTAGGTAAGTTCTTTCCCGAAAAAACCGGAATCAAAATTCCCATGCACTTTGACTATTCCGAGTCGAGAATTAAACCAAAATTCAATCCGCTTGATCCTGATCTTGAGCTCGACCAGGTAATAGATTCATATAATATCGAGGAACAGCAGGATTCTATAAAAGCGCTGACCATTGATTATACCCAGCGAAAGAATATTAACTTCATGAATGTCAGGAAGGACAAGGTTGGCGCCCAGGCTAAATCAAAAATTTACGATATTGAAAACTTCAATGCTTCGTACTCATATTCTGAAATTTATCACCGGAATGTGGACATTGAAAACGACCTTGAGCAAAATTATGTTGGCGGACTGGGATACAACTTTAATAACGTTCCGAAAAATATAAAACCTTTTGAGAAGAACGATTTCCTGTCGAAAAACAAATCACTTCTGTTAATTAAAGACTTCAATTTTTATTTCCTGCCTAAAATGTTCTCGTTCCGAACCGATATGAACAGGATGTACAGCACCCGAAAACTAAGGAATAAAAGTTACGGCAATGTTCCTACTTATGCAACCTATAATAAAACATGGACATGGAACAGAATATATGATTTCAAATTCGACTTTACCCAGGCTCTGACCTTCACATTCAATGCAAACGCCGGATCGTTCATAAATGAATTTCAGGGTTCTAATAAAGAACTGTGGGATGAAGAAAAAAATGGCGACCTGAATAATGATGGAATTCTTGAAGAGATAACACCGGCTGATAAGCAACAGAGAATCTGGAATGAGATTTCGCATGGCGGTACGAAAAACAGATATGCCCAAACAGCAGGCCTTAATTATAATATTCCCATCAATAAGCTGCCGTTGCTGGATTGGGTAACTTCGACAGCCGGGTATAATGTTTCATATAACTGGACAGCCTCGCCGGTGAGTATGCAGGATGAATTCGGGAATACAATTCAGAATAACGTTAACTGGAACATAAATGGTAATGCTGATTTCAGCAAGCTTTACAATAAAGTCGGGTTTCTTAAAAAACTCAATGCCCCGGCAAAAAAACAACCGGCGAAAAAAGAAGTTAAAAAGGAAACAAAGGAAGAAAAGGATTCAACAAATGTTGTAAAACCAAAAGTAAATTTCGGTAAAATAGGTTTTGAAACGGTGATGAGATTGGTGACCAGTTTAAAAAAGATCACCTTTCAGTACTCTGAAAATAAAGGGACTACCCTGCCCGGATTTGTGCCTAAGCCTGATCTGCTCGGTAATAACTGGAGTTCAAATGCTCCGGGATTCGGGTTTATTTACGGATATCAGCCTGGCAGTCCCGATTATTTTAATAATGAAGGCTGGCTGACCAAAGATGAAAGGCTGAATACCGCCTTTGCTCAGTTATCGAACAAAACACTGAATGTCAGGTTCAACCTTGAACCTTTTAAGGATTTTAAAATTGAGGTCAGTTTCGACAAAACCGAAGCTAATAACATTCAATCGTATTTTGTTTTTAATGACACCTTAAATGCTTTTAAGGAAAGCAGCCGCAGGGAAATGGGATCGTTTTCAATGTCATATATTACGTGGGGTACGGCCTTTGGTGGATCGCTCGAAAATGACCAATCGCTTTATTTTGAAAACCTAAAACAATACAGACTTGATATAGCAAAACGGATAGAAGCCGAAGATCCGCGTGATTTACCTACGAATGATTCCACCGGATTCCCGGTCGGGTACGGACCGACTTCCCAAAGCGTTCTGCTTCCATCCTTTTTGGCTGCCTACTCGGGTCAAAACCCGGATAAAGTTGATCTGAATCCTTTTCCGCAAATTCCATTGCCATACTGGAAGGCATCCTACAGCGGATTGTCAAAAATACCTTTTCTTCAAAGGATCTTTAAAACCGTAACACTGAACCATGCATATCATTCCACTTATAATATCAGCGGTTATACATCCAATGTTAATTACCAGGATACGATCGTTAACGGACAATCAGTACCGGCTGAATATAATAAAAACAATGGCGATTATTATTCTGAACTGGATTTTGCCAATGTCACAATTACGGAGCAATTCAATCCGCTGATCAACCTTGATGTGACCTTTCAGAACAGCCTCCTTGCCAAATTCGAAATAAAAAAATCAAGAAACCTGTCAATGAGTTTTTCAAACAACCAATTAACTGAGCTTAAGAGTGAAGAATATGTAATCGGAGCAGGATACAGGTTCAAAGAAGTGCCGATTTCATTTGCAAGATTAAGCGGAGGAACAGGGAAAACTTTCAAAAGCGATGTTAATATCAAAGCGGATTTTTCGATAAAGAATGATAGAACCGTGCTGCGAAGTATTGATTCAGATCTGAACCAGGTTTCCGCCGGTGAAAAGGTGACTTCCATTAAATTTTCCATTAATTATGAGCTTTCCAAAACACTCACTATGGAACTTTTCTTCGATAAAATCACAAGAAATCCTTTCCTGCCATCAAGGTTCAGGACGTCCGATACCAGAGGAGGAATCAAGCTGAGATTTTCACTTGCACAATAGGGGGGAGTTCGAAGTTCCGGGTTCTGAGTTTGGAGTTCTGGGTTCCTTTTGCCGACGGCCTACTGCCTTTTATCCAGTTGCTTGTTGGTTGTTGCTTGTTACTGGTTACTGGTTACTTGTTACTGGCTGCTTATTGCCGACTGCTTATTGCCCCTGCTACTGCTGCTGTCACTTCCTACTGCCACTGCTCCTCCCCTCTTATTTTCCTCTTCCCTGTATCACAATCAATATAGTATAGATGAGAATTTTCAAATCCATTGCAAGCGACATATTTTCGATGTAAAGAATATCGTATTTTAACCTTTCGATCATTTCGTCCACATTGGATGCATAGCCGAATTTAACCTGCCCCCATGAAGTAATGCCGGGTTTTACCTTATGCAGCATCCGGTAATGCGGCGCTCTCTGAATGATCTGGTCAATAAAAAACTGCCTTTCGGGTCGCGGGCCTACGAGCGACATGTTTCCTTTTAATACCGAAAAAAATTGAGGTATCTCATCCAGCCTCACTTTCCTGATAAACCGGCCGAAACGCGTTATACGGTTATCGGTTTCCGAAGATAATTGCGGCCCGGTCATTTCAGCGTCATTGTACATTGACCTGAATTTATACATCATAAACGGACGGCCATGCAAACCGATTCGCTCCTGTTTAAATATCACCGGTCCCCTTGACGACATTTTAACCCCGATAGCAGTAAAAATATACAATGGCAATAATAAAATAATACCAGTTACAGAGACAAGGATATCAATGATACGCTTCATACTCATTTGCCAGGCAGGCATAAGGTCGGGTGAAATTTGAACGAGGGGAGCATGCCAGATGCCTCCCGTTTTGACCGCTCCGGTTAAGAAATCCTGGAGATTTGGAATGATCTTAATGACCACATCTTTATCTTCCAGTTCGGTAATGATGTTCTCGATTTTCTTTTGTTCTGATCGTTCAATAGCAATAATAACTTCCACGACTTTATGCTCAGTAATTACTTTCGAAAGATCATTGATGTTTCCCAGGTGCGGCAGATAATCCGATATTAAAAATGAATCGGATTCCGAAGCGCTGACAAATCCGATAAATTTATTACCGCTCGATTTCTCTTCATTTTCTATCTCTGTAAAAATCTTCAATGCATTACCATTGCCACCAATGATAATACTTGTAAATCCAATAATTCTATTATGTATTTTTCTGATGGTCGAGGTGGTAATAATTAACCTGAATGTATAGGTAATGGCGAAGTGAAGAAAAATTAAAATGAGAAACGACTGGTAATATGATTTGTAGGAAATAATGATATCGTCGAGGATGATGGCAAAGAAAATAAAGATGACACCGAAAAAAGTAATGGAGAGGGTTTGGCTGAGTTCTTTCAGCCTCGATTTTCTGTAGATTTTCCGATAAGTGCCGATGATAATATAAAGGGTAAGCCAGAAAAAAGGAATGATCGCAATCCCCAAATAAAATTTCCTGTCAGTAAAGATTTCATTCAGGTTTGTTACAACATCAGGATTAACGGAGTATTTCCTGTAAATAAAGAACAGCATCCATGCTATAGATGCTGATAATAAATCTGCAATAACATATTTGGCTACCTGTAAATTCTTATTCATTTGGGATCTTCATTTGCAATTAACTTCAGATTGTCCAGTTTAATGATTGCCGTATCAATAATGGAAGTTCTGTCCACCCTGAAAAATACATTAAAATAATCAGCGTTAAAATAATAGCTTACTGCCGGGGTCAAATTTATATAGATTTTTTTCCATTCACCGTCAGTAGGATTCAATACCACAATCGGATGCCTGATTGGCGGATCATCTTCATTAATAATTACAAACAATCCGACAACCAGCGAATAATTGACATTGTATTCCATTTCAAGAAAAACGGGAGCGGAAGTTTTCGGCAACTCTATCCCGCTTACTCCTTCCTGATAAGTTGCTACTTCCAGAAGATTTTGAACGCTATCGAGGAAAGCCGTTCCGCATGCATCACCATACACCGGATGAACCGTATCGAAAGTGTATAATTCCATTATTGTGTCACTTTCTTCCGAAGGTTCAAGTGAAATCGTTCCATCCTCATAATCTTCATACCAGGCTGCATAGGTTGTATTATAATAAGTAATTGTCGGATTGACTTTCACAATACTGTCAAGGATCAGCATAAAGGTAGTATCAATTGCCGGTTCATAAAAGGGATAAGGCCCCCGTGTTCCAGACATACCATTATATTTTATTCCTGCGATCAGAGTGAGTTTATGCAGCCCTTCCGAAAGTACCGGTATTCGTTCGGCCGGTAATTCAAAAGCGCCGATCATCTGGTCATCCACATAAACCCAAACGTCGCTTATGTTTTGTGTGGGAACACCAAGCTCAAGCAGCGGATTTGCAACAAGGTGAAAGCTATCAACACTTATATAAGAGGGAATAGTCTGGCCGCCTTCAAATTTTTCGCATGAGTATTCCATTACCAAAAGAATGATCAGTAAGGCAGTAATAATAAAGTTTTTTCCTGTATTCAATTTCAATTTCACTTTGTGTGCGAAATTATAAAAAACGATTATAAAAGTTCATTTTTTCCATGATCTTATAAGCGATGTCGAGAGCCGCATAACCGTCTTCAATTGAAACCATCGGGGTTTTATTGTGAAGGATTGCGTGAGCAAAACTTTCAAGTTCGGTTTTAATGGCATTAACAGGGTGAATTTCCGGCTTTTCGAAAATGATCTGCTTTGTTCCTTTTCCTTTGCCAAGGTCAATAAGCATGGCAAGAGGATCGGCTTTTTCAGGTTCAGGAACATTTTCGAGGCGCAATATTTCGGCTGTCTTATCTAAAAAATTGACCGAAATATAAGCATCATTTTGAAAAAACCTTGATTTTCTCATATTTTTCATTGATATCCGGCTTGCCGTTAAATTGGCAACGCAACCGTTGTCAAATTCCAGCCGGGCATTGGCTATATCGGGCGTGTCGCTTACCACCGGAACCCCGCTCGCATGTATTTTGCGGATGTTGGATTTGACTACACTTAAAACTATGTCAATGTCATGTATCATCAAATCAAGGATAACCGGAACATCCGTACCTCTGGGATTGAACTGAGCCAAACGGTGTGTTTCAATAAACATCGGCTGGGTGAAGTAAGACTTTACCGCAGTAAAAGCCGGATTAAACCTCTCTACATGCCCGACCTGTATCTTAACCTTGGCTTCATCCGCGAGGGACATCAACTGTTTTGCTTCATCCGGCGTATTCACCACCGGCTTTTCAATAAAAACGTGCTTAAACCCTTTAAGAGCCATTGAAGCACATTCAAAATGGGAAACGGTCGGGGTGACAATATCAACCACGTCCACATCACTCACCAGGGTTTGGATATCGGGATAACGGTAAAGATTAAATTCTTTTTCCACCTTTAAAGAAATCTCCTCATCAGGATCGAAAAAGCCTGAAAGTTCATATTCATTTGATTCACGGATACATTTAATGTGAATTTTACCTAAGTGACCGGCTCCCAAAACACCTATTTTTAACATCTTAAAAGAATTTGCAATTAGTAAATGAATTGCTGGCAAAGGTATATTGTGTTTGCTTATTTTCGCAGAAATATTATGTCAATTATAAACGTCTATCAGTTCATTTCTTACAATGCTGAAGAAAAGTTATATTGAGTAAAGAGAAAAAGGAAATTGTTGAAAAACGTGACAAGGATGGGTATAAGGGATATAATGGTATATGGGTATAAGGGAAATAAGGGTATAAGGGAAATTCCTGTTTATACCTTTCTGGTAATATTCAATATCACTATTTCCCTTATTTCCCCTATTTCCCCTATACCCTTTTTAGTAAACTCAGATCCATCGCATCAATAAAATAAGCAATGTTACAGGATACTTACAGGCATAAAGGTTTAAGGAAGCAACTGGTGAACCTGATCCGGTCAAAAGGAATACATGATTCAGGTGTTTTAAGGGCAATGGAAACAGTTCCGAGGCATCTTTTCATGGATTCATCTTTTCTTGAATTTGCTTACGAGGATAAGCCTTTTCCGATAGGCTCCGGACAAACAATTTCACAACCTTATACTGTTGCATTTCAAACCGAATTACTTGAAATAAAAAAGGGTGAAAAGGTGCTGGAGGTTGGTACAGGCTCAGGATATCAAACCTGCGTACTGATGGAGCTTGGTGCGCGGGTTTATACGGTGGAGCGTCAGAAAAGCCTTTATATGAGGACCAAATTATTTTTGCCAACTATAGGATATAATCCCAAAATGCTGATTTATGGAGATGGGTACAAAGGTCTTCCGGTCCAGGCTCCTTTCGACAAAATTATAGTTACTGCGGGAGCGCCTTTTATCCCTCCTGAATTAAAACATCAGCTTAAGCCAGGTGGATTTCTTGTTATTCCGGTAGGATCCGATAATCAAGTGATGAAAAGGATCATAAGGACTGGTGATAGTACTTTTGGGGAAGAAAATCACGGTACTTTTCGATTTGTTCCTCTGGTGGAAGATAAAGCTTTTGAGTAGGGAAGATAAAGGATAAAAGTAAAAAGATAAAAGTAAAAAGTGGCAGTGGCAGTAGCAGTGGCAGCGGCAGCGGCAGTCGGCAATAAGCAGTTGGCAATAAGCAGTTGGCAATGAGAAGTTAGCAGTTGGGAGTAGGCAGTAGGCAACGAACTCAGAACTCAGAACCCGAAACCAGCAACCAGCAGCCAGTAACAAGTAACCAGCAACAAGCCGGCAATAGGCAGGATAATTTTAAATAATATGAACGATTCGGCAATGTGTTTAATGTTTTTAATTACTTTTGCGAACAGAATATCACAACTTTGTATAAATTAAAAAAATTATTTACTATGAAAAAATTAAGTTATTTATTAGGATTACTGGTTGTTGCAGGACTAATATTGTCATCCTGTTCAAAGGATGATGAAGCAGAAATATTACCTCCGACCATTGCCTTTTTAGGTGGGATTTATCAGCCACTTAACCTGGAACGTGTTGACGGTGATGTTACGGTAAGTGTAGGTGAGCAGTTTGTTTTCGGAATTTCTGCAAGCAAAGGTGACAAAGACCTCCGGAGGGTTTATATTGAGAGGGTTTATGAAAATGTTGCTACGGTTATCGTACTTGACTCGACATTCAGTGGTGCCACATTTCAACTTGATATAATTACTTTTGCATATCCTACTCCAGGTACGGAAGATTTCACCTGCACCGTGTGGGATAAAAACGATAAAAGCGCTACGATAGGATTTACTGTGACCTCAGAGGTTGCTGACCCTGAAATGTCAACATATACAAATATTGAATTGGGCTCTTATGACCCTTCCGCACCCAATAGTTCATTTGCTTCGGTCACTGGTGAAACCTTCAGTATTGTTGATGCCGCTGCCAATTCAGAAAAAATTGACTGGATCTATTTTGATGGAGATACTTATGGACATACTGTAATGGCTCCAAATGACGATGTCGTTCTTGATGTATTTGCTTCAATTGCGAACTGGACTACCAGAAACGCTACAAAATTTGTAAGAACTAATATTACTGCAAGTGTATTTGATGGAATTACAGATAAAAATACATTGATTGCCGGAATATCACCATTCCTTACTACCCTGAATAAAACCTTTATCAGTGAACTGATGCCCGCACCAGGCGAAGGTTTTGCAGTCGGAGATGTTTATGCTTTTAAAACCGGAGGTGCCGAATTGCTTGGATTGATTAAAATTACAGAAGTCAATCAGGGAGGAACTAATGGCTTAAGTACGATTAAGTATGATGTTAAGATTCAGGAATAAACTGTAACATTAAGAAATAAAAGGAGGAGCTTTTTTGAGTTCCTCTTTTTTTTTTTACTTTTATCGTTTCATTAAAAAACCAAATTATGAGAAACAACAAGAGGTTACACAGTCAAATCAGCAAAGTATTATTGGTATTTGTAGCTGGTTCTATAATTTTCCAGTTATCATGTTCCAAAAAGGAGGCGGAGATTCCACCGATTCCTGATAAGAGGCCAAGAATCACTATATCCCAACCGGATACTACTTTTTTAGAATGTCATCCGTTGCAAATTATAATTGTCAACCTCACGGCGACTTCGAATACATACACGGGAAAAGTTTTGTCGGAATTTAGAATTACCAGCAAGCTCGGGGATAATCCGTCAATAACAATTTTAGATTCGGTTCTAACAGAAAATGAATTTTTACTGCTCGATTTCGCTATACAGGCGAATATTGAAAACGGCACAGAGGTTTTAACATTTACGGTTACGGATATTGAGGGTGAGTTTTATACAGACTCAATTACTTTAAATATCAGTGGACAACCGCCTGCCCTTAATTTTTCTGGTGGTGAGTATGAACCCGGTAAACAAAGGATAACCGGAGACACAACATTGGCCATCGGCCAGCAATTTTGCATTGGAATTGATGCCTTGAGCCAAACCGATACAACCTTGCGGAGAGTGTTCGTTCAAAGAATCTATGAAAATAATTCGATCCTTGTCATGCTGGATACGGTTATAAACAGTACGACCTATACAAATGATCTTATCACATTTACATATCCAGTCCCGGGAACAGAAGTAATTGAATGTACCGTTTGGGACAGCTATGATTTAAGTACAACTATAATACTCCCCAAAATTCCGACCACTGGTTAAGGATAAAAAAAGAGTAATTTTAACAGTGGAAAAATGAAAGCAAAAAGACGAAAATTTACAGCAG
>JAGVPB010000054.1 GCA_020052415.1 Bacteroidales bacterium | reverse complement strand
GTTATTTCCCGATATTAACAGCAATACAACAACAACTAATATTATTAATTTCAATTAAGAAAAGTAATTTCGTGGTCTAAAAAATGGGGAGTAGAATAAACAATCAACCTTACCATCACTACTATACCACCTGATCCCAATATGCTCACATTCTCAAATATTGTTTTGGGTTCTTACGATCCTTCGGCACCGCCTGCTTCCTTTGCAGCAACAACCGGTGAAATATATAGTTTCGGGGACGCAACCAACAATTCACAAATGATTGATTGGATTTATTTTGATGGATCAACCTATGGCCATACGATCATGGCTCCTGATGATGATATTATACTTCAGGTATATACTACGGTTGAAAACTGGCCTGCAAGAAATTCAACACGGTTCACCAGAACAAGCATATCCGGGAGTACTTTTAATGCAATTACCAACAAATCAACTTTAATAGCGGCAATATCACAACAGGGAACGATTGACCAAACCTATATAAGTGAATTTATGCCTTCCGGCGAAGGTTTTGCTGCGGGAGATGTGTACGCATTTCAAACTGATCCCGACGAATTATGGGGATTGATTAAGATCACAGAAGTCAACCAGGGAAGTTCAAATGGTTTGAGTACGATTAAATTTGATGTGAAGATTGCAGATTAGCTGATACAATATAAATTAAAAAAGAGGCTGTCTCAAAAGTCATTTTCGGAGTCCACAGTCATACTGAGCCTGTCGAAGCATGATTGATTTTCAACCTAATACACATTTCGACAAGCGTTCGACTGAGCTTACGACGAAGTCTCAATGTGACACAGGTTCCCGACTTTTGAGACAGTCTCTTTTTCGTTTAATAAACGTCCTTTTACAAATTAACGATCACCCCAAAATTTACAATTCTTGGAATACCAAGATAAACTTCTGCCGCGGGCGCCTGGTGAGAATATTCATTGTTATCGCCTAAATATGCGTTGAAATTACTGTTATCAAGGGCATCCTGAACATAAATTTCATCAAAAAGATTAAATACATGAACAAAGAATTTAACACCCACATCACCCTGAACAGGAAAATCATAAGATGCATGGAGGTCGAATACCAGGTAAGAAGGAGTTTCCCAAACCTGGCCGATATCATTAATGTCATCCCTTGAGAATGGGTCCCAATCCGCGTAATGTTTTGCATAGTATTTCCCAAGCAACTGAGCGCGGAGTCCTTTTACCGGCTTAACAGCCAAACCGGCTACGAGTTGGGTTTGAGGGGCATCACCTACTTTTAGGCCTTTCACGTAATAATTATAGATCACATCCGGTAGTTCCTCGGAATAATCTTTATAGGAACCGGAAACATCGTCAATATATTCCCAATTATTTAATGAACCGGCAATGATCAGCTCTAAAACTTTGAACGGCTCGTATTTGCCTTCTATTTCGAACCCATAATGCCGCTGGCCCATTCCCTGTATAAAAATTATGTTTTCATTAAAAAGAGAATCATAGACATACTTACTGAGTGTCCTGTCCTTCCAAATCGTATAATATAAATTTCCTGTAATTAAAAATTTTCCATCCTCAGAACGATACTGAGCCCCGCCTTCAATGGCAATAAATTTTTCATTCTTCGGGCTCTCAGCTTTTGTTCCATCAATATCATCTATCACTGCATCAAAAATCGGAACTTTCGAAACATAACCTAAATTTACAAATCCGTTTACTGTCTTTGTAAACCTGTAACTCATTCCGCCCTTTACCTGGAATCCACCAATCCAATCCGTTTTGGTTGTTAACTTATCTTCGCTGTTCTCGGCTTTTTTGAAATGGTTGATATAATTGTACTTAATCATCGAATAACCGGCCATACCATAGGCTGTGATTTTATTATAATTGTATTCACCCTGTGCATAACCACCCATCCAGTTGACAGTATTGGTATTGTGATAGTCAATTTTCTCACCAAATACTTTGGTATAATCTGTACTGAATTCATCAGCATAATCAATAAATACCTTTCCACCAATCAAATCGCGGACTTCCCTGAAATGGTCAATTTCAGCGGTCCTGCCGTCAATACCAAAAGAGGTTTGGAACTTATCATTTACTTTCCAGTTGAGTTTGGAGATCAATCCCAGCGTCCATTGATTATTCACGCTGTTTCTAAGAATACCCTTTGCCGTATCACTAATTGTATTATTTGCATAAGTAGCATCGAAATCTATAAATCTTGATGGTCCTGAATAGTCCCATTTCATTGACCCTTTTGTTCCGGTACCGCCGCCAGTTCCTCCGGAATAATATGCAACAGTATATTGAGTTACTTTTTCATTCCACTGTGTAAACCAGTTCAGGTTGATCAGCGGTTTATGAAAATAATTTTCTATTTCATTAATATAATGCGGATTATGCCTTTCGTGTTCGGATCCGTTCCAATATTGTTTTCCATCGTATTTATTGCTCACCGGACCCCAGTTCTCATTATAATAACGGCCGGATTGAGCTTCCGGAAACTGACTTAATGCAGAATCGGGGTAATTAAATTCACTTTTAGCAAAATCATGGCTGTAGGCTGCAATGTTTTGTTTATACCTGTTTTCACCATGCCTTTGAGGCGCTCCGATAGCATAAAATTCAAGACGATTTCTGGAGTTCACATTCCAACTTGCACCCAGGTAGTATGCCCAGGCATCGGTCCATGTTTTATCTATAACTCCCTGTCCTGTTTTGCGAACGCCCCCGGCGCTAAAAGCATATTTTCCTTTCAGTAAGCCGGTATGCCCGAAAACCGTTGATTTGATAAAGTTACCCGTCCCGAATTCCTGCTTATATATTATCCCTTTTTTATTTTCAGCCGGGTTCGTGATCACGTTCATGGTTCCGCCGACTGACGGCGTAGCCAGATTTACAGCGCTAAGTCCCCTTTGCAGCTGAATGGAAGAAGTGGCATCGCCAACACCATCCCAGTTCGACCAGTAAACCCAGCCATTTTCCATGTCGTTCATAGGAACCCCGTTAATCATTACAGCCACGTTGCGCTGGTTAAACCCACGGACATTGATGCGGGCATCACCGGCTCCGCCACCCTGGGGAGTAGCATAAACATTGGGCGTAACATCCATGGCCTGAGGAATATCCCGCGAACCCAATTGCTCTGAAATCTGCTTCTTATTGATATTGGAAAATGCTACGGGTGTTTCACGTTCGCGTGCCCTGTCGGCCATAATACTTACACCAGCGAGGCCGATTGCACTCGCCTGAAGTTCTATGGTTCCAACGGATGCCACTTGTCCCTGCAATATGGTTACATCCATGTTTAACTTTTCGTATCCCACATAACTGATGTTAAGTTTGTACTTACCAGCGGGTGCCTCGAGTCTGAACATTCCATCAGAGGAAGTGGTAGCGCCGTACGTCGTACCGTCAAGCACAACAGTTGCACCGATGAGGGTTTCTTTTGAATCGGAGTCTTTAATAACTCCCTTTATACCTGTTTGTGCCTGTACAATTTGTGACAAGAACACAAATGAGATAATGACTAAAAGTTGAAGTAAATGTTGTTTCATAAAATTTTATTTTGTGGTTATTGTTTTCATTTCATCCATCTGACAATTTTAATAATAATATGAATGCTATTCGTAAAAAAGTTCTTAACAGAATGGCCTAAACTCACGTAATAGAACATACTACAGATAATTTATTATGTCAATAAAATTTGCGCCAAAATTAGGTTTCCTTATTATTGCGGCGGTTGCTGAGGGGTTAATTTATGGTTAAGTTTTGGTTGATAAATATTCAAGTAATGAGTTCGGAGTTTGAAGTTCGGCGTTCGAAGTTTGAGTCCACTCCAAAAAGTATTGCAGAACGTCATTGCGAAGGCGGAGCCTGAAGCAATCTGTTGATTTACGAAGCATACGGATTGCTTCACTGCGTTCGCAATAACGGTAATTGATTTTTCGGAGTGGAAACAAGTTTGGAGTTCTGTGTTCTAAGTTCACAGTTCTGAATTTCACTCCTTTAACAACCTTTTTCATACATATTTCACGGGTGATTCGCTCTCAACAAAAAATCCCACCTTAAGTGAGATTTAAGTGCGGATGGAGGGACTTCCCGACGAACCTCCGGTTATTGGGATAAACTTCTCGCCCTCCCTCCTTACTTCGTGCGGATGGAGGGACTCGAACCCACACGCCTTTCGGCACCAGATCCTAAGTCTGGGACGTCTACCAATTTCGCCACATCCGCGCAGCTAATCAAAGGCCTGCAAAAATATGTATTTTTTCTTTTTATCGCTGTTTGGAAACAGGCATATCTTTTATTTATTTTTGTCCAAACTATTCTAAAACGGATTCTTATGAAAAGATTAAATTCAATAACTTTAATCCTGATTGTTCTCCTTATTGATTTTAAATCATATTGCCAGGAAGATGGTTATAAGGAAATCGTGACAGGCAACCTGACAGAAAAAGGCTATTTTGTTGATGGAAAAAAGGATGGCGTATGGACCATTGAATTCAAAAACGGTTCCCTTTCGTCACTGGAATCATATAAAAATGGAATGAAGCAGGGTGTGTTCATTGAATTCGACAGAAGCGGTTATATAATTAAACAGCAGTATTATAAGGCAGATGTTCCCGATGGCTGGACTTATGAATATTGGGGCGCAAACACAATGAAATCCAAAACAAGGTACCTGGCCGGATTGCCTGAAGGTACTGCAGTCTTATATTATGAAAATGGTAAATTGATGGAAGAATCCTCGTATAAAAATGGCATAAAATCAGGTGAATCCAAATGGTATGATGAAAACCAGAAATTGCTTGCAGTATTTCAATATCAGGATGGCGTGTTCAATGGCATTAATACAAGCTACCATGCAAACGGTAATCCACAATCGGTTCAGTCCTATGTAAATAACAGCCTGAATGGACCCTACAAAGAATACTTTCCTACAGGCAAGTTAAAGATTTCGGGCAACTATATTGCCGGGAATAAAGAGGGCGAATGGCTTGAATACGATGCCCATGGTAACGTTATTAAAACTACTCTTTATGTGAATGGTATTGAATCACGTGAGTAATCCCGGATTGTCGTATTAAGAAATGAACAATCATGGATTAAACCATTTACCATTTCAAAGGCTCACTACCTTTAATTTCTATAAATATTTTTTCTTTACCGGCCGCAGCCTGAAGTTTCGGAAATAAGACATTAAAAGCATCACGGCTTTGCAGGACAGAATTTTCGGTCTTCGATTTTCCTACAAGGATACAACCATCTGTATTAACAGAGGTATTACCGGTGTGAATACGAACTCCCTCGAAGTTGGGGACATTGAGTAAAAGAGGCAAAAGCTTTTTAAATCTTTCGGAATGAGTGATCACAACTTCATAATTTCCTCTTGGAATGGCTGTGACTCCTGCACTTTTTACCGGACGTTCAATGTCTTCAAGAGTAAAGCACTCGAAGGTGCCATTAATTGAAAGCTCACCAATAATGCATTCGGGAGCGGAATATTTGCGAATAAGCGTAAGGTTCATAATTATAAGATTAAGATTTATTTATTAGAGACTGTTTAAAATGAAATATTATGTTTGAGATTCTTCGCTTCACTGCGTTTCGCTCAGAATGACAATTAAACTGGAGGTCGAGCGGGGAGGCTGTTGGCTCCGCCGCCAACAGTCTCCGGATAAACAGGATTAATGTGTCATTCTGATCTGCCATCCGGCGGTGAAAAATCTCTTAACCTGTCAAAAATTCAATCACCTCAATAACCCAATCAATCCAAATTACCGAAATGACTCAATTAACCCAGTTAACTTAATTAATCCTTTTCGAAGAGCCAATCACCTATTTCAACGATCTTATCGAGGACAGCATCAGTTTTATCATCGGTCACTGCTTTGACAATTTCAAGTACCGATTCAATGTTTTCCCAGATAACCGAGAGCTTAGCCAGGAAATCAAGTGCGTTTGCATCACTAACCTCGCTACCATAGAGAACGTCGCCGGTTACCACGATTTGTCTGGCTGTTATATCAAATTTTTCCCCGGTAAATTTCAGGATGATGGCAAATTCCAGCGTGGGTTTCACGGCTGGCCAAACCTGTTTGAATTTGTACTCGTAAGGTAGTTTTTCTTTAAGATCAAGGTCTTTAAAAACCATGATGGCTTCAATAAATTTCCCGAAAGCTTCTTTCCTTTCTTTGCGGTTAAGCCTGCGCATTTCTCTTTTTTGTTTTCTTATTTCGGCTGACATAATTTTAAATTTAAATTTTTTGCCTACTCTATCCGGTTTTCGGCTTCCCCTTTGTTACATAATCCCAAATCGCACATCGAGTTCTGAGTTTTGAGTTTTGAGTTCCGTGTTCTATTTCCCAGGTTTCCATTATTCCACCATTCCATTATTCCATCATTCCAACATTCCAATATTCCATTCTTCCAACATTCCAATATTCCATTCCTCCAATATTCCAATATTCCATTATTCCAATATTCCATCATTCCACCATTCCTTACCCCTCAGCAGTTTTCTTTGCACTTTTTTTACCCGAAGCGGATGCCGACGAACTGCGAAGCTTCATCAGTTTGTTCAGCATGTCGAACCAGAATGGCGCTCCCAGGGATATGGCCAATGCAGTTAAAAACCAGCCAAACAGCGATTGCAAAAAGGGAATGAATCCTTTCCACTGATATGACCAGATCTGATTGCCCAGTAAATTATTTGCTTTGCCCAAATCTTCCTTAACGAGGTTCGTTGCTGCATTAAATAATGAATCACTGCGGTTCTTTAACTTTTCATAAGCCAGTTTGCTTTCGGTATCAAGAGCCTCCCGGAGTGAATCGGAATCTGTTCCTGTATCAGTCAGGTTTTTCACCAATACGGCATTCTCCGCCTTCGCTCTTTGAAGTTCCTGGTCAAGGTTGGGATGTGCTTCGATAAAGGCATCTGCCTGCTGAACAATCTGCTCACGAAGTTTGGGATCTTTTTCGAGTTTCTCAACTATCGAAATGGTATCCACATCGAAAACAATGGCGATTACAAACCCGATGAATAGCAGGATAACCTGGATATACTTTTTATACCAGCCCGATACCCTTTCCATGGTTTCATCGAACCAGTCTTCAATTAATTGTTTAAACTTTTCTATATCGCCGTATGCATCCACCCAAATTGATTTAAGAAATCTTAAAGTCAGAGGATCAATGGCAACATTTCCCATCCCGGTTTTTTCAATATCAAAGGCTTGTTGGATCAGCGGTTGGATATCATCGCCCGGTTTTACATTTTCTCCCCGAAGCAGGTCTATAATGACTTTTGAAAAGGTGGTTTTTTTAATGTATGCCGGCATGCTGTGGACTTTATCTTCGCCCAAAAATTTGATAAGCGGATGCTCATAAAATTTTGTTGAAAGAGTTTCCTGTCTCTTTCCGCTGCTGTTTTTTCTGAATAATGAAATCAGTCCCATAATCCGAAACCTGAAGTTGTCGCCATCTTCAAGCATACGGATTATTCCCCTTTCCAGTATCTTCGCCCGTAAGGCAAAGTTGGCGGCTATGATTTCCTGGACAAGCGTGGCAAGTAAACTATAGAGCAGATAAATAAAAATCAGCCCTATAACAATGTCGAATACAATTGTGTTGAACATTTCGCTATTTTATTAGATATAATTAATAATCATCAGCGCTACATGTAACCCGGATTAACTATCCTGTTTAAAATTAAGATTTGGTACTACGGATATACAAACATCTGAAGTGTTAAAATGTTGGAAGTTTTTAACTTTTAACAAAAAGAATCCAAAAGAAACTGAGAAATAACAACAATTAGATGGTCATGTAAAAATTAACAAAAAACAATTTTGTGTTAACTACATTAATTTTGATTTGGGGCTAAAGCCCTGTTCTTCTATTTTCCTAATAGAGGCTGTCTCAAAAGTAAGAGTTCAAATAAATATTTTTCAAAAGATTGAACTTTATTGGACAGGTTCGTACAAGTAGAATCATTAAATGTAAATAAATATGAAAATGTTAAAATTTATCGCAATATGGATCATCATGTTGTTCATTTATCAGTCTTCTGTCTGTCAGGCACCTCAGGGATTTAAATACCAGGCAGTATGTCGCGACAGCACCGGAACAGTTATTCAGGACCAGTCCGTAAATCTCAGATTATCCGTTCATGATCTCAGTTTGACAGGCAATATAATTTACCAGGAAACTTTTACTGTTGTTACCAATCAATTCGGATTAATTATGCTGGATGCAGGGAGAGGAAATGTACAATCCGGAGTCTTTGCTGATATTCCATGGGAAGCAGGAGACAAGTTTCTTGAAATTGAACTGGATATGGGAACAGGATATTTTTCCATGGGTACAACGCAATTATTGAGTGTTCCATATTCATTATATGCTCGAAGTGCTGAAAGTTTAACCGGAGGAATTACCGAAACCGACCCGGAAGTTGGAACCAATTTGCCGAATTACCTGTCCAAATGGGATGGACTTACACTCTGTGCCTCGTCCATTTTTGATAATGGTAATATTGGGATCGGAACCGAAAGCGCTGTAAAAAAATTAACCGTGGGTGGCAACGCCCAGATACAATCGGATGGAGACTGGTATCCAGGGGCAACCGCCCGGCTTTATTTGGGTCCGGATGACAACATGTGGATCGAGCATATTCATTCGGGTGGATTAAACCTGGAAGTGTGCAGCGGATGGCCATTGTATTTCCGTAATGGCGGAAGCGTCACCATGGCTATTGATGGCTCGGGAAATGTAGGTGTCGGAACAATGTATCCTTCGGCTAAGCTGGATGTCTGGGACGGTAACATTTCCGTTTCCAACGGTAGCGTTTTATCCAATTATGGCTTCTTTGGCGATGCTTTAAGAACCAACTGGGGAAATGATCTTCTTCTCCAGTCATCTTATGAGAACAGGGGTATTATTTTCAACACCTATTCGGGTGAAAAAATGAGGATAGTTGCATCCGGTAATGTAGGTATAGGAACAACATCCCCGGCTGCAACTTTGGATGTCAATGGGCAGGTAAAAATTGCCGGAGGTTCACCCGGACCCGGTAAAGTCCTGACTTCGGATGTATCCGGCCTGGCAACCTGGGAAACACCCGCCTCAGCAGGAGCTCATTATATCGGTGAAACCTATGGTGGCGGAATTGTATTTTATATTTACGATAACGGACAGCATGGCTTAATAGCTGCTACGTCGGATCAAAGCAGTGGAATACAATGGTCAAACGGTGTTTACAGATATACCGGGACTACCGGTGATGGTCTGGCAGCTGGAGCAATGAATACGGCGCTGATTGTAGCGACACAGATGAGTGATAACGAAACCGGTAATTTTGCTGCAAAGGTGTGTACTGACTATGCGGTCACAGAAAATGGAATAATTTATGGCGACTGGTACCTGCCGTCAAAAAATGAATCGGATTTACTTTATTTACAAAAAGACGTTGTTGGAGGTTTTTCCGACGCTGATTACTGGACTTCAACTGAAGAACCCTGGGCCAATTCATTTGCAAAGCATAGGTATTTTGGCAACGGAGCACAGACCTTTCCAAGCGATGTTAAATACCATCCTTACAAGGTGCGCGCTATACGGGCTTTTTAATCCTCAATCGGTGTTCCAGGTTCTTCTTTCAAATTATAAGGATTTTAAAGATTGCTCTTAATTGTTTTTAACAATGTGATGTCACTCAAATCTGCTTTTCCCGCTTTCAGGAATTCGTATGTCATCCGATCTGCCCGACAGGCAATGAACTTTATCTTTTTCAAACTCCTGCATTTAAAGAAAGTACTAATAAGCGTTGCATTCCGGAATGTCACCCTGGTAAAGGCGCAGTTTTCAAAATAGCAGTCCTCCAATGTACCGGCGAAAACTATATCGGCAATATGCGAATCAATAAAAGAGGTACGGTTCCACACTGCATCATTTATTGTATTTTTCCCGCAGTCATCAGATTTAACCACCACTCCCGCAAAGCCACCAGATTTAATCACCATCCCGGTAAAATCGGCGCCGGTGAAATCGCAGCCGGAAATAAAACTTTCTGAAAATTCGGTTCCGTTAAAATTGGCGCCTGAGAAATCGCAGCCGTTGATATAGCTTCTTGAAAATTCAGTTTCTTTCAGTGAACAGTCCTTAAATTGATTGTTGGCTAAGTTGGAGTTCTGAATGTGGCTGCTGCTGATATCGGAACCTGAGAAGTCACAGCTTTCAACATTATTGCTTTTTAATAGAAGTCCCGACAAATCTGAACCGATAAACATGCAGCGCTGCATGTTGGAGGAACTGAATTTTTCATGCAGATTTTTCAACCCGGAAAAGTCAGCGTCCACCCAGTTCCCTCGCGACATATCCCAGCTAAGCTTTTTCTCCCGATTGCTATCGGGATGCTTTTCGGATTGAAATTCAGCCGGTTGCTTTTCTGAAAACTCAGCAGGTGTTATTTCAGTGGCCAAAGGTTCTTTGCCTTCTGAAAAATAGTTAAGGTCAACACCCAGAATTTCCGCCAGACGGTTTATAGTAATGATGTCCGGCATTGATTCTCCGCGCTCCCACTTACCGACTGCCTGTGAACTGATAAATAGACGCTGGGCAAGCCGGGCTTGAGAAATATTTATTTTCTTTCGTGCTTCGGCAATTTTACTGCCAATCATTTTAGTATTTAACATAAGTGCTGTTTATTTAATTTTTTTGATGCTGCAAAGTTATTCGCGCTTATTTCCATAATCCAAAAACAATCAAAAACTTATAGTTGTAATTATGCTATTTATTGTTGTTATTTAACAACAAATAGTAGTATTTGTCGGAATTTAAGGGTTATACTTTTTTATGAACAGAAAACCACAATGCAATCATTAACAAGTGGCACTATGGAACAGAGTTTTGGTTTTAGGGCTTTTCGGCTATCACTGTATGTGTTAGGAAACGTAAATTATTTTTCTCCTATTTGAGATAGAATATCACTAATCAATTTATCACTATTCCACACATCTTTAGAAGTCAATTCGATAAGTAGCGGTTTTAATTCCTTTATTATCCCTTCTCTTTTTGCCTTTATCAAAACGCCAATTGTTCCAGTAACATTTAAATCAGCGTGTTTAGCATAAAACCGCTTCAATTTCATTATATACAGCAGTGGGTATATTTACTTCTCCATACAACTCTCTTAAAATATCAAGTCTGGACAATTTTAATAATGAAATCAGAGGTGTCGTATTAGAAACTATTCTACGCATTTGCAATATCTTCT
>JAGVPB010000030.1 GCA_020052415.1 Bacteroidales bacterium | reverse complement strand
CTCAAAAGTCATTTTTTACCTCAATGGTCATGTTGAGCCTGTCGAAACATGATTGATTTACAGAATGATACACATTTCGACAAGCTCAATGTGACCGTCCTTTTTGACTTTTGAGACAGCCTCATCACAATCCTTTTGAGACAGCCTCGAGTTTTAGTGTTCTAAACGGTGTATTTTCTAATTTTAATGAATTAAGCTTTGTGTATTATTCAAGTATCACCCTCTCCCCATCCTTATAGGTCACAATAAACGCTCCTGTCACGCCTTTGGCTTTTACCGATTTGAGAAGCAGGGATGCTGCCGGTTTGGCTGTACATGGCCCAACCGTGTATTTATGCCAGTTATGATAAATTTCTTCATTAACATCCTCTTCAAGCCCGTATTGCTGCTTCAATGAGACCGGGTCAACACCTTTGCCCATCATAGCCAGGATCTGTACGCGATAACAATACTCTTCCTTCTTCACTTCAGGCTGAACGGGCGTTACCTCCGGAACATATTGCTTCAGCTCCCCGAGGCTTTTGAGTTTTTTACCTTTATAAAATACTACGATATAGGCTTCTTTCAAACCGAATTCGGCAACTCTTTTTTGCATATACTCCTTAGCCTCTTCATAACTGTTAAACGACCCTACTGTATAGGAATACCAGTTGTTCTGGAAATCCTCCCTGATCTCCTCCCTCGGGCTGATCTTTCCGGCAAGTTCACGCAAAGGTATCCTGGTTTTAAATGATGCACTCACCTGTATCCTGTATTCCACAATGCTGATCGCCGGGATTGAATCTTCTTTTTTGGTTTCGGCTGCTACCTCCTTAACTGCTACAGGCTCTTCCCATCTTATAATATCCACCGTGGTTTTGAATTTGTATTCCTTGCCGGTTTTTTGAAGATAAAGGATGCTGGCCAGGGGCAATGTTCCAAAAATCCTGTCGAGTTTTACACGATAGCTCACTGTGAAAACAGAGTCGGCCGGCAGTGAATCCCATTGCAAGCGAAGGGTGTACATATTAAATTCGGATTTTGCATTGGCAATGGCAGTATCGAGTACGTTGAATCCGACAGGTAAAACCTGGGTAAGTGTCCCCGAACCATTTATCTTACCTTTATGAACCTCACTTTGCATTTCAAACTCATCGAATGATTTGATCCCGGCTGGGAATTTATGAACAAGGTTGATATATTCGTTGGCATAAGGATCTGCAACAATTACTGGCTTTTCTTCCAAGGGACGGGATTGTGGAATTCTTCCCTTTTTTCTTTCTTTGAAATAGTAAGTTAATCCAAGAGAAGTGAAATTATAAGCGTCGTTATATGCTCCTTTTTCGGTAGCATCTAATTTATCTGTTGTAAAAATACCCACCGCAGTTTCAAGGTTAAGGTACCATTGTGGCGATAATTTAATATCAAAACCGGCGCCAAGCGGAAATAGAAATGACCGCTCCCGGCTGGTTTTTTGTTTGTTGGTGGTTCCTAAATATCCGTAGTCGTTTATCAGTTCACCGCTCGAAATCATATAAGCCTCGCTCCTGAAGAATACGACTCCGGCGCCTGCTGTGCCATAAAAATTGATCAGTCTTTCCTTCTTGCCAAAAAATAAGTTGGTAAAATTCAGTGTCAAACCCAGGCGGCCTTCAAGCATATCAGAGGAAAATTCCCTGTCTTTTTTTTCATCCAGTCCTTTCATGTCAGAGCCATGAAATTGAAAATATGCGGTAAATACAGAATTAATATATTTTCCAATTTTGATTCCCCCGCCCGGGCCGGTTTCATTTTTAAGTTTATTCAGGGGATTGTCGCTGGTTTGTATATCGCCATGCAATTGGGAAATCCCGCCGTTGATGTTGATATACCATCCATAAGTGAGCGAGGATTGAGCAAATAGTGACTGTAAAGGGAAAATGGTAATAGCTATAAACATGCATAGAAGTACAGTACGTGCGAGAGATGACATAGCAAGTAGATTTATAGCCTATTATAGCGCAAATTTAGGCACATAAGTCCCTGTACTTATAATCTATAAGATAAATGTTTCAACAACAATTTGTTTATAAAACCTTTGGGTTTATCCAAATTTGGTGGCTGCCTCGGCTACGATCCAGTATAAATCCTTTTTTCTTTAAAATCTTAACCAACTTTTATTTCTTCATCAATTCCGCAAAGTACTTATAAAAATAGGGGATAGCCTCAATCCCGTTGAAGAACTGATTGAGAGGAAAGTTTTCATTGGGTGAGTGGATGGCGTCCGATTCCAGGCCGAAGCCCATCAGGATGGATTTGATTCCCAGTACCTCCTCGAAAGTCGAAATGATCGGAATGCTGCCTCCGCTCCGGGTAGGAACCGGAGTTTTGCCATAAACCGTTTGGTAAGCTTTTTCGGCAGCCTTGTAGGACGGTGTATCAATCGGGCAAACATAGCCCTGGCCTCCGTGTAAAGGAATTATTTCAACTTTAACCGATTTGGGGGCAATGGATTCAAAATATTCCTTGAACAGCTTTTCGATCACCTTATAGTTTTGATTTGGAACCAGCCGGGTTGAAATTTTTGCATAAGCTTTTGAAGGCAAAACGGTTTTTGCTCCTTCACCGGTATAACCGCCCCAGATTCCGCAAACGTCGAATGTCGGTCGAATGCCGGTGCGTTCGGTTGTGGTATAACCTTCCTCACCCGAAAGTTCTTTCACATCAATTGCCTTCTTGTATTCTTCAATATTGAAAGGTGCTTTTGCAAGCATTTCTCTTTCCTTCCTCGAAACCTCCATTACATCATCATAAAATCCGGGGATAGTGATCTTTCCGCGTTCATCGGTCATCCCGGCTATCATTTTGCTCAACACATTGATGGGGTTCGCAACAGCGCCGCCGAAAAGTCCGGAATGAAGGTCACGGTTCGGACCGGTAACCTCTACCTGCCAGTAAGCCAGTCCTCTGAGTCCTGTGGTTATCGAAGGGATATCTTCGGCTATCATACTTGTATCCGAAACAAGAATGATATCGGCTTTCAGCATTTCTTTGTATTCGGCACACCATTTCTCCAGACTTACCGAGCCAACTTCTTCCTCACCCTCGATCATGAATTTTACATTGCAGGGCAGGTTGCCTGTTTTTACCATATACTCGAATGCTTTTGCATGCATAAAAGACTGACCCTTGTCATCATCGGCACCACGGGCATATATCTTACCATCCCTGATCTCCGGTTCAAACGGCAATGACTTCCATAAATCAAGAGGATCAACAGGCATCACATCGTAGTGGGCATAAACCAAAATTGTTGGGGCATTTTTATCAATCATCTTTTCACCATAAACAACAGGGTTGCCATCGGTCGGCATTACCTCAGCCCTATCAGCTCCGGCTTTCAGAAGTGTCTGTTTCCAGTATTCCGCTGCTTTCTTCATATCTTCCTTGTGTTCCGACTGGGAACTGATGGATGGAATCCTGATCAATCCGATAAGTTCTTCAAGGAATCTTTCTCTGTTATTTCCGATATAAGTTTTTAAGTCTTTCATCTGTTTGAGGGTTGAATTAATTATAAATATTGACCGATTGCCAAAATTAATAAATCCGGTTAAGCTGGTAGTGAAATAATAATAATTTTGCCGGAAGGAATTGTAAATTTCTGTAATTTTTTAGTTTTGGGAAATAAGGGAGATAAGGGGAATAAGGGGAATAAGGGTATAAGGGGAATAGGGTAAAGTCAACGATAAAAATTATTTACAATAAAAAATTTCTTAACAGGTACGATTAAAGCATGGAAAATATTTTTGACGAGCCTGAAGGTAAGTATAACGAAAACAGGGATTTTACAAGTTTGATTTGTTGGAAAGATGCGCGTTCTGTAAAATTATTCTTTTACAAAAAAGTGTTGCCCCTGCTTCCGAAGGAAGAAAAATTTAACCTCGATGTCCAGATAAGAAAAGGATCTGTTAGCTGTACTGCAAATATTTCAGAGGGTTATGGACGCTTTCATTTTCAGGAGGGAATTCAGTTCTACAGGATTTCAAGGGGATCTTCGTACGAATTAAAGGATCATCTGATCAGTTGCCTGGATTTCAGTTATATCAACCAGGAAATTTACAAAGAAGGATTGGAATTAATTGAAAAGGCCAAGATCAGTCTGAATGGGTATATTAATTATGTTAAAAACAAAAATGAGAATTTACATTAATCTTTCATGACAAATATTACAACTATATTTCCTATACACCTCTATACCCTTATATCCCCTTCATAGCTGGAAAGTAAAAACTCCAATGACTCATAACAACAAACACTAACATTTATGCATAAAATCAAAATAGCCATAAACGGATTCGGAAGGATAGGCAGGATGTTTTTCAGGATTGCCCATAATAAGGAAATCTTCGATATTGTAGCCATTAACGATGTGATGGAGCCTTATACCATGGCTCATCTTCTGAAATACGACTCGGTTCACAGGCGGTTCGACGCAGTGGTGGAATCAAACCATGATCATTTGATTGTAAACGGTAAAAAGATTTTGATTTTTCGGGAAGAAAATCCTGAAAATCTTCCCTGGAAGAAACTCGGTATTGATGTGGTTATCGAGGCCACAGGCAAATTTGTTAGCCGTGATGCTGCGATGAAGCATGTGAAAGCAGGAGCCGGTAAAGTAATCATTTCGGCACCGGCCAGAGGTGAAAGTGATGGAGTTCAGTATATTGTACTTGGTGTAAATAACCATCTCATCAATAAATCTGATACCGTCATCTCAAATTCTTCATGCACAACAAACAATGTAGCGCCGCTGATCATGGTTCTGGACAGATTTTGGGGAATCGAAAAAGCTTTCATCACCACAGTCCATTCCTATACCCGTGACCAGAATATTCTCGATGGCCCGCATACTGATCTGCGTCGTGGCAGAGCAGCAGCGTATTCCATTGTCCCCACAACAACCGGCGCTGCCAAGGCTGTTACAAAAATATTTCCTCATCTGGATAAGAATATCGGTGGCGCCGGCATCCGGGTTCCAGTACCTGACGGCTCTCTCACCGACCTTACCTGTACATTGAAGCATTGCACTTCTATTGAAGAAATCAACCTGAAATTTAAGGAAGCATCTGAAACTTACCTTAAAGGTATTCTCGAATATACCGAAGATCCTATCGTTTCGATGGATGTGATCGGTAATTCGCATTCGGCAGTTTTTGACGCGCAACTCACGGCTGTTCTGGGAGATAAGAACAAATTAGTCAAAGTGGTGGCATGGTACGACAATGAAGTGGGATATTCGTACCGCCTCGCAGAATTGGTGGAATTGTTTGTCTGATCCGGTTTCTAAAAAAGTTCCTTAAGTCCGGATTTGATGAAGTTTATTTTTTAAAGAATTTTTTCTGGAAAAAGATAAGGATGAATACTCCTACTGTAATTGAAGAATCAGCAATATTAAAGACCGGCCTGAAAAATATAAAATCAGTTCCACCCCAAAAGGGAAACCACGTCGGGTAAAATCCTTTTAATACAGGAAAATAAAGCATGTCAACGACTTTCCCATGAAGAAAACTGCTGTATCCGCCGGCAGGAGGAAATAATTCAGCGACCTGATGAAAAGTGCTTTCGCTAAAGATCAGGCCATAAAACGCACTGTCGAGAATATTACCAAGTGCCCCGGCAAAAATAAGTGACATGCTGATAATAAGGCCGGCGTTTTCATTCCGTCGTATAATTCTCACAAGGTACCAGCCAATGGCAATAACAGCGATTATGCGGAAAATGCTCAGCAGCAGCTTCCCTGAATCCCCACCAAAGCGCATCCCGAAAGCCATACCTTCATTTTCTGTAAAATGCACGATGAACCAGTCGCCCATTACCGAAATTTCCTGGCCGATAGTCATGCTGGTCTTGATCCATAATTTAAGGATCTGATCAGCTGCCAATACCAGGAATATTAATAAAATTGATTTTTTCAAACGAGGGAGAAAAAGATTGAGATCAATATACTCATTATTTCTTAACTGGTTGATTTAATTTAGCATCAATGCTAAGCGTTGCATGAGGTACACTTCTTAATCTTTCTTTGGAAATCAACTGACCTGTAACCCGGCAAATGCCATAGGATTTATTTTCAATCCTGATGAGTGCATTTTCCAGAGAATTGATAAATTTCTGCTGACGGGCAGCAAGCCGGCTGTTTTCTTCTTTCGATAATACCTGATAACCTTCTTCCAAAACTTTAAAAGTCGGGGATGTATCAATAGTATCATGTTCATTGGCATGAGTATAGGCATCGGTAAGCATCTGCAGATCTTCTTTGGCTTTTTCAAGTTTATCAAGAATGATCAGGCGAAATTCCTCCAGTTCTTCATCCGAATACCGGTTTTTCTTCAAATCCACATTCATTTCATCATTTGCCATTGTCATATTATTTTGTTGATTTAGATTGCTTTATACGTTCATTAAACTATTTTGTTTTTCAATTATTATATTCGTTTTCAAATCTTCTGTCAATTCAATTAACATTTTATTATTTGATTGAATATGATCTGTCATTCGAAGTGAAGCTGCCAAAGTTTCCGAGCAAATATAGTTATAATTATTTCTTACGGCCAACTCCAATTCAGAGTTTTTTTCAAGGGTAACCATTATTTTGTCAGTCACCTCAAATTGTTTTTCTTTTCTGATATTTTGAATTCGGTTTATCAGTTCTCTTGCGATGCCTTCCGACTTCAGTTCATCAGTAATTGTTATATCCAGCGCAACAGTCAGGTTTCCCATCGTGCTTACAAGCCATCCCGGAATATCTTCAGTTATTATTTCTACATCTGCTATATCAATTTCAATATTCTGTCCTTCAATGGATAAAATCCAGTTTCGGTTTGTCTCGAACTGTAATATCTGATCATTGTTCAGCTTCGATAATTCAGAAGCAATCTGCTTCATCAGCTTACCGTACTTTGGCCCAAGTGTTTTAAAATTGGGTTTTAACTTTTTAACCAAAATACCATCATCCTCCATAAATTCAAGTTCCTTAACATTGACCTCGGAAAGGATGAGATGTTTTATATTATTGATATTACTCTTAAAGTTGCTATTTAACAGAGGTATCATAATTTTGTTCAATGGCTGTCGAACCCTGATATTTGTACGCTTACGAAGAGAAAGTACCATAGATGAAATATTTTGGGCAAGTTCCATCCTTTCTTCAAGAACTTTATCAATCAGCGATTCATCAGCCACAGGAAAATCACTCAGATGCACCGAATCAGCGGGTAACCTCGAAGTAATGCTGTTTAAATCAACGAATAGCTTTTCCATAAAGAATGGTGCTATGGGTGAGGCAAGTTGGGCAATAACTTCAAGGCACCGGTACAAAGTCTGATATGCGGCTACTTTATCCCCGGAGTATTCGCCTTTCCAGAACCGTCTCCTGCTTAACCTTACATACCAGTTGCTCAGATGAAGGTCGAGAAAATCAGCGATCGCCCGACCGGCTCTGGTTGGTTCATAATCATTATAACAATCATCAACCTCCCTGATCAGCGAGTTCAGTTCGGATATGATCCACCGGTCAAGTTCAGGCCGCTTTGAAACAGGAATTTCCATTTCCGAATAGTTAAATCCGTCAATATTTGCATAAAGAGCAAAAAATGAATATGTGTTGTAAAGCGTTCCAAAAAATTTGCGTTTTACTTCTTCTATCCCGGCAACATCAAATTTGAGATTATCCCACGGCTGTGCATTGGTAATCATGTACCAGCGTGTTGCATCGGGGCCATATTTTTCAATGGTTTGAAAGGGATCAACAGCATTGCCGAGACGTTTCGACATTTTATTTCCCTGGGCATCGAGAACAAGTCCATTCGAAACACAGGTTTTATAAGCCACCGAATCGAATACCATAGTGGCAATGGCGTGCAAAGTAAAGAACCAGCCGCGTGTTTGATCAACACCTTCTGCAATGAAATCAGCCGGAAAATAATCATAAAGAGTATCCTTATTCTCAAAAGGATAATGGAACTGGGCATAAGGCATGGCGCCTGAATCAAACCATACGTCAATTAATGAAGGATCACGATACATCTTTTCCCCGCTCTTTGATACAAGGATAATGTCATCCACATAAGGTTTATGGAAATCAAATGTGTGATAATTTACTGTTGACATATCGCCCGGTACGAAATCAGAAAGAGGATTGGATTTCATAAATCCGGCGGCAACCGATCTTTCAATTTCTTCCCTGAGTTCTTCAGCCGATCCCAGGCACTTTTGTTCGCTGCCGTCTTCCGTCATCCATATTGGAATGGGTACACCCCAAAAACGGGATCTCGACAGGTTCCAGTCAACCAGGTTTTCGAGCCAGTTACCGAATCGCCCGGTGCCTGTGGCTTTTGGTTTCCAGTTGATGGTATTATTTAGTTCGATCATTCTGTCCTTAAATGCAGTGGTTTTGATAAACCATGAATCGAGGGGATAGTAAAGTATCGGCTTATCCGTTCGCCAGCAATGGGGATAGGAATGAACGTATTTTTCAGTCTTAAAGGCTTTATTTTCTTTTTTCAGCTTTACAATGATATCAATGTCCA
The DNA here is from genome assembly GCA_020052415.1 of Bacteroidales bacterium. GTDB lineage: Bacteria > Bacteroidota > Bacteroidia > Bacteroidales > JAADJA01 > JAADJA01. The sequence continues at coordinate 74,565 of JAGVPB010000030.1, read as the reverse complement.
CCGAAACCTCCTTCTCTGGATCATAATTCGGATCATATTCAGCTTTAACAAATCTTCCGGCAAACTCACCCATCTCGTCAATAAATTTGCCTTGTTTATTTACCATGGTCAGCGATCCGACACCATTTTCCTTTGCTACTTTAAAGTCGTCGGCTCCGAAACTGGGTGCAATATGAACAATCCCGGTTCCTTCGTCGGTAGTGACAAAATCACCTAAAAGCACTTTGAAAGCGTCGCCGTCAATCGGCTGGGCAAAAGGTAATAACTGTTCAAACCGGATATCTTTAAATGATTTGCCTTTGAATTCAGAAGTTACTTTAAAGGGGATCTTTTTCTGTCCGGGTTCAAATTCTTCCAGATTAAGTTCTGAATTTGCCTGTGGAAAATATTTCTCCAGTAAATCCTTTCCTAAAATGACTGTTATTGGCTGAAAGGTATATGGATTATATGATTTGACTTTTATATAATTGATGGAGGCTCCAACAGCCAAAGCTGTATTGGAAGGCAAAGTCCAGGGAGTAGTTGTCCAGGCGAGAAAAAACAAATCACCAAAATTATCGGTAAACAGAAATTCCGATTTTTCATCCCGGACGACTTTAAACTGGGCAACAACTGTATTGTCCTTTACATCCCTGTAGCATCCGGGAAGATTCAGTTCATGGGAACTCAACCCCGTACCTGCTGCCGGAGAATAGGGTTGAATGGTATAGCCCTTATATAACAAGCCCTTGTCATACAATCGCTTTAATAACCACCATACAGTTTCAATATATTTGTTATCAAGTGTGATGTATGGATTATCAAGATCAACCCAGTAACCCATTTTAAGAGTAAGATCATCCCAGAGATCTTTGTATTTCAAAACTTCCTTTCGGCAAGCCAGGTTAAATTCTTCAACAGAAATTTTCTTTCCGATATCCTCTTTTGTTATGCCAAGTGATTTCTCAACTCCGATTTCGATGGGCAGGCCATGGGTATCCCAGCCAGCTTTCCGTTCAACAAGATATCCCTTCATGGTTTTATACCGGCAGAAAATATCCTTGATCGCGCGGGCCATCAGATGATGGATTCCCGGCGTTCCATTGGCTGAAGGCGGCCCTTCATAAAAAACGTAAGGCTTGTGATTTTTTCGAAGCTCCACACTTTTTTCAAAAGTCCTGTGACCCTTCCAGTAATCATTGATCACCTTTCCTATTTGAGTTAAATCAAGGTTTTTATATTCTGAATATTTCTGTTTCATTCAATCTGAAAAATCAATGCATTTGTAAAAATCGTGCAAAAGTATAAAAATTATAATAGCAGGAATATATAATTATAAGACATTGGAAAACAAAAAAGGCCGTCCAAAATCGGACGGCCTTTTTTGGAAGTATATATGAAATTATTATTCAATAATAATTCGTTTTGTTATTGTACCTTCAGTAGTTTCAATCATGAATAAATATAATCCTGAATTGAATTCTGACGTATTGAACTGATAATTGTTGGCATCAACAATTTCGATAGCAATCACCTGACCGGCATGATTGTAAACCTGAACTGATTTAATTGTGAAATCAGAACTGATATTTACAGCATTGGTAGCAGGGTTAGGATAGATATCGGTTTGAGCGGAAATAAATTCTTCAATTGAAGTCCAAAGTATTGAAGCTTCATTTGAATAATCTGATTCAAATCCGTTGCTCATGGTAGTTACTACGTAATAGTTCCATCCGTAAGCCGGCGAAGTATGCAGGTACTGGGTTGGAACAATCGGAGCAGGAGTAAGAATACTGTAAGGGCCTCCCAAAGTTGTGCCCCAGTAAACATTATATGTAAAATCCTTGGTTGAGTTCGGAATAAACTTAACTGACTGATTTCCTGCCTGGCCATTTTCCGAAGCAGAAGCCAACGTTAAATTCATATTCACCGGTAAAGTATTTTCAACCATAGGAATGAATGAAGCACCTTTACCATCACTTGCACTTACAAATCCTGCAAGATTCCAGTTGTAATCCAGACCATAAGATGCCGACATAGATTCCCATGCACCACCTAAGGAGATCATATCACCCTTTGTCTGAACAGCAGGGCCATCATCGCAACCGGCCGGGTAAGTGCTGGCACCGTGGGTGCAAGTATATCCAAACCACAAGTCAGTGGCAGCATTGATTAGAACAGGGGTTGATAATGTGATATCATTCCATACGTCAACAGTAAAACTGCTTACATTTTGAGTAGAAACGAGAGTCGTTCCGGCAGCGCCGGTCCACACTTTAATTACATAGGTTGCAGCAGGATCGGCATTCGGGAAGAAGCTTACCTGTGACAAAGTATATCCGTTATATGCGGCAAGGTCGGCAGGTTCCCAATGTGAAGCCACATTGAATGAGCCACCAGCAGTTAAACCAATACCATTACCATTATTCACACCAGCATCCCATTGGATCCATTCGCCGGCTCCAACCGGGTCCCAGGTTAGCAATACTCCGGTACCACCATCAGATGCAACAAGGTTTGTCGGGGCGGGGGGAGCGTTATCGGGAATAACTCCGGTATAATCATTGGATGGCCCGGATTCACCTTCGGTGTAAATAGCCGTAACATAATAAATGTAGGTTCCGGGTTCCAGATCATTATCGTCATAGGTAGTAGCAGTGGTATAATCAAGCATTGATCCGTCGCGGTAAACATTGTAACCTTCAAGAGTTCCTGAACCAGCAACGGGAGCATCCCAATCAAGTTGGATATCATCAGTTGTAACAACTCCGGCAAGGTTCTGCGGTGGATTGAGATTCTGGACAACTTCTTCGAGTGTATAATCATCGAAGAAATACTTGCAAGGCCATGTCCCTGGTGTTGCACCTGTATAGGCGAAGAAATCATTAGCATCAAGTTTGTTTAATGTACCTGTGCCAAATGCGCCGGAGCTCCATACCCAGCCAACCACCAAATTTCCGTTTACTAAAAATTCAGCCCAATCCTGATTAAGATCAACGTCAACTTCAATCAACATCCATGTATCATAGGAAAAATTAAAGCTGCCTGACAAAGCTCCTCCTCCATCAATCCATCCCACTCCGGGAGTAAGGACAGTATTGTCAGCACCGAAGTAAACCTGCATACCCCACTGACTGCTTGCACCGGCAAAATCCTGCAATGTGTTGAAATAACCTACATTTCCGGTTACTACATAATATTGGAAACTTATCTTATAATGTCCGGAAGTATAATCGTCGAATTCTTTTACCAGGTCAGTAACAGAACCAGTAACTACAACGGAATTAACTCCACTGTAAGCCTGTTCGGTAGAAACATAAGCATCTTCTGCTCCGCAGGGTGCGTTGCTCCAGGTTGTCCATTCGAGCGGGAACTGGCATGCTACCTGTCCGCCGGCTGTATAGTTTTCGAAATCATATTCGAAAACAAAGTTGCTTCCACCGGGAACAACAATCGTATAGTCTTCAACTTCACCATAAGTCATGTTTCCGCAAGGACTGGGAGCGATGTTATACATCAGCCTGATCCTCATTCTGTAGTCTCCGCCAGCCTGGTTAGCCGGAACTGTGATAGCACCGGTAAATGAAGCACCACTTCCGCCTACATTGGTTAAATCATATTGCTCATCACTGAGAGAGAATTCATAATCCATGTTCCAGTCAACCCAAACACTGACCAGATCCGATGCATAAGGTACCGGGTTTGTTATGGTCATATCCTCTGAACCACCTGCAGCAATCTCTGTTGACATTGCAGTATAATCTGATACACCACCCTGCCATCCGCTGGAATTGTTGATCGAACCAAAAAGTACATTGCCGATGTATTCATCCTCCGTGGAAGTTGATGCATCGCAATAGGCACCCGCCGAATTTTCAACGGATTTTGTTTTGCAATCGTTAGCAGCATTTTCATCACCGGCAAGATAGGTGCAGGATTCGAAATCATAAATGCCGTAGGCAGAGAGATCAACAGTTCCGGGGAAAGTATAATCCACAGTGGTGCCGCCTGCAAGCGGACCGGCTATGGTAGCCGTTACCGGGGTACCTCCATCCATAGTGTATGAAATAGGAATATTGGACTGAGCGGCACTTCCAAAATTTTTCACCGTTACAGTGACAACTTCATCTCCTAAATTCATGCCGCTTGACGGTGAAACAATGGCTGAAATTCCAACATCATTGGTAAGAGGAGGACCAGATGGGCAAAGTTCAAGACCCCAAATGTCAACATTCTGGGAAGTTCCCATGATAGTCCAGAAGCCGGAAACCAGGTTATCGTCAATACAAAGGCCACCGGCAATACCAGTACCCACACCAGCTACGGTTCCAACATCGAAATAGGTTCCTGTTTCAGTACCTGCGGGTAATTGAATCTGAACAAGTTCGTTTAAAGTAGTTCCTGTTTGAGCATAACCCCACAGATAGGGAGCGCCCGGACTGTAATTGTCATAGGCAAACCCATAATAATCCGATCCGGTTGGTCCAACCGGAAAACTTCCAAGATTGGCACCAGCAGCATTGAACTTGGTGATGTTATCGCTCCAGTTATTGCCATAGAAAGCATTGTCGTCTTCATTATAAGCAATAGCCCTGACAGCGATAGGAGCAGTAAACTGACTGATCTTGACTGCATTATCCAGGTCCATTTCGAAAACAGTGGTTGCAGCGGCAGCACCATAGAAATAAGTACCGTTATATGCCAAATCTCTTACGGCACCTGCACCGGTAACATTAATTGGCCCAACATACGAACCGTCCATGTTATACTTGTAATATTCCCCGGTTCCATTCCATTTACTGGTGTAAATGTAGTTGCCATTGGTTTCAATACCGGCCTCTCCGCCACCAATACCAACGGGCCAATCGAACTGCAGATCAAATAATGCATCTGAGGCAATCGTAACAGGAGCTTTTTTCGGAGCTATATCCAAGGCCGATTGCGCCCAAAGCACGCCTGACGATATCATTAACGCCAGAAGTGCAAATCCTAATTTTGTAAAAAATTTCATAATAATTTAATTTAGTTAATGTGAATAAAAGATTGAATCATTTTTTCTGAACAGCAAATATAAACTAATTTTAAAATGTACAAGAGTATCAGCAAAAAAAGCTAATTAAAATGTACAAGTATTTTATTTCCTTTAATGACAATAATTTAAAACCATAAGTTGCTTAAAAGCAGTGCAAAAGTAATATATAAATTGATTTATTAAAGAACAAATGCGAATTTCTTTCCCTGCCACGTATTTAATTGTTCCAACTTTTTCTCAATCATTAAGTTCACCTGGTCATTTCTTATTAATCCCCAATTAGGACCAATTAAAAAGCGCGGCGGAACTTCGCCTGTAAACCGTTCTATGATAAATCCGGGATTCAAATGTTCGATGAAGCGAATAATAAAATTTAAATATTCATCAAGTGAAAATAAATTGAAAACTGATGGATTTGTCAGAAACTCATTCGCCATAGCTGTATCCTTCACAATTTGAAGCTGATGGTATTTTATAGTATGAATCGGCAGACCGGATAATATTTCAGCCTCTCCAAACATCTCTTCTCTTGTTTCACCGGGCAATCCGAAAATAATATGCGCTCCGGTCAGTATTCCCAATGCTGCAGTTTTAATAATTGCTTGTTCCGATTCTTCGAAATTATGCTGACGGTTAATTCTCTCAAGGGATTTATTATAACATGATTCAATACCATACTCGATTACAATGTAGTATTTTTTACTCAGCTCTTTAAAATAACTTAGCTTTTGATCATCAATGCAATCCGGCCGGGTACCGATGACAAGGCCCGCTATTTTGGGATGTTTTAATGCTTCAGAATAAATTTCAACCAAACGATCCAATGATTTATAAGTATTGGAATAAGCCTGGAAATAGGCAAGGTATCTATTTGCCTTCCTGTAGCGCTTTAAATGAAATTCAATTCCCTCCTCAATCTGTTGTGTGATCGGCTTTTCGGATTGGCAGTAAGAAGGATTGAATGCATCATTATTGCAGTATGTACAACCTCCAAATCCAAGAGTTCCATCCCGGTTCGGACATGTAAATCCCGCATCTATTGTTATTTTCTGAACCCTTTCCCCGAAAAGCTTTTTAAAATATTCAGGATAGGAATTATACCTTTTATTATGTCCCCAGGGGTAATTCATTAAAACATTGGAAAAAAATAAGAGCCTGTCCTAAAAGTCAAAGATCGTGGTCACATTAAACCCGTCGAAATGTGTATTGGGCTGAAAATCAATCATGTTTCGACAGGCTCAACATGACTGTGGAACCCGAAAAAGACTTTTAAGAGAGCCTCTATTGTAATTTGTTTAAAATTTTACTATTTCGTTGCGCTTTCGAGACGCTTCATGATGGAGAAAATAAATATAGCTGCCAGAATACAACAAATGATAAATATTCCCCACAGCATGTATAACTCAATTTTTCCCCACATTAAACTTCCTATAAATAAAAATTTATTGCCGATTGCAGTGGCTAATAACCAGCCACCCTGCATTAATCCCTGGAAGCGGGGAGGCGCTACTTTTGAAACAAAGGATAAGCCAATAGGGCTTAGGAACAATTCAGCAATGGTCATTATCAGGTATGAACTCATCAGCCAGTAGGGAGATACTCTCATGTCCTCAAGCACGGCAGCACCATCCAGATCTTTGGGGGAAACCAGGCCCAGAGATGAAATTAAAACAACAATAAATCCTGCAGCTGCAATAAACATCCCAATACCAATTTTCTTGGGTGAAGAAGGCTCTTTGCCTTTTTTGTTTAACCATGAGAAAATCCCCATAATCAGGGGTGTTAATGCCACGATGAATAAAGGATTAAACGACTGAAATACTTCTGGAGAAATAGAATTTAACGGTGGATAGTTGCTGGCAAAATAGTAACACAAAAATCCAAATACTAAAAACATGACTGCACCGATTATTCTGGTAATACCCTTTTTGTTAAAGAACAATAAGGCACAACCGGCGATTGCTCCAATGACACATAACATGGACTCAAGGTTGAAAAATAAATTCGTGAATGGACCAACAAATTGTGCGGTATAATCACGTGCATACATCGTTAAAGTAAGTCCGTTTTGGTGGAACGACATCCAGAAGAAAATTACCACAATGAAAACCAAACTTAATGCTGTAACCCTGGGTCTTTCTTCTTTGGTGGATAATTGGAATATTAAGGAAACAAATCCCACAAACAAACCTAAGGCAAGTCCTAATTTGTAATCTATTTCTTTTATATCGGTATAACCGTCAGCTATATGGAACCCAACTGCTGTGATAACCATTAACACAGCAGAAATGATAACCGATTTTAAATTACTGCCTATACTAACTGCAGGTTTAACCTCTGCTTTTGTTTCAGCAACAGCTTCTTTTTGTTTGGCCGGAATCAGTTTATTAAAAACAAGATAAATCACCAAGGATAAAATCATTGCCGCTGCAGCTATTGCAAATGCGTAATTGTATCCTGTGGAAAACACTTTAATATAGTCAGTGGCAAATATGGTAAGGTCACTTGCAGATTTACCTCCGTCGGCAATTATAGCTTTATTTGCCAATGTTTGCAATTGTGTTGGGTCTTTTAGAGTGCCGTTTATAAGTTGATGACACAATGAGGGTAAATTGCTGTCTTCCAGATAGCCATTAGCTTTTAACCAATAAACTTTAACAGATTTTGCAACAAAGGGTGCAAAAAAAGCACCGATATTGATACCCATGTAAAAGATCATAAAAGCACCGTCACGGAATTTTCTGTACTTATCATTATCGTACATTTGTCCGACAACTGCCTGAAGATTCCCTTTAAATAATCCATTACCTAAGGCAATCACGAACAAAGCACTTATAGAAACCCATAGCTCTGATCCCGGAACAGCAATGATGCAATAACCGGCAAACATGATGACCTGACCTATCAAAATAACGACCTTATATTTTTTTGTCCAGTCGGCAATCAAACCACCAACCAACGCCAGGGCATAAATGGCAAAATAAAACCATGAATAATAGCTGCCGGCCGATTCTGCATCTAAACCATAACGCGCTTGTAAAAACATAACAAGAATTGCCATCATGGTGTAGAAACCAAAGCGTTCACCCATATTAGTAAAAAACGCTACCAGTAATCCTTTAGGATGCTCTTTTAACATAAATCAATAGTTTAAATTATTAATTGCTTAAATTTACGAACCGAGAATAGAGTTTACAAAAATAATTAAAAATGCAAGTTTTCAAAATTTTGTTTAATAAAAGTAAATCAGTGTTTTGAATCATTGAAAAAGATTTTTATAAAATTGCCGTAATAAATAATCCGATTCATCGTCTCCTCACTACATGACAGTTGAAACGTTTAAAATAGAAGTTCTTCCGCTTAAGCACAAGCTGTTCAGATTTGCTAAAAGGTTAATGAAAAACATGCCTGATGCCGAGGACATTGTGCAGGAGGTTTTCCTGAGGTTGTGGGTAAGGCGCGAAAGTCTGGCGGAATATAAAAGCGTTGAAGCATTTGCCATGACAATAACAAAGAATCTTTGTCTCGACAGAATGAAATCAAAAGATTATAAAACAGAAGAACTGACAATTGTTCATCAACAGGTGTCACACGCAACTCCATACAAAAAGCTGGAATTGACAGATACCTATAACAGGATACAAATGATCATGAATTCATTACCCGAACAGCAGAGAATGATTATTCATTTAAGAGACATCGAAGGATTTGAATTTGAAGAAATTGAAGAAATAATGAATATAAACCTGAACACAATCAGGGTAAACCTGTCAAGGGCAAGAAAACGGATTAAAGAAATACTTCAAAATACATACAATTATGAATTTGCAAAGAATTGAGGAGCTGATTGGAAAATATGAAAGGGCGGAAACCACGCTCGAAGAAGAAAATCAACTGAAGATTTTCTTTAGGAATGAGGTTGTTCCAGCACATTTGCAGGATTATAAAGAAATATTTTCAGGTTATTATACTTTAACGGATGAGCGGTTTACTTCAAATGATTTTGACGATAAAATTTTATCATTAATTGGAGATCAAAAAATAATTCCAATATCCAGGATCAGGAAAAAAAATATTTATGTTCTGACCACCCTGGCTGCCGGCATAATCATTCTTCTTGGAATTTATTTCAGGTTTGGAATTAACTTTTCCTCAATCAGCGACACATACGACGATCCTCAACTGGCTTATGCTGAAACCAGAAAAGTACTGCTTAAGGTTTCTGCAACAATGAATGCAGGATTGACCGAACTGAACAGGGTTTCGGAATTTAATAACGGGCTCACTGAACTGAATAATTTATCAGCCTTTGAAGCCGGAATGAATAATATGAAAAAGATATCCATATTGGATAAAACAAAAGAAATATTAACAACAAAAAATTAATAATATGAAAAACATGAATTTAAAAATTGCGATTGTCACATTAATGTTCGTACCGGTGTTAAGCTTTTCTCAGAGCCCGGCAGATGCCTTGTTTGATAAATATTCTGAAATGGATGGATTTACGTCCGTTTATATTACTCAGAATATGTTCAGCCTTTTTGCGGATATTGAATCCGAAGAAGATGAAAGCGGTTTTCTCGAACTGGTTAAAAACCTGAAGTGCATAAAAATCATTTCTGCCGACCAGGATTCAGGGACTGTAGTCAAAACAGTTAATTTTTATGATGAAATATCAAAAAATTTTCCAAAGGGAAAATATGAGGACCTCATGGTAGTAAAGAAAAAGGATCAGGATGTGAAGTTTATGATTATGAAAGAAGGTAAAATTATTAAGGAATTGCTCATGATTGTTGGCGGTGCAGAAGAAAATGCGATGATCAGCATCCAGGGAGAAATTGACCTTAAATCCATTTCCAAATTATCAAAAGCCATGCAGATAGAAGGACTGGAAAATCTTGAAAATATTGAAGAACAGAAAGAAAAATAGGGATTGAAAAAGCAAAGGAATCGCTTTAATTATTTGTTTTAAACTTTAATTTTTTAAAAAATGAAAACATTAATATTGAACTCAATGATCCTGCTATTATTGATCCTCCCATTCATCATGAATGCACAGGAAAATAAAGTAGATAATTTTTTTACAAAGTATAGCGATCAGGAAGGATTTACATCTGTTGAAATTACGAAAGGTTTGTTTGAATTATTTTCAGAAATTGACGCCGATGACCCTGAATTTGATGATTTCCAGAAGGCAGTCAGCGGACTTGAATCATTAAAATTAATCGCTTATTCCACAGAAAATGGAAGCAAAGAAACCAGGGAAAGATTCGGGGCTGATGTAAAGAACTCCATTCCGTTCAGTGAATTCAAGGAACTGATGGTGGTAAAGGATAAAGATGCGAATGTGAATTTTTATGCCAAAAATAACCAGCAGGTCGTCAGCGAAATGCTGATGGTGGTTGACGGGCCTGACGAAGCAGTTCTCCTTTATCTAAAAGGCAATATTGACTTGAATCACATCGCTAAGCTCGGAAAATCAATGAACCTTAGCGGCATAAGTCACCTCGGCATGATGAAACATGGAAAATAATTTATTAGCGATAAATATGAAATCAATGAAATTGATTTGCCTGCTTTCGATGTTTATTTTACCGGGATTTCTTACGGCACAGTCTGATCCGCTTGATAAATTGCTCAATAAATATGGTGACAAACCGGGATTCCGTTATGCGGAAATGGAAACCAATATGTTATCCTGTAGTTCAGAAAATTCATCCAATGATCTGGAAGTTAAATTCATTTCGTTTAAACAAGATTCCACAACAGATTATAATGTTTCAGAAATTTATAATTTGTTTTCTGATAGAATTAAATCACAGAGTTATGAGGCCCTTGCAATAGTGAAAAGCAGCGGGAATAACGTGGAAATGTTGGTTAAACGGAAAGGCCCTGTGATTTCAGGCTTTGTAGTTATGATGGCGGAGGAAAATCGTACATTATTTTTATCAACCTCCGGTGAGTTTAATCTGAAAGATATAGCCCGGTTAAAGGAATTAATTAAAAGCAAATTCCCGGAGATGATTGACAAATTCTGCAGGGACTAAAAACTCGCAGGAATTTGTAAGAACCAATACAGACCTTTAAATTTTTATAGTTTGAAGGTCTGTTATTTATAATTTTGGCTGGTTTAATTTTCGTCTATGAAGATCAGCCGGCAAAACTTCAATAAGGACCTCCAGTACTTTAAGTTTTGTTTATATGGGTTTTTAAAGAACCTGGAGTTTTTCGAAGCTTTCCAGATTCTTTTTTTCCTTTCGAACCATCTGACTTTCCTTGAAATAGGAATCTTATATAGTGTGCGCGAAATCACGCGAAATCTTCTTGAAATACCTGCCGGTATATTTTCCGACTCTCTTGGGAGAAGGAAAACAATGATTTTTTCCTTTTCCTTTTATATTTTAAGCTTTCTGATTTTCTATTTTTCTTATGTTTATTCAGGATTTGTAATTGCCATGATCATTTATTCTTTTGGTGATGCATTCAGGACGGGAACTCACAAGGCAATGATTTTCGATTATCTGAAAATAAAGGGGTGGATTGATCAGAAGGTTTATTATTACGGGCATACACGCTCATGGTCGCAAATGGGATCGGCGGTTTCTGCATTGATTGCGGCAGGTCTGATCTTTTATTCGGGCGATTTTCGGACGATATATCTGTATTCGGCCGTACCTTATTTCCTTGACCTGTTATTGGTTTCTTCATATCCCAAAGCACTTGACGGCGAAGTAGCCAACTTTGATAAAAGCCGTTTTTTTAGTAATTTCAAAAAAGTTTTTCACGATTTCTTCTATACCATTATTAATATAAGGATTCTCAAATCGCTGGTTAATCTTTCTTCTTATACCGGTTATTACAGCGCTGTAAAAGATTACCTTCAACCTGTGTTACAAACGCTGGCACTTTCCTTGCCTTTTTTCCTATCCTATAAGGACGATCAGAGATCAGCCTTAATCATAGGAGGGGTATATTTCATTATTTTCTTTTTGACATCCTGGTCATCCAGAAATGCCGGAAATTTTGCCAGCAGGTATAAACATTTGAACATCCCTTTAAACCTAACCCTGGTTACTGGACTTGTAATTGGATTAACAAGTGGATTTTTTTATGAATACGACCTCCTTATTTGGTCTGTTATTTTTTATACCGGTATTTTTATCATTGAAAATCTTAGAAAACCCATTGGAATTGCTTATGTTTCGGAAAATATTGACCACCGGATCATGGCCACAGTATTATCTTCGGAATCGCAGGCACATGCTTTATTTGCTGCTGTTTTAGCACCTCTGATCGGTTATTTTGCCGACCGGTTTGGACTGGGATATGCGATCATGCTGATTTCCGGATTGATGATATTGCTAAGCCCTGTATATTTGGTGAGAAAATCAAAACAACCGGATGAAAAGCCTCAATCTATTCGTACCTGAGCGATTCGATAGGATCGAGACGAGCGGCTTTCGTCGCCGGAAGATAACCCGATACTATAGAAACCAGGAAACATAGAGCTACCCCGACAAGAATCCAGATCCATGGAATGATGAATTTACTGCCTATGATCATTGCAAGCATATTTCCGATACCTACTCCAAAAATAATTCCTAAAATTCCTCCAATTTGTGCAATCACGATAGCTTCGGCAAGAAATTGATTTTTAATAGTCCTTTTAGTCGCACCCGTAGCTTTCCTTATCCCGATTTCCCTTGTGCGTTCGGTAACGGAAACCAGCATAATATTCATGAGGCCGATGGCGGCACCAAGTAGGGTAATAGCTCCGATAAAGATCGCAGAATACCTGATATACTTAAGGTTTTCGATAAACATGGATACCAGTTTATCGCTCTTGGTAATTTCAAAATCATTATCCTCACCGATGGGTGTTCCCCTGATAATTCTGAATGTCCCGGTGGCTTCACCTATCGCCGCATCCATAAGTTCCGGCTGTTGTGCCATCACACTAATAGTGTAGGAACGATCGGAGGCAGAAAAATACTGCCTGACATTGGTGAGCGGGACGAAACAATTCTTATCACCTGAAAATCCCAGGCTCGATCCTTTTTCAGCCAAAATTCCTATGACCCGGTATTTGCCAGGCCCAATCGAAATGATTTCACCGACAGGATTTTCATTTTTTACAAAAAGTTTTGTTTTTAATTCACTTCCAATAATGGTAACATGATCGCCATAATAGACTTCGTTGGGAGTGAAGTTCCTTCCTTCTGAGAGCTCATTGCCCGAAGTAGATAAATAATTTTCGTCGGTTCCAACAACTGCAACATTAGGATTGGTTTTTTCTGATTTGTATTTAAGTGTGGCAACATGACCGGCGTAAGTATGAACCGATACCAACGCAGGAAAATCGAAATTTTCCTTGAATGAAACAGCTTCATCAAATGAAATAGGTTCATAATATCTTTCACGGTGAACTTCGTTGCCGATATGAATTTGCATTGACCGGTTCTTAATTGTAAAGGTATTGGCTCCCATCATCGTGAAATTTTGGGTAAGGAAATATTCAATCGCATCTATCGAAGTTAAAATTCCTACAAGTGCCATAATTCCAAAAGCTATGATAAGAACGGTAAGAATTGTCCTGACAAGATGCGATTTAATTGACTCAATAGAGATCCTTATATTTTCATAAATAAGACCGGTCATACCTTATATATTTATAAAAACAAAGATACGTTAATTAATTCCGAAATTTAAAACTTTAATGTGCCGGAAAAGAATTATCAGAAGAGGAAAAAAACAGAAGAGATAAAGAACGACCATAACACAATTGAAATGCTGAGGTAAATCAGTGTGTTGTTCTTTTTTGAATAATATTTCTGGGCAAGGAATGCACCAATCGGGATAGAAAGCAAAACAGGTGTTAACAGGATGATCCCAATGTATCCGTATTTATTCCTGATGTTGATGATCAGCTTATTTTTCCGCGTAAATTTCTTTTTTAATAAATTATCCTTTTGCAAGGTTCCTATTGATTTTTCGATCTTTTCACCCGTAAAATATGAATATACCAATGGGCTATACAAATAATACTGACGGATGATCCATCTGCTCAGGAAATAAAAAAACAAAATACCTAATATCCCTCCTACAGCAGTGATTAATACGGTTTGAAAATAATTGAATCCATATCCGATAGATATAAATGGGGCAAATAAAAACTTTACGGCGCTTATAAATAAAACCTGAAGAAGTTTGAATAATTTAATTCCGATAAAAAAATTCATTTAATAAAAATTAACAATTTAAAGTAAACAACTAATAACGTTTTTTTTTCAAACAAGTTTTATAAATGTAAAGAAAATCTTAGAACCGCAAGACTTTTTATCAACTTTTCAGATGAGTACTGCATGTTTGATGAATAAATTAAAAAACCATTATTATGACACTTGGGATTGAATAATGGGTTGCAATCAAATGTAATTTAATTTTGAAATTGTAATTATTCGGTTTAGGAAGATCATATTTTATAACCAAAAGCCAGATCGCCGGCATCACCTAATCCCGGTACAATATAAGCTTTGGCGGTAAGTTCATCATCAATGGCTCCAACCCACAAAGTAACCTCCTTATCCGGCAGGCTCTTTTTAATCAGATCAACTCCCTCCACACTTGCAATGATGGAGGCAATATGAAAATGCTCAGGCTTACCATGTGTAATCAATTCTTTATACACAGATACAATGGAAGATCCGGTTGCCAGCATCGGATCAGCAAGTATTACTATTTTGCCCGTCAGATCAGGCGATGAAACGTATTCGACCTTGATGACAAATTTTTCATTCTTTTCTACCTTACGGTAAGCTGAAATAAATGCACTTGAGGATTTATCAAAAAAATTGACGAATCCTTTATGCATTGGCAAACCTGCACGCAATACCGGAATGATAACCGGATATTCTTTAAGCACGGGTACTTCGGCGCTTCCGAGTGGCGTAATAATTTCACGCTTTTCATAAATAAGTGTTTTACTTATTTCGTACGCAAAAATCTCACTTATTCTTTCCAGGTTATACCTGAAGCGCATGCTGTCGCTTTGAATCACATTATCCCTGATTTCAGCAATAAATTGATTCAGTATCGAGTCGCTTTGTCCCAGATTCTTTATCATGATTAGGGTTTAGAGGATTAATGTTCTGAAATTATTTTTGTGCAAAAGTAAATAAATTAAATAAGTGTAAGACTGAGTCAAATAGTTGATGATATATGTTGCACATTGCCTAATAATATTTCTTAATTCTTTTTATTGAATTTACTGCGAGCCTGGTTAAAAGTGGAAGCCGGTTGATAACAATATGAGGATAAGTGCATTTGGAAGAACCAAAGCTCTGATAGAACCTTGCCAGGTTAGTATCATTTGAACCCTCAAAATCAAGAGTGATATTTTGTTGAGCGTATTCCTGAATTACTGAATCGAGCAGCCTGACCATGGCTCCCGTCTTCTTACCTTCATCTGACAAACCTGAAAACAGAAACACAATTTTATTTTTGTTTTTAAGCATAATTGCCCCGGCGCATAGCTCATTCCTTTTTGTATAAATCCCATAAGTGGTGATCAAACCTTTATATATGCCCTTGTACGACAAGCTTTTCAACTTTAAATAATCTGCATCACCAGGCGTTTTCATCTTTTTCCCACGGTTTTCCCTGAACAACGCAATAATATCTTCCGGTTTAATATTCTTTGAAAGTGTAAGGCCCGCTTTTTCTGTCTTTTTAAGATTTCTTTTAAGATTTTCAGAATAGGATTTATAAAGTTGCTCATAGGTCCTGATCAGGTCAAGTTCAAAATTTTGCCAGTAGTGAACATGATAATCTCCCTGGTTTACCTTATTATATGTATTCAGATTGATTTCTGCAAACTTATATTTGGAGGGTATGGAATTTAAAAATTGGCCGACAACATTTTCGGATAAATGGCTTTTCGAAATAAGCCCAAGTTGTTGGGTGAATACAGGTTGATATAAGTAATTTATCCCCCATTTATATCCCGGGACTATGGCAAATATTCTGTCATAATTCCCTTCAACCAGTGCTTCCCAGTTTTCACTAACAATATCCAGATACCACGAGCTTGAGTATTCGGTTCCGTTAAATGCTTCCTGGATACAGGCATCCCATTTGGCTTTATCTATTTCATTATTGGAAAGGTACTTTATCATGCCGGTAATCATTATTTCAAAGCTTCCTTCAGCATATTTTCATAGACAGCATGCCATCCTGACCACCTCCCGGCATTGCTTAACGATTCGTTATGCCATAAAGAAATAAATATGCCGTTTACTGCTTTTACTTCACTGATAAGCGGAACAATATGAGTCAGGGCATCTTCTGCAGTAATGTTCATATAATCACGCAGAGTGCCGTCCATCAGAGTAAAGGGATGAATTCTGAGGCTGGTTTCGACATCGGCGTCAAGATCATAAAAATTGAAGGTAGAACAAATTCCGGCCCTGAATCCCGGCTGAGCGGCAAATCCCATTGAATAATCATCCGTAATGTCGAGATTGATCAGGTTTCGGTATGTGGAGGGCAATTGTAGTTTTAGAAAATGCTGCCTGCTGCTGGTTATTTCGCGATTGAGCACTTTCGACAACCGACTGATTTCTTCTTTTAGCTTTTTGACCGAAAAATTCGAATTATAAGATGGATGAATTCCCAACTCTGCATAGTCCGACAATGATTTGATCAGTGTTTGAAATGCACGGTTCTGAACAGGTATGTTTTTGTCGTTTAATCCATAATCGGCGAAAAGAATAAAATAGACCGGGTGAAGATCATATTTCTTCTGCATTTCGAGTTGAAAATCGTAGGTGTCAAATGGATCTTTATTCCTTCCGGAGAGTACTTTAATCCGTTTGGAGATTTCGTGAAAATCCAGATTTATAAGCGATACTGCCAAACCTCCCATTGTTCGCATAAAGCCCTTTTGCTTGTACGACCATGCAGCATCTATGTCAATGGTTGGAATAAATTTATAAGAAGTACCTGGAAAATTAAATCCGGGAAATCTGCTTTTCAGCAAATTCCCGATAGTCAGCGCCCAGATATTTACTACTGGTTTGTGAAGAAAGTTTTTTTGGTAGGCAAGACTCTCGCTTGCACTAAACCGGCCATATTCATCCTTGCGGTACGGAAGATATTCTTCATATCTCGAAACAAGGTAAAAACCAGCCGCAAACGGATCGAATGGAAGTGCCGATTCTTTCTGAAATACGGTAAAGAAAACAGGCAACCCTGCATATTCACCAAATACCAGATCAATGTTCGTAATGCCTCTCTCAAACAAAACATTGCAGGCCTGGAAAAACATTTCATCTGAGATCGGTTGACGGCTGTAACTGAATTTGACTCCTTGATAAGATGTAAATTCTTCCCTGTTCACGGTAATTTTAAAGTCAACCCTTAACAATAAACCAAAATAAAGGTTAAAAATAAATTTTATCCGGTTGGTAATTTTATCTGTAAAAATTAAGATCATTGATGTTCTCTTGTATTATTCCTGAATTTCTCCAAAATTTTATCTTTTACTTTTTACTTTTATCTCTTTACTTTTTACTTCTTCGTGCCCCTCGTACCAACTTGCATACATATTATAATTATCGGCAATCCGGTTAATTTCACCTTGCAGCAGATCAATACCCACCATTCTGATTTTTTTTGCAGGTATCCCTCCATAAACACTTCCCGATTCAATGATGGTTCCTTTTGAAACCACAGCTCCTGCCGCAATGATGGAGTTGCTTTCAACAATAACATCATCCATTAAAATTGCACCCATCCCGATCAGGACATTATCATGTATGGTACATCCGTGAATGATGGCATTATGAGCTATAGACACATTATTGCCGATGGTAACAGGGGCTTTTTGGTATGTACAATGAATGATGGCTCCATCCTGAATGTTAACTTTATTGCCAATTCGTATAAAATGAACATCTCCCCGAATCACAGCATTAAACCAGATGCTGCAGTCATCGCCGATCACGACATCACCGGTAACAGTGGCATTTTCAGCCAGGAAACAGTTCTGGCCAAACTTTGGAACAACACCTTTTACTGATTTAATAAGTGCCATAATTATTCCGATTATAATTTCAATATTCTCATTGATTCATTTTGAAGTTGGTTCAAAAATAATAAAAGAATCGGGTCAGTACAGTAATTTTAAATCTTTTAGCTTGCAATAGGAATAAATTTAAAAGAAACACAAAATACATATCCGGGAAGACACGGAACATAAATCAATACTCCAAAATTATAATCGGATACTGATAAATCGGGGCGATTAAACCGGATTTCTTCATTTAACATTCATAACCTTTGCACGAAGAATACTGATCGTTTTTTAGTAAACGATTAGTTTGCTTATCTGTTTAAAAGCGCTATTTTTGCCACTATACTTTAATTTCATTATTCATCCTGAATTGCAAATGGACCGTTCGGAAAAAAGGGAAATAAGAAGGCAAAAAAAACTTCTCAATAAAAGAAGGAAGAAATATGCCGCAGAAGAACGGGAAAGTGTTCGGAGACTTAACAGGGAGTTGCGACAAAAAGCAACAGCACACAGAAAAAAGCTTCGGAAAGCACGATTAGAAGCACTTAAGAATTTTTTTCGGAATATTATTAATCCATTTAATAAAGCAGAAACCAAAGAACCGGAAAAAATACCTCAGCAATTATTTAAAGAATTCAGTGGCCCTGAAGAACAGATCAGACGGAAGCACAAGGGTAAAGGGTATGACAGTTTTTTTTCTTCAAAACCTAAAATTGACGAAGAGGAAAAAAGGAAATTGAAGGAAAGAAAAAAACTGTTTAAAAAAAGGCGAAAGGAATATATCTCAGGAGAAAGGAGATCAATAAAAAAGGAACGGCTTGAAATGCGGAAAGGGCTAATAGAGATGCGCAGGAAAATTACCGTTGCGAGAATTGAAGGATATAAAAATGATTTTATAAAATTCATTAAAAATCCGATACATGTTGAAAAAGTCAGAGGGGCTGATAAGTTGCTCAGGGACCAGGTAAAACATGATATTAAAAGGCAAAACATACTGAGAATAAAACAATTTCCCGGAGAATTGAAAAACAGCATTTTCAGATTCTGGTCGCATAAATTTGACCAGTTTAGGAATATGCGCCGTAATGCCTCAGGATTTGCAGGGCTTGTCGCGGAAGCATGGCGGGTTAAATCATTACGCGACGGTTACCTGCGAACCATTCTCAATTCATCGGTGTTTTTTATTCTTACCTTTTTACTGGTTTACTATGTTTACCAGTTTACTACCATATATGCCGCTAAAGCGTTTGATATACCTTCAAAGCTATACACATACCGTATAGAATGGCCTTTGTACACATATTCATATCTGTACACACGGGTTGCTCTAATTGTTATTTTCGGAACCGGGCCTCTGGTATGCCTGATCCTTGCCTTCATTTTCTACAGGCTTTATATTTGGTCGCGAACCAAAGCGGGAAATATAAAATTGATTTTTTTATGGGGAGGATTCCATGCTTTTAATTTATTTTTTGGATCCTACATTTCAGGCGTATTAACCAGAACGGGATTTATATATACTTCGGAATGGCTTTTTATAAGTAATATTTTCGACGTTGAAGAAATCATCTTTATGATCATCGCAATAGTTGTTCTTCTTGTTATCGGCTATTTTGCGACAAAACAATTTCTTTATGCTGCGGGTTCAACCTCATTAATTGTACCCAGGTACCGTACACTGTTTATTTTAAGCCAGGTTGTAATCCCCTGGTTAGCCGGAAATATCATCCTTTTCTTGTCAAATGTTCCAAAAAATCCGGTTGAGCTGACTTTATTGTACATCACATCGGTATTGATGGTCATCCCTGTGCTGGCCGGATATAATTCGACTTCGCTTCAGCAATTTTCCCTACCGCATGTTCCGGATAAATTGAAACTCGGTTGGACATACCTTATACTTCTTGCGATTTTAATGACGATGCTTAAAATAGTACTTAAGGAAGGCCTCAGCTTTATTTAATACGGTTGGGATCAGAAAGGATAAAATTCAAACTAAAAGACATGATCTGTGTTATAAAATTGTCAAATGAATGAAGCAATAGAAAAATATATTATTGATCATACATCTTCTGAAAATAGTATCCTGGGAAAATTAAACCGGGAAACACAACTCAGAATCATGTATCCCCGTATGCTGTCGGGGCATGTACAGGGTAAATTTCTTGAAATGATAAGCCGGATGATTCGTCCGAAAAATATTTTGGAAATTGGAACCTATACCGGTTATTCTGCCATCTGCCTGGCTAAAGGACTCTCTGAAAATGGAATATTGCACACTATTGAAATAAATCCTGAATTAGAATCAATTGCAAGCGAATATATTCATAAATCGGGACTTCAAAATTGTATCCGGCAGCATATCGGTGATGCGGCCAAAATAATTCCGTCGTTATCTGAAGTTTTCGATCTTATTTTTATTGATGCCGATAAAGAAAATTACCTTAAATACTATAATCTGGTTTTTGATAAAGTAAGAACTGGTGGATTTATTCTTGCGGATAATGCCTTATGGGGTGGAAAAGTTATTGAAACAGTAAAGCAGGCAGATAAGGAAACCATCGGGATAATGGAATTTAATGATTTCATTCAGGCTGACCCAAGGGTTGAGAATCTCCTGCTCTCTTTACGCGACGGAATAATGTTGGTCCATAAATTATCAAATTGAAATTTCTTGATTTAATAAAGATCAGACAGAGCGTAAGGAGATATTCATCCGAATCTGTGAGGAAAGATAAGCTTGAACGCTGTCTTGAAGCAGCCCGGTTAGCGCCTTCCGCAAGTAATTCCCAACCCTGGACATTCCTCGTTGTTGAAGATCCTGCAATAAAGGATAAGGTCGCCCATCTTACTTTTGATAAAATTGTGAGCTTTAATAAATTTGTGATTGAGGCTCCTGTTCTGGTTGTCATTATTATTGAAAAGCCAAAGTTGATCACCCGGGTTGGAGGATTTATAAAAAAGATCGAATATCCAAAAATTGACATTGGCATTGCGGCTGCACATTTTTGTCTTCAGGCTGCAGAAGAAGGTTTGGGTACCTGTATGCTCGGCTGGTTCAGCGAAAAGCCCATCAAACAAATATTAAAGATCCCACCAACAAAAAAAATCGGCCTGATTATTTCAGTAGGTTATGCACCTGAAGACTACCGTATAAGAGAAAAGTCAAGAAAGAGCTTAGACCAGGTCGTACGTTATAATGCATACTGATCTCAGATGCCTTACCCTTAAGCTGTGCCGGGCGTTGGTATGATGAGGGTATTTTTAAGTATCCGAAAGAAGAATTTGTTCTATAATTCTCGGATAGTGCTCATATTCAAGCGTGTGAATTTTTGCCGCCAGAGAATCGGGAGTTTCATTTACATTAACCAAACATTTTGCCTGAAAAATAATATTTCCTTCATCATAATTTTCATTTACATAATGAATTGTGATACCGGATTCGGTCTCTTTACAACGTATCACTGCTTCATGTACCCGCGCTCCGAACATTCCCCTGCCTCCAAATTTTGGTAAAAGTGCCGGGTGAATGTTAATAATCCTGTTCGCAAACCGGTTTAATATATTTAAAGGAACCAGCCATAAAAATCCAGCCAAAACAATTAAATCAACATTTTCGGCAAGCATTTTTTGCAGGACAGTATCAGATTCATAAAAATCGGATCTTTTAAAAATTGTTGCAGGTATTCCAAGTTTTTCTGCCCGGATAAGTACGTAAGCATCCGGCTTATTACAATAAATTCCGGTGATGTGCACCTCAGTATTATTATTAAAATATTCAGCTATCCGCTGTGCGTTTGAACCCGAACCCGAAGCAAACAGTGCTATCCTTTTCATGAATGAAAAATTAACTGGCATAAAAAGGAATCAAAGATATACATCGTACAAATACACTGGGAAATTTGTAAACCATAAAATTATTAAAGTCCGAATTTATTTGTAATATTGTTCCCTTAATATTAAGTACCGATAAGATTTTGAACCGGATGTTTGATGTAGCCGGCTAATATGTTACAGATAAAAAATTTGTGTAATTTTGATAAATTTCATTTCTTTGCACGCGTCTAACCTTTAAAAATTTATAGAAATGTCTGATATTGCAACAAAAGTAAAATCTATCATCGTTGATAAACTTGGTGTAGATGAAAACGAAGTTACACCTGAAGCAAGTTTTACTAATGATTTAGGTGCGGATTCCTTAGACACTGTAGAATTAATCATGGAATTTGAAAAAGAATTCAACATTGCCATTCCTGATGATCAGGCTGAAAAAATTTCTACTGTCGGTGATGCGATCAAATACATTGAGAACAATACGAAGTAATACCATTCCCCAGAAAATAAATGGAGCTAAAGCGGGTAGTAGTTACCGGATTAGGTGCGTTAACACCGATAGGAAACAATATAACTGAATATTGGAACAGCCTGAAAACAGGCGTTAGCGGTGCCTGTCCCATCACACACTTCGATACCACAAAATTTAAGACCAGGTTCGCCTGTGAACTGAAAAACTTTGATCCGGGCAATTTTTTCGATCGTAAAGAAGTAAGAAAATATGATCCTTATGCTCAATACGGCATGGTTGCGGCCGATATGGGTTTGGCAGATTCAGGGCTTGATCTGGGCAAAATTGATTTGGATCGTGCGGGAGTGATCTGGGCATCCGGAATTGGGGGACTTGATACTTTCGAAAAAGAGGTAGGGGATTATTATCTTGGCGATGGAACACCAAGATTTAATCCCTTTTTTATTCCTAAAATGATTGCCGATATTGCATCGGGAAACATTTCGATCAAGTATGGATTCCGGGGACCTAATTTTGCTACTGTATCTGCCTGTGCTTCGTCAGCAAATGCAATGGTTGACGGTTATAATTACATCCGTCTGGCTAAAGCTGATATTTTTATTGTTGGTGGATCGGAGGCTGCTATTACTCCAAGCGGTATCGGTGGTTTTAATTCAATGCATGCCATTTCAACACGTAATGATGATCCGAAAACGGCTTCCAGGCCATTTGATAAAGACAGGGATGGATTTGTACTCGGCGAAGGCGGGGCTGCATTGATTTTTGAAGAAATCGGGCATGCCAAAAAACGGGGAGCTAAAATCTATGCAGAAGTCATCGGCTGCGGATTGAGCGCTGATGCCTATCACATGACCGCTCCGCATCCTGAGGGTTACGGAGCGATGAAAGCAATGCAGTATGCATTGGAAGATGCCATGATCAATCCTGAATTGATAGATCATATTAATACTCATGGAACCTCAACACCTGTTGGTGATATTGTGGAACCTAAAGCAATTTTAAAATTATTTGGTGAACATGCATTCCGCATTTCCATTAATTCTACCAAATCAATGACCGGACATTTACTGGGTGCAGCCGGTGCTGTGGAAGCTATCGCAGCGATACTGGCTATTAAATACAGTTTTGTGCCGCCAACCATTAATCATTATACCAATGATCCGGAAATTGATGGCAAACTCGATTTTACTTTCAATAAAGGTAAAGAACGTGAAGTCAATTATGCCTTGAGCAACACGTTTGGTTTTGGTGGGCACAATGCTACAATTATATTTAAAAAATTCAGTGAATAATACATATTGATTTTGGTACTTCCATTTACTGGTTTTTTTTCATCCGATAAAAAACTTTCCGGTTCTATTAAGAATATTTTCGGATTTTACCCTGAAAATGTATGTCTCTACCAGCTTGCGTTCAGGCATAAATCAGCATCCAGGGAAATTATTAATGGTCTCAGAATGAACAATGAACGCCTCGAATACCTCGGAGATGCCGTTTTGAGTTCCATCATTGCTGACTTCCTCTTCAAAAAATTTCCATATAAGGAAGAAGGATTTCTTACCGAAATGAGAGCAAGGATTGTCAGCCGCTCACAACTGAACAGGCTGTCGAAAAAACTAGGGATTGACCAGCTGATTAAATCGGGTTTATCTTATAATCAGGGCAAATCTCTCCACGGCAACGCATTTGAGGCCTTTGTTGGCGCATTATACCTTGACAAGGGCTATAATTATGCAAAAAAGATCGTCATTAAAAGGGTTATTGAAATCCATCTGGATATTGAAAAAATTGAAAGCGAGGACCATAACTTTAAAAGCCAGCTCATCGAATGGTCGCAGAAGGAAAAAATACCTGTTGAATTCAGACTTATCGAAGAAATAGGAAACGGATATGGAAAGCAGTACCTTGTAGAAGTTGTGATCAATAATAAGGTATATTCCAATGGCCGCGATTATTCAATTAAAGGCGCAGAACAATTAGCTGCCGAAAAAGCAATTGAAATACTCGGAACAGAAGAAAAAATCTGAACAAAACTGAATAGTTCGTATATTGTTCGAAAAATTAATCTTCATTTTTATTTATATCCAGGTCTCTTCATTAATTTTGGTTTCCATTATTTATATTTTATATGGCCAGGAAATTTAAAGTCGAAGCAAATATTCCCTCTGAGATTTTTATCATAAATATTGCCTGTCAAAAACCGGATTATTGGATCGCATATAAAATAAATGAGATATTACCTTTTTATTTTACAAGAACTGACGATCTTGAAATTTATCATCCTTCAAGAGACATAACATTAAAATATTCGCTTTTTTATCATCACATATCAGAGGCTCGCCTTACTTACTATTTGATTTCAAATCATAATCCGGAGGGTAAATTATTTCCCGGCCAAAAAACAAGTGATTATTTTTATTTGGTATCAGGTACAATTTCAGAATCAGAAAAAAATAAAATCTTATATGGAATAAAAAAAATACCTTACGTACTTGCCGCTTATAATCAAAGCCCTGATTCATTCAGGAACATTGAAGAATTTATTGTCGAACTGGAATTACAGGTAATTGAGAAAAAAATCAAATCCTGCTGATATTTTAGTTTCACTTTCACAATTCAGAATTTTCTTTTCTTTTAGTTTTAATATGTGCAAGGCTTAATACCACCTCAAAAGCGGTATAGAAAACATACAACAAAAAGAATGACAAAATAAAGGGGACAGCATCCTTCCGGTTTGTCAATGCATAAATAAGGATAATCGTCAAAAAAAAGATCAGCTTTCCAAAAGTCAGCAACATGAAATAATTAATGAAGCCGGGAGCTTTTTTTTCAGAGACCCTTATGAGGATAAGGTGAACTATAAGCGTGACTGAGAAGAAAAAAAAGAAAAGAAACGGTAAGGCAGGTGAAATAAATTGTGAAGGTATCATGAAAGCAATTAAAACTGCCGCAAGCCCAACAAGAATTGTGAAAATTAACAGTTTCCTTAAGAACTCGGTATATTTAAGTTTCATGCAGGGTTATTTTGATACCATTATTTTTTTTTAAGCAGGTCTTTAACAACGGAATATATTGCGAAGAATACTGACAGCAGGGATAACAGAATGGTGAAGACAGGGAAAGACAATTTCATCCATTGGTCAAGCTTATATCCGCCGAAAACGCCCAGAAGAATGATGACAAGCATTTGAATGGCAATGCCGGAATATTTTGCATAATTATTTAAATAATTTTTCTTTTGGTTGTTCATTTTCTTTTGCAACCGCAACCATTGGTTTTTTAACTATTCCGCTATCCATATCACACGTTCCCGAAAAACGGGCACCGGGTTCAATAGAAATTTTACCTGTAACTACATCACCCGTTAATTCGGCTGTTGATTTTAGGGTGAGCAATTGTTCAACTTTAATCTGTGCTTTTATTTTTCCTGAAATATCAGCATTTTGACAAACAATTTCTCCGTCAATGCTTCCCGTTTGTCCGATGACAATTTTACCTTTACAGTTAAGGGAACCTATCAGTGTCCCATCTATCCTGAAATCCCCGTCGGCGGTAATATCTCCTTTAATCATAGTGCCGGCAACAATATTATTGGGTTTTGTTTCGATAATGTTATTTTTTGCCATAGTACTGAGTTTTTTTGCGAACATAAAAGTACAGATTTTACTGATTCTTCAAATAATTTTGACGGAAAAAAGCAAGATATTTATCTACGTCTTTGTCTTTATAGAATATGGGATAGTTTTCCTGGGCCAGGATAAATCCGCTGTAACGATCCTTATTCAGTCCGGCAAATACGTATTCGTTCGACATGATGGCATTGTAATATTTCATGGCCTCATCAATGGCACTAAAATTTCCCACCATAATAAAATGTGTGGAAGAATTAAGTAAAATATTAGTTACTGAAATATTTTCAATGCTGTAATATTTCATATTGAAATCCGAAATTCTTACTTTAAGGGCATTAATATTTATATTGGCATCATTCACTATAAGGGCAAACAGCTGCTTGCTTTCGGGATTAAATTCATAAATTGAAAAGTCAACAGTTTCTTCTTTTTCTTTTGAAAATGTAGCAGTGAGGGAATCAACCGGGCTTTTAAGGTAGTCAAGGATATTTTGGGCAAGAGGTGTTACATCGCTTTCCGGATATTTAATCACCAGATTTTCAAGGGCCGACCGTAAAGAGTCAACCACTTCAATTTTCCCAAGTGAAAGCGCCCTCAGATATTCGAACCGGGCTAAGATTTCAGGTGGACCTTCAAATTCACGAAGTGCCCTGTTACTGTTGCTGTAAGAAGTGAAGTAGTGCCCGGCCTGATAATCATCATAGGTATCATTATAAAGATGGATAGCAAGATTTTTCTGAGCTTCAAGTTCCTTGTAATATTCGGGATGCAATATCAACTTGGCATAATCGCTTTCAGGAAATAACTGAATGATCAGATTTTTATATTCCTCGGCTTTTGCAGTACTATCAAGTCTTGTGTATAACCGGTAAAGCTCGTAGTAAACCTTAAGACGATTTTCATTTTCCGGAAACCGGCTCAACAGAATTTCAAAACTTTCAACTGACTTTGGTTCATCTTCCAGTTTGTCTTTATAAATAAATCCAAGATTATAAAAAGCTTCTTCAATTTTTCCGTCAGAAATAGCCAGGAGCGTATCGGTAAAAGGGAGGTTTTGGAGGTAATATTCCCGTGAATGCGGATCATCTGAAAATACCATTGTACTATCCATACCTAAGCTATCGGACATGGCTATGGCTTCTTCTTCATCTTTGGCTTCGAAAATGGCCTGCTTGTTCGATAATCTCCAGTTGTCCTCCAGTTTCCTGCCTCCCCATTTCTTCTTGAATTCGGATAAGCCGAAACTAATGGTCGAAGGATTGTAGAAATACCATGAACCGGTGCTTAGCTGACCGCTTGCCTGGTTCATCCCGGTTTGAAGATTTGTTGCAGCCATGGCAGCCATTTGTTCATCCAGTTCTTTTTGAAGTTCTTCCTGCTCCTTTAAATCCTCGATGATCTTATCAATGATGGCCATCCGCTCTTCCTCGCTCATAGCTGCGAGGCTTTGCAGACTGTCTTCGGTTTCAATAACGATAAGGTTTTGAACCAGTTCCGTCAAATATTCGGTTCGTGTTTTTATGATTTTATAATCCGGGTAATCTTTTGGCAATACCTGCACTGCAGTATCATAATATGCCTGAGCTGTTTTGTATTCAGCCCTGTCGAAAAGAATATTACCCAGCTTAAGAGCTGAAGCAACTTTCTGATAATTGTTAACCTTTGATGTTGCAACCGATAGTTTTAAATAATGGATCGTAAGGGTATCCAATCCATCTTTTGAAGCAATATCCGCCAATGCAAAATATATCTGATCGAGGAAATCCTGATTTTTGTCTTCCTTCAGCATTTTTTCAAGATTCCGGACAATGGATTTGCTGTCAATTCCATACCTGGTATCGTAACTCTTTGCCAGATTGATTGCAGCATTGAATGCCATTTCATAAGGAGGATTCTTCTTTATCACCTCTTTATAATAGTCCGAAGCTTTATAAAGCTCGCCTTCTTCCTGGTAAATTTGTCCAAGTATAAACCGAATTCTGGCATCGGTGATTTTCTTTTGATTAAAATATAATGCATCCAGCAATGGTTCTTTAGCCTGGCTGTATTTTTTTTGTAGAATAAACATGTCGGCCTTCACCAGAGGAATAGATTTTTGAACCCGGATCGGAGCCTTCGGATCTTTATCCATCTCGCTTATCAGGTTGTCCAAAACCGATTGAGTCCGCTTATATTTTTTAAGCTGGTTATAGCTGTTTGCAAGCCATAAGAGGGCATCATAACGGAGGCCGTCGTCTTTGTATTCATTTGAAACAAATTCAAAAGTGCGCCTTGCCTTATTATAGTCCTGCTTGTAAAAATAACTAAGCCCGATGAGCATATAGCTGTCATCAATCCATCTCACAAATTCCCTCCTGTTAAAATACATGGAATGTCGCTCAATATTTACAGAAGCTTTTTCAATTGCTTTATCCATATAAGGATTGAGCGCCTGGGCTTCACTTTCAGTACCATAATTATATACCCGGAGAATATCGTTATAGTTATCTTTTACCGTTTTGTCGAGCTGGGCCACACCTTCACGATAACTCTCGCGTCCGTTCCAGAACATATTATAATGCCCGGTGAGGTTGTGGTAAACTCTGCGTGTAAATGAATTTTTTTTGGTTGAACATGAATTGGCTGTTACAATAATAATAGCCGTGAGTAATAGTATTTTATGATATGAACTTTTCCGGGTCAAGAATTTAAGATGTAAAGTGATTGCTATTTATACTAATTCAACTATTTAACTTATAATTTGCAAAAATATTTTATTTTGCTTTACCACCTTATAAAATCAATGATTTGTTGGAGGGTCAGCCGTAAATAGCTAAAGTGCCTTTGATACCGGCAGGTAAGAGATATAAAACTTTACAAATAAAAAAGCAGTCGGCTTTTACCAGTAACCAGTAACCAGTAACCAGTAACCAATATCCAGTATCCAGTATCCAGTATCCAGTCGGCAAAAGGAACTCAGAACTGAGAACAGAGAACCCGAAAGTATCCTTTCTTCTTCATTTTTAGAGGTTAATATAAGTCAATTACCGTTATCTTTGCACCCACATAATAAACATGTTTATGCCCGAATATAAAGGGAAGGATAAAAACAGACGTTGGATCAGCAAGCTCCGGGATAAGTACAGGCTTGTAATTAGTAATGAAGATACTTTTGAAGAAAAAATAACCTTCCGGTTATCCCGGCTTAATGTTTTTGTTGCCATTGGGACGGTTGCCATTATCCTTGTTGTGGCCACAACCTTCCTTATTGCTTTTACACCTTTAAGAGAATATATTCCTGGCTATACCGATGTTACTCTCCGCAAGCGCGTCATTTCTCTGGAACGACTTGCCGATTCTCTGCTCAATGATTTAAATCAAAAGGGCATTTTTATTGAGAATATCAGGAATGTAATTGACGGAAAAACAATCATGTACGATTCTTTGGCAGATACAGTCTCTGAAATTAATGAAACGTACAGCAATGTGGAATATACGCGGTCATCAGAAGATTCGGCGCTGCGAAAGGAATATGAGAACCAGAGATCCTATGATCTGTATTATGACGAAAACCAGGAATCTGCTTCATCAGTTTCTTCAAGGAGCAGTTATATTTTTTTTAATCCATTAAAGGGTATAGTTACGAATGAATTTGATTTGTCGAAACAACATTATGGAATTGACATAGTTTCAAAGATGAATGAAGTGGTTAAAGCCACATTGGATGGAACCGTCATTTTTTCGGGGTGGACTGTTGAAACAGGTTATGTGATTACCATCCAACACCAGGGAACATTCGTGTCTTCCTATAAACACAATTCGGTTTTACTCAAAAAGGAAGGTAATTTTGTAAAAGCGGGTGAACCTATAGCAATTGTTGGAGAATCTGGTGAACTGACATCCGGACCTCACCTTCATTTT
The DNA here is from genome assembly GCA_020052415.1 of Bacteroidales bacterium. Taxonomy (GTDB): domain Bacteria; phylum Bacteroidota; class Bacteroidia; order Bacteroidales; family JAADJA01; genus JAADJA01. The sequence goes on along the minus strand of JAGVPB010000030.1, from coordinate 44,644 downwards.
GAACTTTGGTACAACGGTACTCCTGTAAACCCAAAGGATTATATTTCATTTTAAAAAAGAACTTAGTTGAAGAAAAAAATAGCCGTATTAGGATCAACAGGATCAATCGGAAGGCAAGTGCTCGAAGTCATTGATCAGCATCCTGACAGGTTTGAACTGGAGATTATATCGGCGCTTAAAAATTCTGAACTACTGATCCGGCAGGCTCTCCGGTATAAACCCAATACTGTAGTCATTGGTCAGAAGAATCTTTACCCGGAAGTTGCTGAAGCCCTGCAACCTCATAGCATCAAGGTTTTTGCAGGTGAGGAATCCATCGCCCAGGTGGTTGAAATGGATTCAGTTGATATGGTTTTGATCGCACTTGTGGGTTTTGCAGGATTGATGCCAACCATCAATGCCATTAAAGCAAAAAAACAAATTGCCCTGGCTAACAAAGAATCGCTCGTTGTTGCAGGCGAAATTGTTACCCGGCTCGTCCTTGAAAATCATGTTACATTAATTCCCGTTGATTCGGAACATTCGGCCATTTTCCAATGCCTGAACGGTGAAAATCCTGATCATGTTGAAAAGATAATTCTTACAGCTTCAGGAGGACCTTTCCGGGACTACAGTTACGAGGATCTTAAGAATGTAAAAAGGGAAGATGCTTTGAATCATCCCAACTGGAATATGGGCGATAAAATCACTATTGATTCCGCATCACTGATGAATAAAGGGCTGGAAGTTATTGAAGCAAAATGGCTCTTCGGACTTTCAAAGGAACAAATTGAAATAGTGATCCACCCGCAGTCAATCGTACATTCACTGGTATGCTTTCTGGACGGTTCCATAAAGGCACAAATGAGCCTTCCGGATATGCGTTTACCTATCCAATATGCCCTCGGTTATCCTGACAGAATTGAAAATAATTTTCCACGTTTCAGTTTTAAAGATTTCCGGGAACTGACTTTTCAATCTCCTGATATTAAAAAATTTCGTAATCTTGCACTCGCATTTTCAGCGCTTGATAAAGGAGGCAATATGCCCTGCATTTTAAACGCTGCAAACGAAGTGGTTGTTGAAGCTTTTTTAAATAACAGGATCGGTTTTATAAGCATGCCTGAGATTATCGAAAAATGCATGGAAACCGTTCCATATATAAAGCAACCGGCAATTCAGGATTATCTGGAGACCGATTCTGAATCCCGTAGGATGGCTGAAAATTTTGTTTCAGGCGTTTAACAAGTCAATTAAAATAAATTAAACGAGAGGTCGTTAAAATCATTTACTCAAAAATTTATTAATGGAAATTGCCATAAAGATCATTCAATTCTTATTCAGTTTATCTATCCTTGTCATCATACACGAGCTTGGACATTTTCTGGCTGCCAAGGCTTTTAAGACGAGGGTTGAAAAATTTTATTTATTTTTTAATCCCTGGTTTTCCTTATTTAAATTCCGGTATGGTGAAACTGAATATGGAATAGGATGGCTCCCTCTGGGCGGGTATGTTAAGATAGCCGGGATGATTGATGAATCAATGGATAAAGTTCAACTCAGCAAACCGCCACAGCCCTGGGAATTTCGCAGCAAGCCGTCGTGGCAGCGTTTGATCATTATGCTGGGCGGGGTAACGATGAATATCATCCTCGCGGTTATGATATATATTTTTATGCTGACCACCTGGGGTGAAGAATACCTTCCGACATCAGAAGTTAAGTACGGCATTCGTGTAGATTCTCTCGCTATGCAGGTGGGTTTACGCGATGGAGACAAAATCCTTTCGATAGATAATGAGCAAATTGAGAATTTCAATAAAATTCCTGAAAAAATCATTCTGGACGACGCTAAAACCATACAGGTAGAGCGTAATGGTGAAATTCTGAACTTAGAAATCCCTGTCGGATTCCTTAATAAACTGATCAAACATAAATCCCCGGATTTCATTTCCTTCAGGATACCCTTTGAAGTAGGTGAATTTACCAATAAATCGGCGGCTAAAGAAGCAGGAATTGAATTGAATGATAAAATAATTGCCCTGAACGATAAACCGACTCTCTACTTCAGCGATTTCTTTGAGGAAATTCAAAAGCATAAAAGCGAAGAGGTAACGGTAACCGTTCTGAGAAAAGAAGATACAATGCATATCCGGGTTAATGTTCCTGAAGAAGGCAAACTAGGTATTTATCATAAACCCCTTGAAAATTATTTTACATTCAGTAAAGAAGAATATTCATTTTTTGAAGCCATACCGGCTGGCGTTGTGAAAGCTTATAACGGTGTCGGGAATTACTTGAAACAATTGAAATTATTGTTCAATCCCGAAGTGAAAGCCTATGAATCGGTTGGCGGATTTATAACCATCGGCAGCATTTTCCCTGCCGAATGGCTGTGGCAGAGCTTTTGGACGCTGACCGCATTTCTTTCGATCATGCTTGCCATTTTAAATGTGTTGCCTATTCCGGCTTTAGACGGGGGTCATGTGATGTTTTTATTTTATGAGATCATAACCCGCCGCAAACCCAGCGATAAATTCATGGAATATGCCCAGATCACCGGCATGGTGATTCTATTTGCCTTGCTCATCTTTGCCAATGGTAACGATGTAGTGAAACTCTTCAGGGAATAAACTGGAATTCAGTTCTGAAAATTGAAAAACCATTGACTACCCACTATCCTACTTTTAAGGGGAAAATGCCCTTGACCTGACTTTCCTGGAATTTCAATCATCTTATAATTTTTTAATAATGCAGCCCGGATAACCATCCATTTTTGAACATATATTAATCCGTTTTCTCCTTGAATTTTATTTGATATCTCCTATTGTCAATTTTTGCAATAAAAATTTATTCAAGTTAGTTCAGCATAAAAATAATTGGTATAACTTTACATCTTATTAATTTAATCCAGAATTACTATGAAAAAAATTATCATTGCCTTAAGCATTTGTTTGTTTTCAATATATTGTTTTTCTCAGCACGTCTATATTAAAGCCTATGGCGGATATGGAATTAAAGTCCAGGGATTGAACTATACTTTAAGAACGGAAAATTATTATGAGAATGATGATTCAGCTAATTTATGGGATGGTTATCAGGCTTTTAAAATTTCAATGGGAAAAGGCTTTAAATATGGAATAACTCTGGGAAAAGGGATTACCAAGAATATAGCTTTGGAATTAGGTGCTGAATATAATCATGGAAAATCTCCTGATATGGAAGTGATAAACAATTATATTTATGATTATGATTATACTTATCAAATGTTCGTTAAGATAGTTGATAATATTAAACTGGAGGCTAAAATGTATCAAATCACACCGCAAATAATGCTCAAAAGTAGTAGTGAGAGCATAATCCCATACATAACTTTAGGAGGTATCATTGGATTTTCTTCAATCAAAGAATTTTATAATGGTCAGTTGTCATGTAATATCCCCGGGTACTACCCGTTTGAAAGCATGAAAACCGATTTTAAATATAAAACGAATACCAGTCTGGGTTTCTTGGCAGCCATGGGCGCTGAATTTATAATTGGTGACAATTTTTTTGTTTTCACAGAATTAAAATATGAGAATATCATCAGTACACCTAAACAAGGTGAGTACACAAGATATATTTACGATGGTGAGGATATCCTGAAGACCTTATCAAAAAACGAAAAGTATTTTGAGTTTGTAGATCAATATTGTGAAAGTGAAAATAATAATCCGAATGCACCCAGCAAAAAACTAAAGAACCAATTTTCTTTCAATAATTTTTGCTTGCTGGCAGGCATTAAATCGAGTTTTGCATTTAACAAAAAATCCAATAAATAGTTATTGCCCCGGATACTCCAGCATTTCTTCAGAAAAGTAATCGAGCATAACTCCGGCTTCATTGAGCATCTCCTCCGATTCCTTCCCGGCATGATATTTCTTTTCGCAAACCACCCTTTCGATACCACAATTAATGATAAGCATGGCACAGGTGCGGCAGGGCGTCATACGAACATAAAGCGTAGCGCCTTCCAAAGCAATGCCCCTGCGGGCAGCCTGAGTGATGGCATTTTGTTCGGCATGGACGGTGCGCACACAATGAAGGCTCTCTGAGCCATCCTCATGGGTCACCTTTTTCATCAGGTGGCCGACTTCATCGCAATGTGCCAGTCCGCGTGGAGAACCGACATATCCTGTTACTAATATTTGCTTATCCCTCACGATCACACATCCGGCTCTTCCCCGGTCGCAGGTTGCCCGTTTCGAAACCGAATGAGCGAGATCAATAAAATATTGGTCCCAAGTTGGCCTCACATGCATTGTTTTGTTTTCCTTGTCCATAACGATAGTTCAATGTTTGAAGTTCGAAGTTCGAAGTTCTGGGTTCCGGGTTCTGAGTTCAGAGTTTTATTTGGAAATAAATTGCTAATCTCAATATCAACTAATATCCATTAATATCGACTAATTTCAACTTGTTTCCATTTATTTCAACCTATTTCCTATTTCTATAAAAACCTCCTCTATCTTCTCATAAAGCTCTGTTATTTTACCATTATTCAAAAACACAAAGTCCGCCATTTCTCTGCATTTCTGCAGGTTCTGCCGGTTTGAATCGGTCGAGGTCATTTCACGTTCTTCGTTCTTAATAAAAGTTTCGAAATCAATCTGATCCGTTTCAGAATTTCTTTTCCTGATCCTGTCGTACCTTATTTTAGAATCGGCATCAATGGCTAAAAGGTAAAAATTTCCTTTTTGTTTGAGCGAAACTATTTCTCCCGGTGTCCGGATGCTTTCGATTACGGCATTTTTGCCTTTCTTCAATGCCTGTTCGTAAAGCTGGTCAGTGATAAAGGAAGGTGAATTCATTTTCCTCATTTCATTAGCAACTTCCACCATGCTATCCCTGTTTTCGGGAAGATTTCTTTTACGGATTTCATCAAGCAGAAACTGACGAACCGAAAAATGGACGAATCCTTTCTCTTTCACAAGGTAGTCCACCACAGTTCCTTTGCCGGAGCCAAGTGTGCCGGTAATTCCGATGATGAGAAGTTCAAAGTTCAAGGTTCAAAGTTTAAAGTTGCAGGGAGCATGGAGCCCCGCCGTTGGCGGGATCTTCGCTTCGCTTCGACATGGAGCAGGGGGCAGTGGGATCGGAGAGCTATCAAGTAATTTCAACATATTTCAATCTATTTCAACATATTTCAATTTATTTCCATTCGATGTTCCGGGTTTTGAGTTCTGAGTTTCGTAGTTCGATTTTCTGCTTTTCTTCTGCAGATTTCAGGTTTATCATTTTCATTTTAGTCAATCTCCCAAAGTGATGCCTTCGGCACAAAATTTTAGTCAATTTAGTCAATTCAAATTTTAGTCAATTTTGTCAATCAATTTCCATCAATATCAACAAATATCAATGAATATCATTTCACCGAACTCTCCTCTTTGATCTCCTCGATCCATTTTCCAATATGAACCGGCTCATAGTCCCTTAATTTTTCAAGCAATTCAGTTCCGTTTTCACTTACTACAATATTATTCCTGTGTTCTTCCCTTACAAATCGTTCTAAGACACCGTGATCAAAAAACTTCAGTAAGTGGTCGAAATAACCGTTCACATTGAGCAATCCGACAGGTTTATCAAAAATTCTTAGCTGGTTATAAGTGAGCACTTCGGCAAGTTCATCCAAGGTTCCCAGTCCTCCCGGAAGCGCCACAAATGCATCAGAGATTTCCATCATCATCGCCTTGCGTTCCTGCATTCCTTCCACTATATGTAACTCGGTAAGGTGATCATGAGCGATTTCAAGATCGGCAATGCTGCGGGGAATGATTCCAATAACCTTCCCGCCAGAGGCAAGAGCGCTGTCGGCCAAAACGCCCATCAGCCCAACTTTTCCTCCGCCATAAACCAGGGTGATTTTATTTTCAGCTAATAAATTCCCAAACGCTGCAGCCTCGGTTTTATAAACCTGGTTTCGTCCCATGCTCGAACCGCAAAACACACAAATGCTTTTCATTCATTCTGCTTTTACTGAGTGGCAAAAATAGTAATAAAGGATCATAGATTGGATAACCGAAAAGTGAAAAACCTGTTTATTATCATGTTTGTTCGGCTAAGGCTCTGCCTTAGTCGAATATATCCTGTCAGGCTACAGCCTGAATAAATAATCCATACCAGACAATAAAAATATTTATATTTGTTGGCAATAAATTCAAACTAATTATCAACAGAATTTTAAGAACTTCACAAGTAGAAAGTATTTGGAAATATTAATAGAAGTCAGTGAAAGCCAAAGTGAATGGATGATACTTGTATTTGAATACCATTAAAATATAAAAACAAACAGGCCAACCCGGAAGATATGCGCGACTTAGGCAGAGCCTAAACCGAACGATGAGTTAAAATTCAATTAAGTTACGGACTTCCAATTCATTTTACATTTTATTTTTTACCTCTTCAATTTGACATGTTATGTGTCATATTACGGTGTATAACAAAAGCAAAATAAATCCCGTTTTCATTGCCGGATAATTATACTTTTGCACCATGGAATCAACAAGACAAAATAAAATTTCCCGCCTGCTTCAAAAAGACCTGAGTGACATTTTTCTGGTAGAAGGAAAATTTTTATTCAGAGGAGCATTGATCACGGTAACCAAAGTGCATGTCAGTCCGGATCTTTCGATAGCCAAAGTCTATCTGAGTTTGTTTGCTACCAAAGATAAAAACGAGCTGCTGAACCGGATAAAATTGCACACAAAAGAATTCCGGTTCAAACTCGGACAAAGAATCGGGCGACAGGTGAGGGTGATCCCCGACCTGCATTTTTTTGTTGACGACTCTCTGGATTACATCGAAAAAATTGAGAAGCTGCTCGATGACAAAGTTTAACTTATTTCGAACCCGATAAATTTTAACTATGCAGTACGACCCGATTAAGAGATCACTGGGTTCCGTGTTTAACAAAAATCTGTTGTTCAGGAAATTATTCTACAACCTGCTTGATCTGCTGCTGCTAAGGGCATGGCATATCAAAAAAGAGATCAATGAGTGGGCAAAAGATAAATCCGGTGATATTTCAATTCTCGACGCAGGTTCTGGTTTCGGACAATATGTTTATTTTTTATCGAAAATAAATAAGAATTGGAAAATCACCGGCGTAGATGTCAAGGAGGAGCAGGTTGAAGATTGCAACAATTTCTTCAGGAAATCAGGACAATCCAACGTAAATTTCAGCATGGAAGACCTCACCAGCTATAAGGAAGATGCTGTTTTTGACCTGGTCGTTTCGGTGGATGTGATGGAGCACATTGAGGAAGATGTGCAGGTTTTTAAGAATTTTCATTCTTCTTTAAAACAGGGTGGGATGGTTTTGATCTCAACACCATCCGACCAGGGCGGCTCCGATGTTCATGATCACGATCATGAATCTTTCATTGAGGAGCACGTGAGGGACGGGTACGGAATTTCGGAAATTCAGGACAAACTTAAAATGGCAGGATTCAGGAAAACTGAAGCAAGATATAACTACGGGATTCCCGGCAAAATTTCCTGGAAGCTTTCGATGAAATATCCGATCCTGCTCATCAATGCCTCCCGATTCTTCTTTTTGATCCTGCCGGTATATTATATCATTACTTTTCCTTTCGCACTTGTACTGAATTTTTTGGATGTCGGAATGAAACATCCTACCGGCACCGGACTGATTGTAAAAGCCTGGAAATAAAAATGAACTTTCCTTTTTTTATATCAAAGCGTTATCTTTTTTCAAAAAAGTCGCATAATGTGATCAATATCATTTCAGGAATTTCGGTAGTTGGAGTTACCGTAGGAACACTGGCGCTTATTGTCGTACTCAGTGTCTTTAACGGATTTGAAGATCTCGTCAAATCACTTTATAATTCCTTTAATCCTGATTTACTTATTACTGTTAAAGAAGGGAAAACATTTGGCGACTCTGAAATTTCCCGTGAAAGGATACGGCAAATTCCGGGCGTGATAAGCTTCACAGAAGTGATTGAAGAAAATGCCTTGCTTAAGTTCAAATCGGAGCAGTATATCGTCACACTAAAAGGTGTAAGCAACGATTTCCTTTATCACAACCCGCTCGATTCCATGCTTGTGGATGGTGAATTTATCCTTGAAAAAGAAAACATCAGCTTTGCCATGATGGGTTACCTCGTGGCCTATCACCTCGGAATTAAAATCAATGATTTTTCGAATCCCGTGAGTGTTTTCATCCCTAAAAGAACCGGTAAATCTTTAAGTACACTCGATCAGTCGTTTAATATTAAACAGATCGTTCCGTCATCGGTATTTTCTGTCCAGCAGGAGATGGATTCAAAATATGTTATCGTTCCTATAGGATTCACAAGAGATTTGCTTGACTACACCAATGAAATTACCGGGATTGAGATCAGGTTAGGAAAGGATGCCGATACCGATAAAATCCAGGGCCAGGTTCAAAAAATTGCAGGCGACCGGTTTTTGGTCAGGAACAGGTTTCAGCAACAGGAATTGCTTTACAGGATCATGAAATCGGAGAAGTGGGCTATTTTTTTCATTCTCACTTTTATTATCATCATTGCAGCCTTCAATGTTGTCGGATCGCTTTCCATGCTTATCCTTGAGAAACGAAAGGATATTGCCATCCTGTTCAGTATGGGAACGGATGAAGGAAGGATAAAAAAAATATTTATCCATGAAGGCATTCTCATAACTCTCATCGGCACAGTTTCAGGATTGGCGATTGGATTTATACTGTGTTTTTTACAGATGAAAACCGGATTATTAAAATTAGGAGGCGATGCAGGAGCCTTTGTAATTCCATATTACCCTGTGAAAATGCAACCCGCCGATTTTTTAGCCGTATTTGGAATTGTAATGGTCATTGGATTGGGAGCAGCATGGTACCCGGTAAAACAAATTTCAGGCAAATATTTGCACAACCGGATTTCCGGCATGCTTAAAAGCCAATAATTGATCCCGATTGTTATATAATTCGGAATGGAAAAATCAGGTGAAAAATATATTGAAGATGCCGGAAATACTGCAACCATTTATATAGCCATATTGTCTAATCAAAGCAATTTGGTTTTTAGAATAAATTGGCATATTTTTGCACTTCTTAACGTTAAAGAAAATCAGTTCATTAATATAAAATAAATTACAATGAAGAAGACTACTTTTTTTGGAAAAATTCCGATGGTGTTCGCAATCATTTCACTTGTCTCATTCACCTTATCTGCTGGAAATATTATCGTTAGCGATAATGGATCCGGAGGACTAACAGTGAAAGAAAATACATATTCATTCATCAGCATTAACAGCAAAGTTTCCGATATTGGATTTATGAATGTAAAAACCAAAGCGGGAAACTTCACACTTTTCAGCATCGAGGATTATAGCTATACAGTAGTAAACGGAGATCCAAAACTCCCGGTGATCAAGAAACTTATTGAAGTGCCTGTGGATGCAATTTTTGAGATCAGTATTATTACGCAGGATATGGTGGAATTTAATCTTGCCGATTATGGTATTTCGGACTTCATTTTACCTGCTCAGCCACCGCTTTCAAAAAGTATTGAAAACCCGGAGGATGTTGAATTTATTTATAATCAGGCAGCCTACCAGGTGAACGCTTTCACCGGACAGGAATTGGTCAGGGTTGTGGAATTGGGTGAAATGCGGGGAGTAAGAATGGCCCGCATTGAAATATCACCTGTATTGTATAATCCGGTTCAGAATAAGATCAAGGTTTATAAAAATATTGATGTTAAGGTAACCTTTGCCGGCGGAGATATTCAAACCACGATTCAGAATAAGGAGCAATTGTTTTCGCCCTATTACGAAGGAATCTACAGCGAGCTTATCAATTACAAATCACCTGGCGGCAAAGAACTTATCATGGATGAGCCGGTCACTTATGTGATCATTTCTGACATCATGTTCCAATCGGCTCTGCAGCCTTTTATAGAATGGAAAATAAAAAAAGGATATTATGTGATAGAGGCCTACACCAATGATCCGGGAGTTGGAAATACCACTACTTCGATAAAAAATTATTTACAGGGGCAATACAACAATCCTCCAACAGGATTTAACGCCCCTACATTTGCATTGCTGGTCGGAGATGTTGCTCAAATTCCGGCTTTTTCAGGTACATCCGGAAGCCATGTCACGGACTTGTATTATTTTGACTATACCGGAGATGTTTTTCCTGAAGTAATATATGGGAGATTTTCAGCAACCAACCTGACACAATTGCAACCACAGATTGACAAGACCCTCGAATATGAACAATATACTTTCCCCGATCCGACTTTCCTGGATGAAGTTGTTATGATTGCCGGGGCTGACGCCGGACATATAACCTGGTCGAACGGGCAGATCAATTATGGAACGACTTATTATTTTAATCCAGCTCATGGATTATTATCACATACTTATTTGCAACCAGAGCCGGGCGGAGCAAATTATTCACAATTGATTAAGCAAAATGTTTGCGATGGAGTTTCATTTGTTAATTACACCGCACATGGCAGTACAACAGGGTGGGCAGATCCGGGTTTCAATATTGGTGATATTGCAGCCTTGACTAATGCTCATAAATATCCACTCATGATAGGCAACGCATGTTTAACTAATAGCTTTCAGGCCACCTGTTTTGGTGAAGAGTTACTACGGGCTTCTAATAAAGGTGCCATAGGTTATATCGGAGGATCAAACAATACTTATTGGGATGAGGATTATTATTGGGGAGTCGGATCAAAGTCAGTAGTACTTAATCCGGTATATGATGCAACTCATTTGGGTTCTTACGACCGAACTTTCCATGATCACGGCGAACCATTAGCTGAATGGTATGCAACCCAGGGTCAAATGATCCCTGCCGGGAACCTTGCCGTGTCACAGTCATCCAGTTCAATGGAAACTTATTACTGGGAAATTTACCACCTTATGGGTGATCCTTCCGTTATGATTTATTATTCACAGGCTCCTGATGTTACCGCAAATTATCAGTCATTAATGCCATTGGCAGCAACGACCTTTACTGTTAACACCGATCCCTATGCCTATGTCGCTATTTCAAAAGACGGTGTCCTTCACGGATGCGCTGTTGCTGATAATACAGGCCTTGCAGAAGTTACTATGTTTGATCCCATCGTGGTTCCGGGTACTGCCGATGTAGTTATTACAGGACAAAATCTGAAACCCTTCATGGGAACATTAAATGTGGCTTCGCCCGCAGGAGCTTATGTACTGCTAACTGAATTTCAGATTGATGACAGCAATGGAAACAACAATGGTTTGGTTGATTTTGATGAAAATATCCATCTTGATGTGACCCTTGAAAACTTAGGCAGCCAGACTGCTTCAAATGTGGTAGCCACTCTTTCCTCAACCGATGAATACATTGCTTTAAACACATTTACTCACAATTGGCCAAATATTGCTGCCGGTGCCACCGTTACAGAGAATGATGCATTTGTTTTCACTGTTGACGAATTCGTGCCTGATCAGCATGTTGTTAATTTTAGTTTGGCTGTGACGAATGGAGTGGATACCTGGTATTCAACATTCAATATAATATTAAACGCTCCGGTATTAACCGTTCTTGGTTACACGGTTGATGATATTACCGGCAACAACAACGGGAGGCTCGATCCGGGTGAAACTGCTGATATTATTGTTCCCAATCTCAACGAGGGAGGAAGTGATGCTTTGAATGCTATTGCCAATGCAGTCGCCGTCGAACCACTGATTACCGTCAATAATGCGAGTTATAATGTTGGAAACATTACAGCAGGTGCAACTATGGATGCTGTGTTTAATGTTACTGTAAGTCCGACAGCTCCGGTTGGTCAAATGGTGAACATAAATTATGCTCTGGTATCCGGTGTTTATTCTACAAACACAGTTTTAGCGCTTTCAATCGGATTAATTGTTGAGGATTTTGAAACCGGTGACTTTAGCGCCTATGAATGGGATTTCGGTGGAAACGCCGACTGGACAATTACCAACCAGAATCCTCATGAGGGTATTTACAGTGCAAAGTCCGGAGACATTAATGATGATCAGACCTCGAGCTTATTTATTACCGCTGATGTTTCAACAGACGATGAAATTTCATTCTGGTATAAGGTTTCTTCAGAGGGAAGTTATGATTATCTGAAATTCTATATTGACGAAACAATGCTTGATGAATGGAGCGGTGAAGTAGCATGGGCCGAAGCCAGTTTCCCTGTCACTGCAGGAACTCATACTTTCAAATGGGAATATCTCAAAGATTATTCAGTCTCCAGCGGCAGCGACTGTGTTTGGGTTGACTATATCCTGTTCCCGCCGTTTGCAGGCATTTCTATCCTTAGTGTTTATGTTACTGCTACCCCTTCGTTAATTTGTGAAGGTGAAAGCTCTCAATTAAATGCATTTGCCATGGGTGGCTCGGGCAGTTATACCTATGAATGGATGCCTGAAACCGGCCTTAACAATCCCAGTATTGCAAATCCCATTGCTACACCTTCAACCACTACTACTTATTATGTGGTTGTAGATGATGGAAGCGTCACGGTTACCGATAATGAAACTGTAAATGTTAATCCTGTTCCTGAAACTCCAACGGTTTATCAACAGGGAAATCTGATGGTTTCATCTGCAACTGCAGGTAATCAGTGGTACAACATAGTTGGATTGATACCAGGCGCTACCGGCCAGACCTATGAACCGGATACAACCGATGACTATTATGTAATTGTTACCAATATTTACGGTTGTGAATCGGAAATGTCAAATGTTTACCATTTCATTTATACGGGCATTATTGATATTGCCGGTGGACGAAATTTTATAATTTATCCTAATCCGTTCAGTAACAACTTTACACTGGACTTCTCACTTACTTCCGATTCAAAGGTGAAGATCAGTATATATAATACTTTCGGACAGGAGATTACAAGCCTGAAAAAAGAATCTTCAGTTACTGCAGGTAACCACAGGCTTACTTTTTTTGCAGGCAGTCTGCAGCCGGGAGTCTATTATTGTAAAATTGAAACCGCCGATTATTCTTTTGTGCAGCGAATTATTCATTCGAAATAATAAATATTTTCTATACGCAATTCCCCGGGTTACCGGGGAATTTTAAATTTTACTTAAGTTTTATAAAATGAAAAAATTAGTACTTTTTTTTGTAATGGCTTTGGCATGCAATGGTCTGTTTGCAGCCAATGGATTTGATGTAACCTTTCAACAACCCAAAAACGGAGTTTATGAACTGAACTTCGGGCTGGGTGAATATTCTTTAACTGAAATCAATATTGATGGTGTTACATGGTCAAAAATTATTTTCGATGGAAGTGTTTCAACGAACCTGGTAGGATTTGCCGCTCTTCCGTTCCTTAATGCCTCCGTTTGCCTGCCTGCCGATAAAAATGTAACCCTTAAAATTATTGAAGGCGATTATGAGGAAATAGTTTTGACAGCTCCTATGCTTCCTTCACGCGGTGTTATTTACCGTAATCAGGATCCCTCCACTATTCCTTATACCATAAGCCCGTCATCTTTGAGAAATAATTGGTATCCTCAAAACCTGGCATCCAGTACCGATCCTTTTATCATCAAAGATTTCAGGGGTACCACGGTATATGTTTATCCGTTCAGGTACAATGCGGTTCAGAATATTTTAAGGGTTTATAAAAATGTCAAAGTTCAGCTTGTTGAAAATACCACGGCAGCTTTTAACCCGCTCGTCAATCCTTCATCCAAAATTTTAAAGGAAATGGACGTGATTTATAAATCATTATTTATAAATTATAATCCGGGAAAGGATCTTACCATCGGTGAATACGGCGATATCCTTGTAGTTTGTACCTCGCGGGATGAAACGGCAATTCAGACTTATATTGATTGGAAACTTGAAAAAGGATACAATGTTGAAAAAATAGTCGTTGCAACAGGAACCAACGTTAAGACAACCATTCAAAATGCTTATAATGCAAATTCGGATATTTTATATGTGCAGCTCGTAGGTGACTGGGCCGATATAAAATGCGACATCGGTACCGGACAGAGTGCACCGATGGACCCCCAATTAGGTTGTGTTGTTGGATCAGATTTCTATCCTGATATCAGTATTGGCCGTATTTCAGCCAATTCGGCTGCTCATGTAACGCTCCAGGTTGATAAATTTATACAATACGAAAAAGCTCCTGATATGGGCGCCGACTGGTATAAAAAATCTACCGGCATAGCGTCGAACCAGGGACCGGGAGATGACAATGAGCTTGACTACCAGCATATCCAGACAATTTATGAAGATAAACTCAACCCATTCACCTATTCAACTCAATCCCAGATTTATGATCCGACGGCTACAATCGCAATGGTTAACACGGCAGTCAATAATGGAACCGGTATTATTAATTACTGCGGACATGGATCACCAACCTCATGGGGAACAACAGGATTCAGCAACAACAATGTCAATGCGCTTACCAATGGATCCAAACTGCCAATCATATTTTCAGTAGCGTGTAATAATGGTAATTTTCATGATCCGACCGACTGCTTTGCCGAAGCCTGGTTAAAGAAAAGCAATGGTGGTGCTGTCATGTTTCTGGGCGGTTCAATAAGCCAGCCCTGGAATCCACCGATGAGGGGCGAAGATTATTTCGATGATATGATCGTCGGCGGCTATAATTACAATGCTCATCCTGGTCAAAACGGGATTAACACTACCGAAGGAAGAACAACATTAGGTTCAATTGTATTTAACGGACTGGTATTAATGACCACTGAAGCAGGACAAACTGAAGACTGGGAAACAGCAAAGACCTGGAATTTATTTGGCGATCCTGCAATGCAATTCAGAACAGATACTCCGGGAGACTTAATTCTTTCAAATAATATTGTTCTCGTTGGTGTTCCATTCAATGTAACCCTGACTGGGCCGGGTGGACCGGTTGAGGGAGCTATGGTTTGCCTTTCGCAGAGTGGAACCTATTTCAGCGCAGTTTCTGATGCCACAGGCTCCGTTTCCATTACAAATACTTTGGCTCCGGGAACGGCGAAGCTGGTTGTAACCGCTTTTAATATGGAAACCATTTATGAAGATATAACTGTTGTTCCACCCGGAGGACCGTGGGTGACTGTCAGTTCGTTTACAGTTGATGACGCAAACGGAAACGCAAACGGACAGGCGGATTATGGTGAGAACGTAAATCTTGATGTTACAGCTGAAAACGTTGGAACTGAAGTTGCAAATAATGTAACGGCTTTGCTTACCTCAACCGATCCTTATATTGTCATTACCGATGATGATTATACTTTTGGAAATATTGCAGCAGGAGGTACTGTTTCAGGCGACAATGCTTTTGAAATTGAGATTGCAGAAAATACTCCCGACGGTTATCTTGCAATGATGGAAATTGAATTTACCGATAGTGGTAAATCCACCTGGACAAGTACAATGTCGGTTGTTTTGCATGCTCCTGTTATGGAATTGGGTGCATACACCATTGATGATGCCGGTGGAAATAACAATGGCAAGATTGATCCGGGTGAAACCGTTAATATTTCGGTCGAAGTGCTGAATAACGGTTCATCTGATGCCTATAATGTTTCTGGCGCCCTTTCATGTACTGATCCATATGTGAATATTACAGTGGCCAACCAGGTTTATGGCGATATCAATGCCGGCGGGAATGAGCAGCAAATTTTTACTGCATCAGCAAATATAAATACTCCTGCAGGCCACCAGGTTACTTTTAATCTTTTGATCACTGGCGATTTAAGCTTGTCGGCGACAGGCTCATTTATTGAAGTTATCGGCCAGATTCCGGTGCTTATCGTAGATTTGGATCCTACCAACAATTCGGCGCCTGCAATGCTCGATGCCATGGCTAATAACGATCTAGTTGCAGAATATTCAACATCTTTCCCTGCTGATCTTAGTTTATATAATTCAATCTTTTTATGTCTTGGAATTTATGCCGACAATCATGTCCTTGCCTCTAACGAGGGACAAAACCTTGCAAATTATCTGAACAACGGAGGAAAACTTTACTTGGAAGGAGGGGATACCTGGGCTTATGATACACCAACTGCTGTGCATAGTATGTTCAATATTAACGGCACCGATGATGGCAGCTCTGATTTGGGAACTGTCAACGGTCAGACCGGGACATTCACAGAGGGTTTCTCATTCAGTTATTCCGGTGAAAATAATTACATAGACCATCTTGAACCTATCGGATCAGCTTTCACGATCCTGAAAAACCAGTCTCCCAATTATGGTACAGGCATTGCCTACGATGCGGGTACATATAAGACCATCGGCTGTTCGCATGAATTCGGAGGCCTGGTTGACGGAACCAGCACAAAGGAAGAGCTGATGGCTGCTTACCTTGAATTCTTTGGATTCACAAGCACTTTACAGGCTTTCTTCGTGGCAAGCGATACCGATATTTGCGAGGGAGATATTATCAATTTTTACGACATGTCAACAGGTGATGTCATTTCCTGGAGCTGGACCTTTGAAGGCGGAGCTCCCGCGACCTCTACATTCCAGAATCCTACGGTAATGTATGCTTCAGCCGGAAGTTATGATGTAACCCTGACTGTTTCTGACGGGACGGATACCCATACCATTACTCTCGAAGATTACATAACTGTAAACATTTGCACGGGATTGACTGAATCATCTGTCAGCGAAATAAATATCTATCCAAATCCAAATGCCGGTATCTTTACCGTGGCGTTGAACCGGATTTCAAGTGAAAATACTTCCGTAAAAGTGCTTGACTTATTGGGTTCAGTGGTTTATCAGGTGAATAATGTAACCACAGCTAACGGAAACAATCTGGATATTAATTTAGGTGACATCAATAAAGGTGTTTATTTCCTTGTGATTGAAAATGATCTTGGAAAAGCTGTTGAACGCATCGTTATAAGATAATAGTTTTCATGGTTTAAATTTGTTTTGGTTTTAAATCCCGCTGTCAGGCGGGATTTTTTTTGTGCTTAAGATTCCGGATCAAATCAGGATTACATTGGTTTTGATTAATTTAGTGACCAATTTATTTAATTATGATTGATTCAAACGAATTCCGAAAACAGGCTCATATCTTTGCCGATTGGATGGCCGATTACTTTGAAGGGATTGATAAGTTCAGGGTCAAATCTGGTGTAAAGCCGGATGATATACTTAAACAGCTTCCACCTGATCCGCCGGACAAACCGGAAAATATACAAGATATTTTTAACGATTTTCAGAAAATCATCATTCCGGGAATTACTCACTGGCAAAGCCCTTCATTCTTTGCATACTTTCCCGCAAACTCAAGCTACCCTTCATTGCTTGCCGAAATGCTGACGGCCACACTTGGCGTTCAGGGTATGATCTGGGAAACTTCACCCGCCGCTACAGAACTCGAAGAAAGAATGATGGACTGGCTGAAGAAAATGACCGGACTGCCTTCCGGTTTTCACGGAGTGATACAGGATACGGCTTCAACGGCGACTCTTACTGCGCTTCTTACAGCAAGGGAAAAAATTTCTTCATTCAAAATAAATGAGGAGGGTTTTGATAACTCTGTTTACAGGATCTATTGTTCCACCGAAACGCACTCATCCATCGAGAAGGGAGCTAAGATTGCAGGGTTCGGAAAGAAAAATGTAGTAAAAGTGCGAACCAACAACCGCTTTGAAATGGATGTGGATGGATTAAGACAGGCAATTGAATCTGATCTCGCCAAAGGTTATAATCCATTATGTATTATTGCTACACTCGGAACCACGGGTTCAACGGCCGTTGATCCTCTTTCTGAAATTGCTGCAATTGCCGCTCAATATAAAGTATGGCTTCATGTGGATGCTGCTTTTGCAGGAACAGCCCTTCTCCTTGAAGAGTACCGCTGGATGATTAAGGGAATTGAAAAGGTGGACAGCTTTGTATTTAACCCGCACAAATGGATGTTCACAAATTTCGATTGCTCGGCTTATTTTGTTAAAGACAAAGAGGCTCTGATCAACACTTTCAGCATAACACCGGAATATCTGCGAACAAAAACCGCGGGCAGGGTCAACGATTACCGCGACTGGGGAATACAGCTTGGGCGCAGGTTCCGGGCGCTGAAACTGTGGTTCGTGATCAGGAATTTCGGGGTGGAGGGTTTGAAGGAAAAGATCAGGTTTCATATTTCCCTTGCAAAGGATCTTGAACAAAAGATCAATGAGAGTATGAATTTTGAAATGATAACTCCCCGAACACTGAACCTGTTGTGTTTCCGCTTCAAACCTGATGGAATAACCGAAAATGAAGAACTGAACCGGTTGAACGAAAAACTTTTAGAGGCTGTGAATGCAACGGGAAAAATGTTTATTTCCCATACAAAGCTGAACGGGATTTACACTTTGCGTATGGTCATCGGGCAGACAAATGTGACGGAGGGGCATGTGGAAAAAGCGTGGCAGGTATTGAAGGACAGGGTTCGAAGTTTAGAGTTCGAAGTTTGAAGTTTCGGGTTCAGGGTTCAGCGTTCTGAGTTCAGAGTTTCGCGTTCTGAGTTCTGAGTTCAGGATTTGAAAATTGAAGACTTCTTACTGCCGACTTGTTTGATTAACAATGAATAAAATGAAATACATACTGATTATTACGGGTATAATCATGATTACGACAGTAAACGTTTACGCTCAGGATTTCGATCCTTATACCTGTACTTTCAGGGGAATGCAGTTGTCCGATAAGGTTCAGAAAGTGGAGAATTATGGAGATTTGAAAGCTGAAGTGGTGAGTTACGATGCCGACCTGGAGGTGGACACAAACGAATCCTACCCTTCGAAGTGCGGAGAGTGGAAATTCGTTGAGGATTACCCGGATTTTAAGGTTCAGTTTGTGAGCTATGGCGGGGATATTAAAATCAGGTATGTGAGTTATTCTCCGGGTGTCCCCGATTCGAAAAAGAGTTCGTTGGATAGCAAAATCAATACCTATAACTGCACTTATAAAGGCCTGCAATTATACGGGAAGGTAAAGGTTGTGGAAAGTTTTCCTGATATTAAGGTAAAGGTTGTTACCAGCTTCCCCGATCTGAAGGTGCAGTTGGTAGAATCCTATGCCGATGCCTGTGGTAAATGGGAGTTCGTGGAGAGTTTTCCCGATCTGAAGATACAGTTTGTGGAATCGCTTGAAGATATCAGGGTGGAGTTTGTGAATAGCTTTCCGGGGGTGGAGTAGGTTTTAAGGTGGTATCAGGTGTTTCCAAAATCCTGAATTATTTTGAGATAAGGCGATTAATATCACCCCTTCGGGGTTCAAAATCTGTATATGACATCATTTCTATAATAATATCATCCGCCTTCGGCGGATTTTCATGACCCAGCTCCGAAGGAGTGAAATGGTGATAGAATATTAATTTGAAGCAAATCAAAACTCCGAAGGAGTGATATACCGGTTAAGGATATTGACTCCCCTCTGCCTGATTCTTGCCGGGAAAGAAAAGTTTTGAACTTATCAATTTATTAATGTAATTTTGAGAAACATTATTACTTAACAATATGCGCTACCTGGTTTTTCTGTTGCTTTTACCAGCCACTGCTTTCACACAGACTTTACAAATTGAATGGCAGGCATGTTTTGGAGGGTCTGAAACAGATTATGCAACAGATATTATCGAAATAGAAAATGGATTTTTTCTTACTGGAAATACTAACTCAATTGATGGGGATATTTCTATAAATCATGGATTCGAAGACGGGTGGTTAATAAAAACAGATAACCTTGGTAATATTATTTGGGAAAAAACTTATGGTGGTTCACATGGTGATGGGTTACATAATATTTTTTACGCACCTGATGGAAACTACTATCTTGTTGGTGGTTCAAATTCGTCTGATGGTGATATTTCATATGATCCATATCCTAATACATTGGATTTCTGGATTGTTATAATTGATAGTTTAGGAAATATGCTTTGTGACAAGATTGTCGGAGGCAATGGACACGACCAGTTATGGACAGGAACAACCACAACCGACGGAGGCGTTGTAGCAATAGGATGGACTAATTCTGAAGATGGTGACGTAAGTGTACATTATGATATGTATGATATATGGATGGTGAAACTTAACAGCCATTGTGAAATTGAATGGGATTTTACAATTGGTAATAATTATTTAGATTTTGGTCACGCTATTATTCAAACTTCAGATGGAGGATTTTTAGTTGGTGGTACTTCAAAAATAACCGAAGGTGGTAATTTAAACTGCCAATCTCATGGACAAGCAGATGGGGTGCTTATCAAGCTCGATTCATTACGAAACATTGAATGGCAACAATGTTATGGGGGGAGTGATTATGACGGAATAACTGCAGTAATTGAAGTAAGTGAAGGATTTGTATTTGCTGGATATGTAAATTCAGATGATGGTGATATTACTGGCTGGCATGGAGAAAATGATATTTGGGTGGTCAGAATTGATTATTTCGGAAATATTATATGGCAAAATTGTCTTGGTGGTTCACGTTCGGAATTTATTTCAAAATTAATATTGAATGATGATGGCAATTTGATTATTCCTGGATATACTAATTCTAACGATGGCGATATCACTGGAAATCATACCTTTAACGATTTTGAATTTGATATTTGGTTTATAACGTTAAGCAGTGACGGTGAGTTATTATGGCAACAATGTATCGGTGGTGATCGGAATGAAAGCTTGGATTTTGGAGTTATTAAAAAGAATGATCATGATTTTATTATTGCCGGACAGACTAATTTCGGCCCATCTTACGATGTACAATGTGGCCCTCTCGTAGAGCAATTTGCTGATTTTTGGGTCTTTGAAATTGACAGTCTCGATACCACCGGTGCAGTAGAAAACCATTATGAACAAGATGTTATAGATGTTTATCCTAATCCGGCAAAGGAATACGTGGAGTTTCAAGTTCCAGGTTCAATCCCGCCAACAGCGGGACAGGTTGGGTGTGAGGTCAGGGTGGTGAATTTGTTCGGGCAGGAAGTGGCAAATTTGCCTGTAAAATCTGAGAAAACCGTTTGGGATTGCAGAGAGGTGAAGACAGGGGTGTATTTTTATTTTGTGGAACAGGAAGGCAAAAGGTACTCGGGGAAGGTGGTGATAAATAAACAAGACTTTTAGAACAACTATTGACAAACGAATAATTCTATCTTCTTAACTCAAAATTCTTCCCGAGATACACCCTGCGCACATGCTCGTCTTCGGCAAGCTCCTTAGAGGTGCCGGATTTGAGGATGGCGCCCTCGAAAAGGAGGTAAGCCCTGTCGGTGATGGAAAGGGTTTCGTGTACGTTGTGATCGGTGATCAGGACGCCGATATTGCGGTCTTTGAGTTTGGCGACAATATTCTGAATGTCTTCGACGGCAATGGGATCAACTCCGGCAAAAGGTTCGTCCAATAATATAAATTTGGGATCAACAGCAAGCGCACGGGCAATTTCTGTCCTTCGTCTTTCACCACCGGATAGCTGAATTCCAAAGCTTTTCCTTACATGGGTCAAACCGAACTCTTCTATGAGGCTTTCAACCCTGTCCTTCTGCTCGGTTTTGGTAAGTTTGGTGAACTCAAGCACCGACAAAAGATTATCTTCTACGGTAAGTTTCCTGAAGACAGAAGCCTCCTGCGGCAAATAGCCGATGCCTTTCTGCGCACGTTTGAACATAGGTTCTTCAGTGATTTCCGTGTCTTCAAGGTAAATTTTTCCTGAAAGGGGTTTGATCAGTCCCACGATCATGTAAAAAGTAGTCGTTTTTCCGGCGCCATTGGGGCCAAGCAACCCGACGATCTCGCCTTTTTTTACATCCACTGTCACCCTATTGACAACAGTGCGGTTCTTATATTTCTTGACCAGATTTTCGGTACGAAGGATCATGCTCTTTTAATATTGCTGCCAAAGATAAGTTAATTAGGTTAATTGGGTTAATTGGTTGAATCGGTGGATTCGTGTAATTCGTGTAATTCGTGGACGGAATCTGTTAAACTGGT
Organism: Bacteroidales bacterium; assembly: GCA_020052415.1. Classification (GTDB taxonomy): domain Bacteria; phylum Bacteroidota; class Bacteroidia; order Bacteroidales; family JAADJA01; genus JAADJA01. The sequence goes on along the minus strand of JAGVPB010000030.1, from coordinate 22,664 downwards.
TAAATCGGTGGAAATGGTTGAATCGGTGGAAATGGTTGAATCGGTTGAACTCAGAACCCGGAACTCAGAACTGTTAATGGTATATGGGATATAAGGGTATAGAGTTAATGGGTTGAATCGGTGGAAATGGTTGAATGGGTTGAATCGGTGGATTCGTGTAATTCGTGTAATTCGTGGACGGAATAATTGGGATCAGAATGAAAAGTAAAGTGAGATGAACAGGGCGAATTTATTGATGTCCTGATGATCCAAACGCGATAACCTCCAGATGCCATCTATCCTGACAACTTTAAAGATATTTTCGATGCCGAAACCGGCTTCATAATACGGCCGTTCGAGCGTATAAGGAGGTTTCGGTTGAGTCAGTCCGTTGAATTTTTTATTTTTATCACTCATTGTACCCACCGCACCTCTTACATAAGCCACTTCACGCCATTTTAATTTTCGGAACAGGGGAATATGGTTCAGAAAAAGGCCATCGAAATGATGGGTATAATACAGGCTCACATATTCGTCACTAACAAATTCGCTATAATTCATGAGGTTGAAGGCAAATTCATCAAAAATAAAAGTCTCACTTCCGGGGTGAAGCTCAAGGAACGGGAATGGAAGTTTTCCCCAGATTTTACCTCCTTCAAAAATATACCGTGACCAGCCGAGATTGAAAACGTTAAACCATTGCCTTACATTGATCCTGAGCCGGTGGTACTCATAATCGCCACCTAACAGATCGGGAATACCATACCCGTATTGCAGCGTGATGATGGGATATCGTGTTCCTACGCTTATTCTTTCAAAATCACCGATAACAAATCTTTCATTAAAAGCAAACCGGGAATCGAGCCGGATTTCCGATATGGTGATTTCATTTTTTTCGATCACATCACCATTGGATTCATAGAGTTCAATCTTATAGTTGCCGACAGGAATGATCTCCTTCTGGATCAGGTTGATCTGGTTTGTAAAACCATTAAACCATTCGTGCTCGTAATAAAAGGAATATTCACTGGTCATGGAGAGCTTGTTGGCGGGATTGCGCCGGAAAAGTGCGGCAAATAAAAAATCCTCACGAAAAGCATTCGGACTGCTGCCAAGTTGTTCGATATCGTATTTATAATTAGCGCCTACGGCCCTTCGCGGATTTTTATTCGGAAGATATAATAATCCTGCTCCGTATTTTATTTTGGTATCAAGCGTTCCGTAAGCAAGGTGTCCCTCAAGCCTGAGTTGATCATCGAACTTTGCCGTCGTTCTGCCACCAAGCCTTATCCTTGCGCCTTCAATGGCATTAAAGCTCAATATCGAGGCATAGGGCCCGATCTCAAATTTCTCCATTTTATAATATCCGGTGATCACTGTTTCCAGAATGTCTATCCAGGTTTTAAAGGCGGGTAGTTTTTTGAGCGTATCCACCATATTATAAATCGTAAGCTCATCTTTCGAAAGGGTATCGTGACGGTGCTCCGTCCAGTATTGTTTACCCACATCATACACTTTTTCATTAACAATAACATTGGTAGGCGATGAATAGAACTTTTTATCCCTGAGCTTGTTGAAAACGAAGTCACGGTACGAAGTTGTTTTTTTCCCGAAGAAACCAAGAGTTGCCTTTGTATCATCTATGATGTTAAAATCCCCGATACCCTGGTCCTTTGTTACCATCCAGTATTTGCCTTCAATCAGGTCAAATTCCTGGATGAGCACCAGGTCGTTTACAAAATTCATGTTGGCATCCTTCACAATTCTCATATCGAAGGATTTTATCGCGAAGGTGGTGTCGTTAACCCAAAAATGCCCTGTAAAAGTGAGTTCCTGTTTGCGGCGCGGCTTGAACATGATCTTATAGCACCACTTATCACCGATATAAGTGCTGTCAACAAGGTAATACCGATAAGAGTTCAAACCAAAATAAGCGACCGGACTTATAAAGTTCTTTTGGAAGATCATGATGTAATTATCATAAAAGTCGTATCGCTGAAACATATCTCCAAGAAACTGCAGTACACTTTCATTTTCAATTCCGGAGACCTGGGCGGCTTTGATCACCTCTTTTTCGGCTTTGGGTTCCTTCCTGAAATAGAAATCCGACAAGCTTTCGGAAAGGAAAATGGGCAGGTACGTTTTTCCGTTAACCGTTGAGGTGTCCATGTAATTAAAAATGAATTTAAATGGTCTGAGGATTCTCCTGTTTTGGAAACGCTCGCTTAAATTGTTGGCATCTATTTCAATTTTATTATAAACTTCATATTGATATGCATCGAATTCTTTACGGCGGTTGTTTTCCTTGTTCTCAATGATTTTTCGGAGGATAATTTCAGCGGGATTTTCACCGGCTAAGATGGTCACTTCGGGCAAATCAATATTCTGGGATTGAAGCTCAAAGTTAACCTCCTGGAACCTGTTAGGATAAATTCTTTTAGAAAGTTTCAAATAGCCTACATAAGAAGCTACAAGGCTGTCGGACGGAGTTTTGGTTTCGAGCGAATAATTTCCATCAAAATCAGAAGTTACGCCAATGGTAGTGCCTGCAAAAAAAACATTGGCAAAAGGAATTGGCTCTTTTGTTTCGACATCCACCACCCTGCCCATAATTTTTGTAACCTGGGTAAAACCAGCATTAGAAACAGCTATCAAAAATAACAAGTAAAAATATCTCCTGATTTCTTTTTTATGCTTCATGAGTTATTCAGGCAACAGTTGTATAATATCAGACAAACAACCAATACTTTAAACTGTTTAAATTTGGATGTTGTTGCTCCTGATCTTTTCTTTTTTTCACCAATAACGGATTTAATTCGATTTTTCAATCAGAACCAGTAAAATATTTACAGAATTCCTTCCTTCAGAATATCATGGAGGTGGATGACTCCAACATATTTAGTTCCATCCAAAACCAGGAGCTGGGTGATATCGTTTTTACGCATTGTATTCAGTGCATCAACGACAAGGGTTGACTGATCAACAGTCCGTGGATGGGTTGACATAATGTCACCGGCAGTTATTTTATCAATGTTCTGATCTTTTTCAAGCATTCTCCTGAGATCTCCATCGGTAATCACCCCGGCCAGGTTGCCATTTTCCATAACGGCAGTTACTCCAAGCCTTTTGGAAGATATTTCCATTATTGTAGATCTGATGCCATCCTTCCTGTTCACCATAGGAACTGCATTCTTTGGGAAGAGGTCGGCCACACGGAGATACAACTTTTTCCCCAAAATACCACCTGGATGATACTTTGCAAAATCCTCAACTGTAAAACCACGGCATTCGAGCAAAGCCACCGCCAGTGCATCACCCATCACAAGCTGGGCTGTCGTGCTGGCTGTTGGAGCGAGATTATTCGGACATGCTTCCTTTGCCACCGTAGTATTGATAATGAAATGAGCTTGCCTGGCCAGGTACGAGTTCAAATTTCCGGTAAAGGCAATCAGCTTGTTACCCATATTTTTTAACAGCGGGATCAAAACATTAATTTCCGGTGAGTTGCCGCTGTTCGAAATACAAATAATAATATCATCTTTCTGAATGGTTCCCAGGTCACCATGAATGGCATCGGCGGCATGCATAAAAACGGAAGGAGTGCCTGTAGAATTAAGAGTGGCAACAATTTTCGTTGCAATGTTAGCGCTTTTCCCGATACCCGTAACAATAACCCTTCCGGAGGAATGATAAATCAATTCGACTGCAAGGGCAAAATCGTCATTTACCTGGCTTGTTAAATGTTCGATGGCATTATACTCTTCGGTAATGGTTCGAATTATTATTTGCTTTATTTCGTTGAGCGATTTCAAATTATTCACCGATTTAGAAAAATAAATACGCGCAAATATACAAACTAAAACTAAATGCTGATTCAGAGTATGCTTGCAGTCATAATGCAGAATCAAACACAAACAGATTCATTATATTTGGGATTTAATGTTGTAAAAAATTTTTTCAAAAAAAATGTAATATTTTTTTGTTTTGTTTGTAATTGATAAATTTAATTAAATTTGTATTAAATGTCACCCTTTTCAGGTGAGGGAAAATAGAGAAAAATTGTCGGAGGAAATATCCTCACTACTTCAAATGAATTGTACACGATGGCGAAGATGAATGATTACCCGTTGCATGAATTGTTAAAAAAGGTATTCGGGTTTGATAGTTTCAAAGGGAACCAGGAGGCGATAATCAAAAGCGTTCTGGCAGGTAACAATACTTTTGTTATTATGCCAACAGGTGGCGGTAAATCAATGTGTTATCAATTGCCTGCCATTCGGAATGAAGGAATTTCCATCATCATTTCCCCACTGATTGCATTGATGAAAAACCAGGTTGATGCGATACGGAATTTCGGAGCAGAACTGGGAATAGCTCATTTCTTAAATTCTTCATTATCCAAGGCCGAAATTACCCAGGTCAAGGAGGATCTTATTTCGGGAAAGACGAAATTATTATATGTAGCTCCTGAATCTCTGACCAAAGAGGAGAATGTAGATTTTCTGAAAAACATCAAAATTTCTTTTTATGCTGTTGATGAAGCCCATTGTATTTCGGAATGGGGCCACGATTTCAGACCGGAGTACAGGCGAATAAGGCCGATCATCGAAGCCATCGGACAGGATGTTCCGATTATGGCACTTACAGCTACAGCCACACTGAAAGTACAGCAGGATATTCAGAAAAATCTCGGCATTCTCGATGCTGAGGTTTTTAAATCTTCCTTCGACAGGCCCAATATGTACTATGAAGTCAGGCCAAAAACCAAGGATGTCGTCAAGGACATAATAAAATATATCAAGAACCACCCCAATAAATCAGGTATTGTATATGCACTGAGCCGGAAAAAAGTCGAAGAGCTTGCCGAAACTTTTAAGGTGAATGGAATCAGGGCATTGCCTTACCATGCCGGGCTCGACGCTCTCACGCGCAGAACCAACCAGGATAAATTCCTGATGGAAGAAGTGGAGGTTATCGTGGCTACCATTGCGTTTGGGATGGGAATTGATAAACCCGATATCAGGTACGTTATTCATCATGATATTCCAAAAAGTATTGAAGGTTATTACCAGGAAACAGGCCGTGCCGGAAGAGATGATGGCGAGGGTAACTGCATTGCTTTTTACAGCTACGACGATATTATAAAACTTGAAAAATTCATGAAGGGCAAACCTGTGGCAGAACAGGAAATTGCAAAACAACTCCTCCAGGAAACTGTAGCTTACGCAGAGTCTTCCGTTTGCCGTCACCGGCAGTTATTGCATTATTTTGGAGAAGAATATGAACACGAGGAATGCGGCGCCTGCGATAACTGCCTGCATCCGAAAGAAAAATTTGAAGGCAAGGACTTTATAAAAGTCGCGCTTGAGGCGGTGCTGGAGGTTAAGCAACTATTTAAAGCGAACCATATAATTAACATACTCATCGGTAAAAATTCTGCTACCATAAAGTCGTTCAAACACAATAAGCTGAAAACCTTTGGTAAAGGTATGGATCATGATGATAAATTCTGGAATGCGGTTATTCGCCAGGCACTGATCAACAATTTACTGGTTAAGGATATTGAAAATTACGGACTTCTAAAGATCACAAAAGAGGGGAGAGACTTTCTTGAAAAACCTTTCTCCGTGATGCTTACCAAAGACCATGATTATGAGGCCGCTGAAGGGGACGAGGATTTCTTCGAAAGCGGAGCCGCCAAGACCAGTACTGCCGATCAAACCCTGTTTGCTTTACTGAAGGATTTAAGAAGAGAAATTTCGCGCAAGGAAAATTTACCGCCTTTTGTAATTTTCCAGGATCCCTCTCTGGAGGATATGTCAATACAGTATCCGGTTAAGGAAGAAGAACTTCTGCAGATAACGGGTGTTGGTGCCGGAAAAGCTAAAAAATACGGTTTGCCGTTCCTTGAATTGATAAGACAGTATGTTGAAGAAAATGAAATAGTACGACCCAACGATATGGTTGTGAAATCGGTGATCAATAAGTCAGGGCTGAAAGTTTACATCATACAAAGTATTGACAGAAAACTGGCTCTTGAAGATATTGCATTTACAAAAGATCTGACAGTTGATGATCTTCTAACTGAGATCGAACGCATCGTAGCCTCAGGAACCAAAGTGGATATCAACTATTATATCAGTGAATATGTTGATGAATATCACCAGGAAGAAATTTATGGCTATTTCAGCGAGGCTGAAACCGATTCAATACAGGAGGCGCTTGAAACACTTGGAGAGGATGAATTCAATGAAGAAGAAATCAGGCTGATGCGGATTAAATTTATGTCCGACGTCGGAAATTAAACCACAATTTAAATTATTTTTACAATTTTCTCAAATCAGTTGACCTGCAAAGGGGGTCTTTTACTAAAAAAATGAATTATGACGGAAGAATTTGAAAATACCACTAAAAAACCCATAAATATTGGCTTGGTATTAAGTATCGCGGCAATAATCGGAATCCTCATTTTATTTGCATTAGAGTTTACCGATTCGGACGACCAGGATGAAAACCTTACCAGATCAAATATGCCGGTGATACCTGCAGGTTCAAATTCAATTGTATTTGTTAATTCCGATTTATTACTTCATAATTATGAGCTCGTAACTGTATTGAACTCTCAGCTTGAAAATGAACGGAATCAAAAAGATGCAGATTTCACCAGTAAGCAGCAGGCTTATGAGCAGGATGCCGCTTATTTTCAGGATCAGGTTCAAAAACAAACCATTTCTGAATCGAGTGCACAGCAGATTTATGAAAAACTGATGCAGCAGCAGCAGGATTTATACAAGCTTCAGGATCAGTATTCGGCTGAATTGTCGAAAAAAGAATATGAAATGAACATCATATTACTGGACAGTATCAAAAATTATTTAAGCAGGATAAACAAGATTTACAACTATGATTATATCCTTAGCTACAATACTGCCGGGAATATTTTTTTTGCAAAAGATACTTTTGACATTACCAGCCAGGTGCTTGAAGGATTGAACCATGAATACAGGGAAAAAAACAATCTTGTAAAGTGATACACAGAAATATTTTATTATTTTCCATCCTGATGTTTTTCTTTAGTTGTACACCGGCAATTGACCGGCTGCAGCCCCCACCTGATGATCTGATTCCGCACGACGAGATGATCAATATTATTGTAGATTTAAGGTTAATGGATGCCATCCTTTCAACAAAACAGAAAACCAAGGCTAAGGATTCGGAAAATACCAAATATTATTTACACAATTCAATTCTTGAGAAATATGGAATCACAAGGGATAGATTCGAACGCAGCTACGCCTATTACCAACAGGATCTGAAAATTTTGGATGACATTTACGCCGAAGCGATTACCCGGCTCAGTAAAATGAAAAGTGAGCTGGAGAAAGAATAATTACTGCAACTCGTAAACGGCCGTACATGTGTATAAATCGGCGCCATCATTTACGGTGTAGGTCCAATTGATTTTACCGTTTTGCAGTTTACCACTTCCGCTCACTGTATTGCTGCCGTCATTACACATAGTTTGATTGGGAATGGTAATGTTTGTCCCTGCAACAATGGCGTAGGGGGCCTTTTCCTGATATCCGATAAGCCAGAAATTCTGAATGATCACCTGCGTGCTGTTGGAAGGATCTGCCTCAATAGTTACGTTGTAGGCGTCCTTAACACAGGATTCAATAACTGCCCATGTACCAAGAAATGCAGCCCGGTCTTCAACGGGATTTAAAATATCTTCTTCCGAACAGGACTGAAAAAAAATGCCTGACAGAATAATCAAATTAAAAATATAAAATCTAACCCTTATCATTTTTCAAATGCTTAATGAATTAATGTTTCCAATTTAAATTATCTTTGACAAAGATACGTTTATAACAACAAATAGAAAATGTTACTTCAATTAAGACTGTTCATCTTTTTGGGTTTATTATGCACAATAATATTGGTTTTTTATTCCTGTAAACAGGACAATAAGGATGAGGATCCCTGGATAAATTGTACCACCTGTACGGCTGATTCCTGGATAGGTGAATTTACCGGATCGGGCGATTATAATAACTTTAATAACAATTCTTCAAAGGCTGATGTGTCTGTTACAATCAATATTGAAGAGACTGCTCCTGATTATTTGAGTGTTTATTTTCAGGCTCCCTCTTATCTTACATTTTCAGTAAGCGGCAGCCTGGTGAGTTCATACATTATCTCTTTTGCAGGTTCCGGTTCTGCGGTCACATCTACAATGTACACCAGGGATGGTACCCTGAGGATGAACGGAAGTGCGAAAAAATATCATTTTGAATCGGATACTTTAGTTACGGATGAAATTATCAACTTCGAAGTTTTAAAGGTTCAGTAATGCATTAATAATAATAGCGGTTATTAAATGGATAAAAAGGCGCTGGATAGAAATTACCAAAAGGTAATTAATTTAATCCTCGATAACAAATTAAAGGATGCTCTCGATGTATTGAAGGAACTTGTTATTCAATCCAGGAGGGGCGATTACATATCGCAGTACGAGTCGCTTGACGACACCTATAAGAACCTTCTGAAATATGCCATTGAGGGGATTGAAGATCCTGAAAAGGAAAATATCTACCATCATCTTCAGGTGTCGGTTCTTGAACTGGCTGACCTCGCTCTGCATTTTGCCTATATGAGCGATATTGATAAATATTTTTATCGCCTGAAGCGAAAAATTGAAAATGAATCGAAACAAATAAAGGAAGAAGCAATTGACAGTATTGAAGATCTTGTTTTTGATGAAGAATTATCCGAAGTTTTAAGCAGCCGGTTTGAAACATCTTTGAATAAAAAAGAGGAATATCAGAAACATCAGAACATACTGGTCAGAATTTTCAACCTGATATGGCTCACGGATAAATTTAAAGATGCCGACCTGAAGTTGTTCAAATCCATTTGGGAATCCAAAAACTTCCCCTGGTATGAGCAGTCGGTTATAATCAGTGCTCTCACCCTGAGTGCGATCAGGTGTTTCGATGTAAAAAAGATCGAATTGCTCTTTGAATACTCATTTTATAATGATGATCAGATAAGACACAGATCCCTTGTCGGGCTGTTTCTGACCCTTTACATTCACGACAAGCGGCTGGTTTTTTATCCTGAATTGATGGATAAAATAAATTCGTTCAGCAAAAATGAATCCATAATTAAGAACATCGAGCTTATTGCTATCCAGTTATTGAAATCGAAAGATACCGAGAGGATCACTAAAAAGTTCGAAGATGAAATCCTGCCGGAAATGGTTAAATATCAACCCATCCTGAAAGACAAGCTCGATCTGGATAACATCCTGTCGGACGACTTTACCGATGATAAAAATCCTGACTGGGAACGGGTTTTTCAGGATGCGCCTGATTTATTGGACAAACTGCAGGAGATTTCGAAAATGCAAATGGAAGGAGCCGACATTTTTATGAGCGCATTTTCACGATTGAAATCCTTTGATTTTTTCAATGAGATTGTCAACTGGTTTAAACCTTTTCATTCTGATAATTATGTTATAAACGAAGCTCTGACCAGTGAAGGGCAACAGTTGAATGTCCCGGCTTTCCTCGAAGGATTGTCGAAGGCATTTTTTATGTGCAATTCCGACAAGTATTCGTTTTGTCTGAACCTCCAGCACATGCCCGATTTGCAAAAAGGCATGATGCTCGAAATGTTCAATGCCGAAATAGAAAGCCTTAGGGAACTTCAGATTGAGGATGAAATACTCGATAAATCGGTGACGGTCAAAAGCATTAATTCGCAGTATATACAGGATTTATACAGGTTTTTTAAGCTTCATCCCCTCAAAGGCGAACTGCCCGATATTTTCACAATGAAGCTGGACTTCTATAACTGTAATTTCTTCGGGGTGCTGGTTACCAATCAAAACATCCTTCAGAATATCGGTGAATTCTTTTTTGAGCGCAATTATTTTGAACATGCACTTGAGCTATACTTAATTCTGAACCAAAAGGGAGATAATTCACCCGAAGTGTTTGAAAAAATTGCTTTTTGCAATCAAAAATTAAAGAACTACTCAGAAGCTCTGAATTATTATAAAAAGGCGGAACTGTTCGATGTGAACCGGGTTTGGAATTTGAAAAAACTTGCATTTTGCTACCGGCAGTTAAAGAACTATGATGAATCTCTGAAGTATTACCTCGATGCGGAAAAAATTGAGCCGGATGATTTATATATTCAAACCTACATAGGGCATTCTTATCTCGATTTAAAACAATACGAAAAGGCGCTCGAATATTATTATAAGGTTGAATTTCTTGCCGATGAAAATAAGAAGGTACTGCGTCCGATTGCATGGTGTAATTTTGTGCTGGGGAAATTCGATACCGCAAGGAATTATTACGACCGCTTAATGGAAAGCGAAGCCAATATGCATGATTTTATGAACCTGGGCCATCTGGAATGGTGTTCGGGAAACAGAAAAGCTGCCTTGAAAAACTATAAAATTTCACTTAGCCGCGACGATAACAATATGAAATCATTTCTTGCAGCTTTCGGGGAAGATAAAAAATATCTCACAGGGTTTGGAATTGAACCGTCCGAAATCAATTTAATGCTCGATTATTTGAAATATATGATCTGACCACACGGGTCTTTTCCGGTCTTGTTTACTGCATACGGGATAAATTAAAGCAAAATGAAAAATAAGGAAATAAGGGAAATATGGGATATAAGGGCTTGCCCATCAGTATTTCCCCTATATCCCCTATACCCTTATTCCAATTTGCAGAATGTAAGGTTTTATCCCGTTTATGGTATAGATTGACTTGTAAACTTTAATGCAATACCACAATTTTTTTTGTCACTAAAACCTGATCATCTGAAATCGCCCGGATAATATAACATCCCTCTCTTTCTTTTGAAAGGTCAGCTTTTAGTACGGTATTACCTGACTGATAGATTGAACCCGATTCCCAAACCATCATTCCGAATACATTGAAAATTTTAATTTCTGTTTTTCTTCCATTTGCCTGATTCAGATTTATTGTGGCATAATCAGCAACAGGATTTGGTGAAACAGATATGATTTCATCCTTATTAACTTCAGAAAGATGAGTTGTGCATTGCAGAAAGATGCCACCCGCAGCCTGCACGCTATCTGTCACATTGGTTTCTGTCGGCGGCCAAATCTGATTATATGCTATAAGATGATCCGGTGTGATGACGACAATCGAAGGAGTTGCCTGCACCTCGTAAAGCAGATGTACTTCGTTCCCTCCGCCCTCCTGACCGCTAATTCCCGGATAATGTATTCCATAAACCGAGTCGTAATATATCACATTGGCGTTGGTATTGCCCTTGTCAATGCCCATGAAAAAAACATTCCCATCATTACACCCGAACGTTTCGTATGCCGCCTGCAAATCTGGCGCATACGCCTGGCAGGTACCTCAGGCTGTCGAAAAAAAGTCAATGACGACTATTTTATCTTCGTCCAGTATATCGAATAGCTTAAAGGTATTCCCGTAAACATCCTTAACCGTGAAATTTACGGCCGTGTCAAGCAGGGTTTGACCATAAAGCAAGATGCTCAGAAAAAAAGCAGTGAGTACAAATATTGTCTTTTTCATTTTTGTTTTTTTAAAACAAGCCAAAATAATCAAATGAATCTTTTAACCTTAAAGATTCGTGCGAATTAACAATAAAATAACAGAATTGTTAAATCCGGTAAAAAATTACATCAACCTGTAGCAACTGTCCTGTTTCTTTATCACGGAAGCCTGGTTCGATGGAAAAAATTGTAAATCCCAGGTCTGAAATAAAATTGATCATTTCCCGGTAAAGGGTTTCGCCCTGGTAAAGCTCAACGAGAGATAATTCAATCTGAAGGCCTTTGATTTCTTTCAGGCTTTGTTCTGCGCCCCTGAGAACACGCTTTCCGTAACCCTGGGTATCAATTTTCAGAAATGTTTCATTGAGATTATCCGAATACTGATGGATGATGGTGTCAATTTTATGAATTTTAACTTTCTCCTTACACTTGAATGCCGATTCGGGTGCAGCTTCAATATGTCTGGCTTTCATCTCGAGGATCGAACTGCTTTGGAGGTTCGCAGAAATATTGATTTCAATTTCACCATCTGTGTCGCCAAGGGCGGCATTTACCGTTTCCCATTCCGGATCTTTCCTTGCAAAAGCGTTGAGCAAATAAAAAGCTTCACTCAACGGCTCAAAAGAAATAATCCTGTGTTTATAACCCGCATGTCGCGTGTAATAGGCAAACTGACCAGTATTGGCTCCGGCATCGAGCAAAGATTTGATGTTACAAAGTTGCAATAGTCTTATGCTGCTTCTCAATTGCTGATCGCCGAAATAATGCTTTTTTAAACTGTTGGCTTTTCTAAGTGTTTTGCGGTACAGAATGTTCATAGCAGTATGAATGATTTTACAAAGATATAATATTTACGATTGAATATACAACAGGCAAACTCCCATTACCTTAACCCCTTAACTGAACAGGCTTCTTATTATTAACCTGACTGAAAAGTATCCTTGTACAACAAAAAAATGCTACTTTTATGATCCTTTTTTTTTTCGAATCATAGTATTAGAATTAAATTGAATGCAGAAAGTAATGACAGATAATAGTTCAGCCCGATCACCGCTTGTAGAGTTCGATCGCGAAAAGATGAGAACGCTGGTGAAAAGTTTTACACCCGAACGCATTGCATCCTTTCTCGACGTCACCGATCTCAAAGCTGATACTCAGTCTCCGAAAATAAATAAAATGGCAGACTGGGCAATAACTTACGGTTGTGCTTCGGTTTGCGTAAATCCAGTTGAAGTTGACATCCTGCCGGCTTTGCTGAAAGGTTCATCCGTAAAGGAGTGTTATGTAATTGATTTCCCCCTGGGCAAACTGGATATTGAAATGAAAGCTTTACTGGCTTCTCACACGGTTCGCAAAAGCTATGAAAACAGGGGAGAAGGTAAAGGTAAAATCGAACTCGATATGGTGATCAATGTAGGAAGGTTCAAAAAGGATCCTAAATATGCTCTGGAAGAGATAAATGCCATTTGTGATGCTGCCGGAGGAGAACATGTCAAAGTCATCATCCGCTCCTCTGAGCTTACAGAAAAAGAACTCTATAAAGTTTCTGAAATCGTGGCTTCTTCAAAAGCACATTTTATTAAGAACTCGACCGGAATGGATGCTTACGGTGCCACTCCGGAACATATTCACATTATGCGGGAGGTTGTCGGTAACAGCATGGGAGTGAAAGCTGCCGGTGGCATTTCTGATGCCATGTTCAGCATGAGGTTGTTTTATGCCGGAGCCTATGAGGAATCGTTACAAACTCCCGGCTTTTTCAGGCTCGGAACAAGCCAGCCGCTGAATATCATGTCATCCATGAGCTGGTTGGCGCACAACACCGATGACTGGATTGATGCCGGTGTAATCCCATGCACCGTCTGCCCTTACAATCAAACCGGCAAACTGCGTGTCGAAATCAGGGAAGAAAGCAATGATTTCTGCCGTAATTGTAAGCATAAGGAATTACGTAAACATAAAGAATTTTAAGATGAAGACAGTAAAAGGCGGATATTTTGGAAGGTTGCTCCGGGTAAACTTAAGTAATCAAACCATAAAAGCAGAAGCGATTCCGGATAAAATCCTCATTGATTTTATCGGCGGCAGAGGTCTGGGCTCTAAAATCCTGTTTGATGAACTCCCTGCCGGAACCGATCCCCTGGCTCCATCAAATCTACTGATGTTTCTCACCGGACCGCTTACCGGAATCAATGCGCCAGCCACAAGCCGTTTTTCTATTGTTTCCAAATCGCCGCTCACCGGAACTGTTGGCGGTTGCTCGGCGGGAGGCCATTTTGGCTTGGATCTGAAATCCTCAGGATACGATGTTTTGCTGGTTGAAGGGAAATCCGAAAATCCCTGTTATATTTTAATTGAAAACAATAAGGCTGAAATTCGGGATGCTTCGGCATTGTGGGGTAAAAGCACTCCAGAAACAACGGAATTCCTGAAATCTGTTTCCGAACCGAAAGCCGGTATCGCATGTATAGGAACAGCCGGTGAAAAACAAGTACTGATGGCTTCCATCATGAATGAAACAAACCATGCCGCCGGAAGGGGAGGGCTGGGAGCCGTGATGGGATCAAAAAAACTGAAAGCCGTTGTAGTGAGCGGCAACAATAAAACTCCTGTTGCCGACCAGGCCATCGTGGATGAAGTTGCAAAAAAATGGAGAACATTTATTGGTGAAGCTCCGCTTACCAAAGATATTTTAAAAGAATACGGAACTCCTGCACTTGTCAAGGTGATCAATCATTATGGTACCTTTCCCGCGCGAAATTTCAATGAAGGTGTATTCAATGATGCAGAATCAATTTCGGGAGAAACTTTTAAGGAATTGTATTTTGTCGCCCGTAAACCCTGTGCAGGCTGTCCGATCGCCTGTGCGAGGATCACTCAAACTCCGGAACGGGAAGGTAAAGGCCCTGAATTTGAAACGATATGGTCGTTTGGTGCCCTGTGCGGTGTGAATGACCTGGAAAGCGTGATCCATGCAAATTACAATTGCAACGAATCCGGTATTGATACGATTTCTGCCGGTAATACAATAGCCTGTGCAATGGAGTTGTCGGAAAAAGGATTTCTTTCGGAAGAAGCAAAAAGCCAGATACATGATCTTCTTGGCCATGATCTTAAGTTTGGTGATACCGAGGCCATTGTTAAATTCAGTAAAGTGATGGGTAATGCTGAAGGGTTCGGGGCGACCCTTGGACTCGGAGCCGCAAGAATGGCTGAGAAATTCGGACATCCCGAAATTGCCATGCATGTAAAGGGGCTTGAACTCCCTGCTTATGATCCGAGAGGTCTGCATGGAATGAGCATCACCCTGGCTACAAACAACAGGGGCGGCTGTCATCTGCGATCCTACCTTGTAAGTACTGAAGCGCTTTCGACTCCTTTCGGTATTAACCGGTTCAGCTCAAACGGAAAAGCCGGACTGGCAATGCTTTACCAGGATCTTACCGCTACCATTGATTCGATGATTGCCTGCCTGTTTACTTCTTTTGCATTAAATCCTGATTTGTATGCAAAGCTTGTTAGTTCTGTAATGGGAATAGAAATGGATGGAAATGACTTATTAAAAACAGGCGAGCGAATCTGGACAATTGAAAAATTATTCAATCTGCGGGAAGGCAAATCCCGAGCTGATGATACTTTACCGGTACGGTTGCTTGAAGAACCTTTTAAATCTGGGCTTTCAAAAGGTTATAAAATTGAATTCCAGTCCCTGCTTGATGAATATTACAATGTCCGAGGCTGGAATCATGAGGGCATTCCCGGTAAAGAAAAACTTGTAGAATTGGAATTGACTGCAGAGGGTGGTTTTCTATAAATTGGTTCCACCCTGAAAAGTTAAGAATTCAGGGTTTAAGCCCGTTAATGTACTGATTTCCAATAACCCCAGACTTAAGTCTGGGGTTATTATAAATCCCTGACACAGCGGACTTTAGTCCAAAACAGAATTGTATATCATACTTTTCGGAGTGGTCTCAAGTAATAAGGTAATAAGGTTTGGATTCTTCAGGTTCAATATATTACTAAGGTTTAAATTATTATAAAAATAAGGTTTAAGTAAAATTCAGAAATAATACGAAATCTTGAAATATCGAAAAAACCTTATTTCCCTTTTTGCGCTAACCTTAGTAAAAATCACTTTATAAAATGCAAGGACCTTATTATCTCTTACACAGTGCCTTTAATATTCAAGTTTTAATCCTGGTATCCTCTTTACTAAAACAGGAAAAATTCTGCTTACCCGCAATGAAAATACTTCGAAACAAGCTCTAACAACTTTCCCGGGTCATCTTTGATCTCGTCTCTGAGATGCTGATCGTTAAAGCCTTGCAGGTAATGGATGATCCCGTTCAGGGTACCTTCGGTAAAAACATTGTGCTTCAGGTATTGATGCTTTTGTTCTTCGAGTGCATTTCCAGATTCCCAGCATGAAGAAGGCAAATGTTTCAGGTCGTTTTTCTTTTTCTTATTTTTTTCGGAAAAAATATTCACAACCACGTATGTTTTTTCGGCAAATTCGAGCGCATTTTTCATCTCAAGTCCATGCCTTGCGGCAACAGCTAATCCAGCCATCAGAGTATAAATATCTGCCGAGCCGTCGGGGCTTCTCAGTTCTACTGTTTGCCGGTCGAAAAACTGTTTATCAAACGACTTTTCCTTCGGATTGGCGTCCATGATCATATCGAGCCTTCCTGTCCAGCCAAGCGGAACCCTTACAAGTACCGAACGGTTCCTGTCGCCCCAGCAAATATTTGTCGGCGCTTCCTGGTGAGGAACCAGCCGGAAATACGACATTGGATTAAGATTGCCGAATGCGGTGAGCGAGGGCGATAAATCAAGGTAGCCGGCAATGGCTTTTTTCGCAATATCCGAAAGCTTTCCGTCTTTGATCATCATGTTTTTACCGTCCTTAATCAACCGGGAATGGATGTGCAGCCCGCTTCCCGCTTTACCGGCATTGATCTTTGGAGCAAAGGTGACTGTAACTCCGTGTTTATAGGCCATTGTCCTGAGAATCCATTTCGCAACGAGTAATTGATCGGCAGCATCTTCGATGTTGTTTGGAAGAAATTCTATTTCATTCTGCTCATATTCCATGTCATCAATACTGAAATTTCCCACTTCCGAATGTCCGTATTTGATGTATCCTCCCGCCTGAGATATAGCAAACATGGCTTCCCGCCTGAAATTCCCCCATTTTGAAAAAGGTTCGGCTTCATGATATCCCTTTTGATCTGTTGCCTGGAATAGCTGTCCTTTACGACTGATGATGTAATATTCCAGTTCGCCCATGGCTTCAAGGGTAAAACCGGTTCTTTCCTGAAGAACATGATGAGCCTTCTTAAGAATATATTGGGGCGAACTTGCCAGAGGTTCACCATTCTTATTATAAAAGGAGCACAAAATATCCAGAGTCGGAACATCTGAGAACGGATTGACAAAAGCTGTTTTATACCTGGGGATCACATAAAGATCGCTTGACCCGGCTTCGATAAAAGAGAACAGGCTTGAACCGTCAACCCTTTCACCGGCAGATAAAACACTTTCGAGGTGCTGCTTGCTGTTAATGACAAAATTCAATGTTTTGAGCCTTCCGTCCCAGCCACAATACCTGAAGTTGATCATCGCAATATCATGATCTTCGATATACCGGATCAGATCGGCCTTTGTAAAATCTTCTGACGGTTTATTAAGATATTGAACCAGGTGATTGGGGTTCATATCAGTATAAATGTTCATATTCCTGAAATTGTTATAAAGTTCGCAAACTTAAAAAATATTCTCAACCATTTTATACCTATTTCTGATTTTCAGGCACTCCACTTCAAACTTCATCTCGCCGTCGGCGAGATGAACTTCGAACCGGTTTAAACCCTTAATCGGGTGTCAATAGTTTTTAATTTCATTCTCTTACTTTTGCATTTGTAATTATGATGATCGGATGAAGGTACCTCGGTTTATTTTCCGGCTTGCTTCCTGGAAGAACAGGCATATAAAAAACAGCCAGTTTGTTTTCCTGTTAAGCATCATCATTGGATTATTGAGCGGTATTGCTGCTGTTATTCTCAAAAACACGGTTCATTATACATTTTATCTGGTCAGCCGGGGATTTCAATTTGAGCGCGGCAGCGTTCTCTATCTTGCCCTGCCCCTGGTGGGAATTGTATTGACAGTGGTTTTTGTAAGGTTCATCCTCAAAAAAAACATTGGCCACGGGATCAGCCGGATACTTTATGCCATATCCAAACGCAACGGAGTTCTTGAAGGGCACAACACCTGGTCTTCAATGGTCGGGAGCACTCTTACAGTGGCTTTCGGCGGCTCCGTCGGACTTGAAGCACCGATCGTCCTTACCGGTTCTGCTATTGGTTCCACACTGGGCAGGTTGTTCAGGATGAATCACAAAACGCTGATCGTTCTGATTGGCTGCGGAGCGGCAGGAGCGATAGCCGGTATTTTCAAGGCACCCATAGCAGCAGTTGTCTTCGCAATTGAAGTGCTCATGATTGACCTGACAATAACCGCACTGATTCCATTACTGATCTCCGCGGTTACAGGAGCCACCATCGCATATTTTCTCAGCGGCAGAAGTGTGCTCTTTTTGTTTGAGCCTTCCGATCCTTTTGTATTAAACCAGATTCCGCTATTTATCATTCTGGGGATATTCACAGGCCTCGCTTCTGTTTATTTTACCCGTACGACAGTCTTTGTCGAAGACAGGTTCAAAAAAATTAAAAATAACTATTTACGGATCATATTTGGCGGGACGATCCTTGGTTTGTTGATTTTTGTATTCCCGTCACTTTTCGGCGAAGGTTACCCGGTACTGCAGGAAGTTTTAAAAGGCAACGGTAATGAACTGATAAACCAGGACTTGTTTTACGGCTTAAAAGATGAATATTGGTTTTTATTGATCGTAATTTCCTCAATACTCATTTTCAAGGCTGTAGCAACCGCTGTAACCACCGGCAGCGGCGGTGTCGGTGGAATATTTGCACCATCCCTGTTCATGGGCGGCATAGCAGGTTTTTTTATTGCTAAAGTCCTGAACCAGTTTACGTTTTTACAGGTTTCGGAAAGCAATTTCGCCCTTGTGGGCATGGCCGGCATGATGTCCGGCGTAATGCATGCTCCGCTGACCGGAATTTTTCTCATCGCTGAAATTACCGGAGGTTATGAGCTGCTGACACCGCTGATCATTACTTCGACCATTTCTTTCATTACCATCAATTATTTTGAACCCCATTCACTCTACACAAAACGGCTTGCACAGCGCGGAGAACTTTTCACCCATGATAAAGATAAAGCCATGCTTTCGCTCATGAAGGTGAAAAGCCTTCTCGAAACAAATTTTCTTACCATTGACGTGAATGCCACCTTAGGTGACCTCGTTAAGGTTGTTACAAAATCACAGCGCAATGTATTTCCGGTAGTGGATAATGAAAATAATTTTCAGGGAGTCATCTTTATTAATGAGATCAGGAATATAATTTTTGAGCGTGAACTGTACGAAACCACTTTCATCAGGGATTTGATGTTTATGCCTGAGCCACATGTTGATCCTGATGAATCAATGGAAGACATTGCAAAAAAATTCGGCGAATCTGAACATTATAACCTGCCGGTGATCAGGGACGGCAAATATCTTGGCTTTGTATCAAGAGCTAATGTTTTCTCCGCTTATCGTAAACTGCTCCGGGAATTTTCAGACGAATAAATAGTTGATTATTGATATATTTGTCCGGTTATTTAAATGGGAGATTACTGTTATGAAAAAGAAGCTTTTTCTCTTTGGGTTAGTTATAATCCTGTCTGGTATAAATCGAGCCATTGCACAACAGCAGCCGGAGAATCCCGGATTTGAACTCTGGGAACAGGTCGGGTTTGGCCCGGATACACTGGAACCGGTTGACTGGAATTCCCTTAAGACCTCCGATGGAGGCGATATGATCAATGAGGTCATACCCGTGGTATGGGAGCAAAGCACCGATGCTCATTCAGGAATGTATTCAATTAAATTATTTAATGAACCTATTTTAACGCTTGTCGCTCCTGGCACACTGACCAACGGAAGAGTTCATGCGGTCATTGATCCGGCAGATGCATATGTTTTTACTATAGATTCACTTCCTGAGTTTAACACTTCTTTCACTGATAAACCCGACAGCCTGACGGTCTGGGCGAAATTCTTCCCGTTTGAAAATGATATTGCGCATGTGATTGCCATTTTACATACCGACACGGCAAAAATCGCCGATCCCGCCCAAACCAACTGGATTGCAGTTGCCAATATTGATTTACCCAACCCAATGAATGACTGGACACGTCATAGCGCCCCTTTCCAGTACCTCAGCACAAACACTCCTGAATATATTTTATTTGCCATGTACGCTGGAGATGCTCAAAATTCACAGGTTGGAAGCATAATGTATCTCGATGACTTCGAATTGATCTATAATAACACATCGGTTCAAACCCTTACCGAAAGCAACTTTAATATTTATTGGTCCGGTAAGGAACTGATCATCAAAATGAACTCAAAACATCTACAGGATAATTTTAATCTTGAGATTTTGGATTTAACTGGAAGGGTTATATATACACGGCAAATCATACCTGAAGAATTGGTCAGGGTACAGTTAAATGTTCCTGCCGGTATTTATATTTGTAAAATTCAGAATGCGTCCTTTACTTTTTCGAAAAAATTTATAATAAGATAATTTTATCCTCATGAGAATATCTGCAATAAATAAAATTTTGATAACTGTGGCCTGCAGCCTGTCGGCAATCACTTTTGTATTTAGCCAGCAGCAGCCTGAAAATGCCGGCTTTGAGCTTTGGGAGAATGTCGGCCTTTCCGTTCCTGAACCCACAGAATGGAGTTCCATTAAAACTTCAGATAACGGAACGCTAAACGGTTTTGCCCCTTACGTCTGGGCTCAGAGTACCAATGCCCACAGCGGTTCCTATTCCGTAAACCTGTATAATGCATCTGTTCTGACTATTGTCGCTGCCGGCACACTGACCAATGGGCAGGTACATTCCGACCTCAATCCGAACAATGGCTATGTTTTCACAAATATAGCGAACGCCCAATGGAACACGCCTTTTACTCAAAAACCCGACAGCATTGTTTTCTGGGCAAAATTCACGCCTGTTTCCGGCGACATTGCCCAGGTTAAGGCCGTACTTCATACCGGAACCGCTAAAATACCTGATGTTGCCCAGTCAAACTGGATCGCATTAGCACAGGTGGATATTCCAAATCTGACTTCTGTATGGACAAGGTTCTCTGCTCCGTTTAACTACTTTAACAGCAATACACCCCAATATATATTGTTTGTTTTAAGCTCGGGCGGAACTGTGGCTCATGTGGGAAGCACTGCCTATTTTGATGACCTTGAACTGATCTATAACCCCGTGGAGCTTGACCTTACCGCATTTATGCATGGGCCTTATGCCGGAAATGGTTTAATGTCAACATCTTTGAATCCTGATCTTATTCCCCTGAACCAGCCATACAATACAATTCCCTGGAATTATGGCGGGCCTGAAAGTGTTCCTTTCATTCCAAACGCCCAGGTTGTAGATTGGATTTTGGTTGAACTGAGAGATGCGGCTACCGCAGAGGCCGCTACCGCTGCAACAACCATCGGACGACAGGCTGGTTTTCTGCTTAATGATGGCTCGGTAGTCGGGCTGGATGGATCCGGCCGGATGACCTTCCCGGTGATGGTAAACCAGAATTTGTTTGTGGTGCTGTGGCATCGCAACCATCTGGGAATTATGTCTGCCTCACCTGTTACAGAAGTTGCCGGGCTTCACACCTATAATTTTTCAAATACGGCCAATAAGATTTATGGCGGATTAAACGGTTCTGTTCAACTGGAAACAGATTTTCCAGGATTATGGGGAATGGCAGGCGGCGATGGAAATGCAGACGGAACAATTGACTTGTCGGATAAAAACAGCTTCTGGTCGCTGTTTGTTGGGAAGGATGGTTATTTGTCGGGTGATTACAATTTGAACGGCCAGTTAAACAACCCTGATAAAAATGATATATGGCTTGGTAACCAGGGTAAGCAGTGCCAGGTTCCGGAATGAGTTGGTTAAAGGCTCCAAGTTCATGGTTCAAGGTTCATGGTTCCAGGCTGAGCCCACTTCAAAAAGAGTTGCCTAACGTCATTGCGAAGGCGGAGCCTGAAGCAATCTGTTGATTTACAATGCACACGGATTGCTTTAATACTTTAATAACGACGAAAAATGAGTTTTTGGAGTGGACTCATGGTTCCAGGTTTAAAGTTCCAATTTTAATTTCACTGTTTTAGCTTAAAGAAATATTTTCAACAACCATAAAATACAAGGAGGTCGCAAATATTTCAACCTGGGTTTTGGATTCAAATATAAATTCGTTGGCCTTGATGTAACTTATTCCATTATCCCTGATAAAGTACTTGATTGGGAAGGCAATCCCTCTTACGAGAGAAATATTATTTATGCTAATCTGATCTTCCAGATCAGAACATCAAGAAAACAGCAGGTGCAGAATTAATTTTGATTTGATCCTCTGTTTGAAACCGAACAATTACACTGCACCCTTTTTCCAAACCACCTGAGCCGGTTGCGCGCAATAAAATTATAAATGCCATCAGTAAATTTTAACGGAAGAATTCTGAAGATATTAACCAGTTTGTATGAACCACCCATTACATTTGCAATTCTGAAAAAGGCCTCAGATTTTACAAATGCCATATCATTTTCAAGGTATATCACAGAATCCAATCCAGCCACGTTGATCCGGGCATACCTCAGTAAATCATCAGCCTTGCGGTTTTTCAGAGAAACATAGCTGAACAGATTTTTGTGATCACGCTTCTGAATAAAGCTGACCGACCAATGACAAAGGCTACATTCTGCATCGAAAAGTATTATTTTTTCAGTCAAATCGTTGCTTTATTATTCCAACAGAAATACCTCTGAAATGTTTTCGGGAAGTATTCAAAAAGATAACTAATACCGAAGTGATTTATGTAATAGTCCATGTATTTATACAGCTTGACATGATGGACTATAACATAAATCTACACGGCATTAACCAAAGTAAGAAATT
>JAGVPB010000023.1 GCA_020052415.1 Bacteroidales bacterium | reverse complement strand
TTCTGGCTATTTTAGCTGCCATTGTTTTAATTGCAGTTAATCCCGGTAGACAATTTGCTCAAGCTCGCAACACTCAGAGAAGAAGTGATACCAGGGCCATTTTGGATGCTAGTTGGCAGTACGCTACAAGCAATAAAGGAGTGTTACCGACAGCAATTACTACTTCTTGGAGAGATTGCAGATTTCTATCGGCTGTTTTGGTACCGACCTATATTTCAGCTATGCCCAGAGATCCAAGGGCGCCCACTGGAGTTAATACTCGTTATCAAATGAGAAAAGACGCTAATAATCGTGTAACAATTAGGGCTCCGTTAGCAGAGCTTGGAACGACAATACAGGTTACAAGATAAAATTAATAAATAACATGAGAGCTTTATTTATTAAGGTCTCTTTAATTAGCTTTGAGAAAAATATTTAATAAGGCGAGTAAAGGAATTTAAATGTCTGGTCATTCAAAATGGGCACAAATAAAGAGAAAAAAGGGTGTGGCCGATATTAAACGCGGCCAAATTTTTACTAAAGTTGGACGGATGATTACTCTTTCTGCTCGTGATGGAGGAGCCGATCCGGAATCAAATTTTAAATTAAGGTTAGCCATCCAAAAGGCTAAAGAAGTGAATATGCCAAAAGATAGCATTGAGCGGGCTATAAAAAAAGGTGCAGGTCAGAAAGGAGGAGAGAAAATAGAAGAAGTCTCTTATGAGGCTTTTGGACCAGTTGGGATAGCCTTAATTATTGAAGCCGTGACTGATAATCGTAATCGAACGACTCCCGAGATACGCAATATTCTTGTTCGGCATAGTGGTCGGATGGCTGGCGGTGGTTCTTTATCTTGGATGTTTAAACAAAAAGGAATAATTAGGGTTGGGGGAGCATCTGAAGATACAGAAATGAAAATAATTGATGCGGGGGCTGAAGACTTTAGTGAAGAAGATGGAGAGATTTTAGTTTATACACTACCTTCAGAGTTATTTAAGGTTAGAAAAAATTTGGAAGATAATGAAATTAAAGTAATATCAGCTGAATTGTCTTTAGAACCAAAAGAGATGGTTAAAATAACCGATAAAAAGCAAGCTGAAGCTATTTTGAAGTTGATGGAAGAACTGGAATCATCTGATGATGTGACAAAAGTTTATTCAAATTTTGATATAGAGGAAGGATTAATGGAGGATTTAGTATGAAAATATTAGGCATTGATCCGGGAGTAGCCACTATTGGCTATGGCATGGTTGAAAAAAAGGGCGATGACTTGAATTTAATTGATTACGGATGTATTATTACTAATTCAGAAGATATTTTTCATAAACGATTAAGTGTAATTTATAGAGAAGTTCGTTGTTTAGTGAAAAAATATGAACCGGATGCAGTTGCTTGCGAGGAAATTTTCTTTTTTAAAAACGCTAAAACGGCAATTAATGTTGGTCATGCAAGAGGGGTTATTCTTTTAGCCTTAGGTAGCATGGGAATGGAAATTTTTGAGTATACGCCTCTTCATGTCAAGCAAATAATTACAGGGTATGGCCGAGCTGATAAAAAAGAAATGCAGGAAATGACTAAAAAAATACTTGGATTAGAGAAAATTCCCAAGCCTGATGATGCGGCTGACGCTTTAGCAATTGCCCTTTGTCATTTATGGAATAAAGGAGAAATACGGAGAACAAGAAAGCAGAAAAGTAGATCAAAGAAGAAATAAAAACATGGCCCTATCTTTCCCGATTAATACATTGATAATTTTTAAAATTAAGGTAATCGGGATCCCGACTTCATAAGCTATAAATAAGACAATAAAGTAAAGTCGGGACTAGTGGTTAGGACATCCCGATATAATCGGGACAACCGGAGTTTGACTCTATAAATAAAAATAAATGAAATATTATACATATATTCTTTTAACTTCTAAAAATAATTATTATTATGGTTACACAAATAGTTTAAGATCTAGAATGAATAAACACAAAAAAGGACAAGTTAAATCAACAAAGAGATATTTACCTGTAAAATTAATTCATTATGAATCATTTGGGGATAGAAGCGAAGCAATGAAGAGAGAAAAATATTTTAAATCTTTGAAAAATAATAATTATATTAGAAAATTAATAAAAAAAGATACATAAACAAGAAATTCTGAAGGCCCTATCGTCTAGTGGTTAGGACACCAGGTTTTCATCCTGGCAACCGGGGTTCGACTCCCCGTAGGGTCACCAAAATTTCTTGTTTTTATAATTATTTAGGACATCCCGATATAATCTGGACAACCGGAGTTCGACTCTCCGTGGGGTCATTTTTTTAGTATATATGGCTTAATAGAGACTATATTTGTTATAATATTATAAGTTAAATTAAAAGCGAGAAGACATAAACGGAGATAAAATGTTTTCAAGAGAATCAATTAATCGATTCAAAGAAAATTACCAAAAGGAATTTGGGGAAGAAATATCCGATGAAAAAGCTTTAGAATTAATGGAAGCGGAAACTACCAAAGAGCCTGAAATTAAAAAAGTGGTAAGTATAGAAGAAATGCCGAGGATGGTTAAAGTTGCAAAAATCTGTCTTCAAATTATGGGATGGATTTATATTTTGGTATTCACGGGTTTTCTTGTTTGGAATGTAGCTATTTTTATTAAAATTCTTTCTACAGATCAACCAAATACAAGAGGAATTATAATGACAGCTTTTACTTTTGGCTTATTTTTTTTATTTTCATTTGCTATAGCGATATTTATATTACTAACAGCCAGAGGCATCTCGAATAAAAAGTCTTGGTCTAAAATAACTGGGATTATTTTTGGAGTGATTGCCTTTATAACCCCATTAACAATCTTGGGTATTTTCATTCTAATGGGTCTGTTGGGCGGGGAAGCAAACGGCTGGTTTGACGCTTAATCATATTGATTCTATTAAATAAAAGTAATATTTATACATAACTTAATATTGGTTCTAATACTGAATGCCAGTATTTAATCTCTTTCATGAGATGGTTCCAATGCCGACAACAGTGGGTCATTGGTTGTAAAAGGCTCTATGGAGGCTTTTATCATTGACAAACAATTAAAATAAGAGTATAATCGAGATAAAATAATAAACTAAAAAGGAGTTGTATGCCATCTTATAATTTACCTACTTCTAATTCTTTTGGAAATGTTCTTTTAATTGTTGGGTTATTACTAATTGCTATATTTATTATTGCTTTTATTATTTTCATATCTTCAGGGATTATTTTTTTAATTTACAGAAAAAAACCTAATAAAAAAAATAAAGGTAAATCAGCTTTAATTTTTAGTTTAGTAATTTCTGTTGTTAGTTTAATATTGTTTATATTATCATTTTTTTTGCGTAGCAAATTTGGATTTTATCCTGCTCCACCATCTTTTCCCCTTTAATTTTTCTTAGCATAATTTATTATCAAATTATTCAGCCCATTCCATTATTTATTTGACAAAACTATTCAATTTGATATAATAAAATCTCCAGAGAAAGTAGGAAACTTAATATAACAATCGAATAAAAAAACCGCTTTGGATTAACATCTAAGGCAAAATAACAATCAAAGACCAATTGGTTTATTTTTTTTATTGTCAAAAAGGTATTGACAAGCAGATAATTCTGCTGTAAGATGTGAGGTTTAACTTGTACCTTGAAAAGAGAATATCTTTTCAGGTTTCGAATAAAAGTATAAAAGGTCTTTACGACCTGATGATAGCGTAACAATCACAGTACGAACGACACCGAAAGGGTGATAGCAATGAAAAAGATCGTGGTTCTGTTCATGTTGGTGACGGTAAGCTTGATGGTGATAGTGCCCGCTGTCATGGCCCAGGACTCCTGGACCGGCGGGTCGGACACCCTCGGAGTTAATCAGGCCAGCCAGGTCTGGTACTTCGCCGAGGGCTACACTGGCCCGGGCTTTGAGGAATGGCTTTGTATCCAGAACCCTCACGGGGACTTGGTGCTAGGGACAGTCACTTATATGCTCGGCGATGGGAGTCTTCGTGAGCAGGCGCTTTCTTTGCCTGCGAACTCGCGGACGACCATCATGGTCAACTCCTTTATTGGAGTAGACCAGAATGTTTCGGCGAAAGTCGAAGCTGAAAAGCCGGTGATCGCCGAACGGCCTATGTATTTTAACTACCGCGGTAAGTGGACCGGCGGCCACGACGTGATGGGTGCTACGGCGCCTAGCACAGACTGGTACTTCGCTGAAGGGACGACCCGCGAAGGCTTCGAAGAATGGTTGTGCCTGATGAATCCAGGTGCATCTACTGCTGAAGTGACAGTTAATTACATATTTGCCACAGGTGGATCTAAGACGCAGAATATTTCTGTTCCAGCCCATACGCGCCAGACCATTGATGTAAATGGTGCGGTAGGTGCTGGACAGGACGTTTCGATCCACTTGGATGCGAAACAGCCAATCGTGGCAGAGAGGCCTATGTACTTCGATTACCATGGTTGGACCGGCGGCTCCGACACTATTGGGGCCACGAAGCCAGATAAGACATGGTACTTCGCAGAGGGAACCACCCAGCCTGACTTCGATCAGTATGTGACGGTTCAGAACCCCGGGGATTCTCCGGCGAATCTGATATTCCACTACATGGTTGAGGGGCAAGGTGAGCAAGGTATCACTGGATCGGTCAATGCCTATTCTCGGGCAACGTTCAATACCCGATCTCAGATCGGGGACAACAAGAACGTCAGTCTGATGCTCGAATCAGACCAAGATGTGGTAGTCGAGCGGCCAATGTACTTCAATTACCATGGAGTCTGGACCGGAGGCCACGACGTGATGGGAGCGAATGCTCCTAACACGGATTGGTACTTCGCTGAAGGGACCACTCGTGTGAGCGGAAACGCTTTTGACGAGTGGCTCTGCATCCAGAACCCAGGTTCTTCGGATATCACTGTCAACGCGATCTATATGCTGGGACCTGGCCAAGGTGACCCAGTCACCAAGTCCTACACGGTACCAGCGCAGCAGCGGTTGACCGTGGGTGTCAACGGAGAAATCGGTGCGGAAAAGGACGTCAGCGTTCATCTATCGTCGACTTTCACCTTCGTTGCTGAGCGGCCCATGTATTTCAACTACCATCCTATTGGTAGTGGGAGTATATATTGGCCTGGTCGGGATAAAACCCCACCAGTGACCGATGAGGTATTAGAGCCGCCAGTGGCAGGTTGGACCAACCAGAGCGTTCAAGTTACGCTGGAGCCTCACGACTACGAGTCGGGGGTCCGAAGGACATACTATAGCGTTGATGGTGGAAACACTTTCAATATCTATGGTGGTCCATTTGATCGTTCGGTGTCTGGTATCTATCCGTTGAAGTACTATTCGACGGATAATGTGGGGAATATCGAGTCTGTGAAAACCGGCTCAGTGATCAGGATCGACAAAATCCGGCCCACGGTGTCTAACCTTACCATTGATGGGATAACAGCTAACACTATTTCCTTGAAATGGTCAGGGTCAGACAACAATGGCGGAAGCGGAGTCCAAAAATACCTGGTGCTGGTAAATGGGGGGTTGGTAGGTGAGACTACCAGTCCTTCGTACATGGTTACAGGTTTGGTTCCGCACTCCTACACGTTGGTTGTTCCGCCAGAAACTAATTATTACCAGCTTTCTATCGAAATTCTCGATAATGCTGGTAATACATCTCAAACCACTATCAGTACCAATACTGTCGACCTGCCAGCACCGTTGAACTTGATGTTTCCATTGGTTCAACCCTACTCGATACAAGCAACCTGGGAAAAACCCAGTGATGAAGTTGCTGCTTACCATATTTGGCTTGGCAGTGGCGGCAATTGGACTGATTGGGGAGTTACAACCCTGCCAGCGACCAATATAACTGGGCTGACTCCAAATACCTTCTACACAATAAGGGTTTTTTCGCTCGACGCTAATGGCAATGAGTCATTAGTTTACACTGAACGAAGCGACTGGACCCCCCCGGATATTTAAATGTCTAACTCAAGACGTTTATATACCGAATTGTAAATCTCGAGGGAATCCACATTGATCAAAATTTGCCCTAAAAAGCAAAAACTGATCTTTGTGAATTCCCTCCTACCCCTTGAAAGTTAGAAATCTAATTTTCAAAGGTATAGAAAAAAACAATAAATATACAAATAAGTAGGAGGTATAAAATATGTTTCAGGTCTTTTATCCAGAAGACAAAAAAAGGGCTAAAAAAGCCAAAAATCATCAAAAAATAAATTTTTCTTTTGATGAAAGTATTAAAAACTGGTTTAATTTTGGTATAAAAAAATTAACTCATTCAAGGGTTTTGCGATTTACAGCCAGTATTACCTTGATTGCTTTTCTTTTATTGCAATTCTCCCCGATTATAAATTCTTTTACAGCCAAAGCCCAAGGGGATAACCCTGTTTTTAATCCCACTAGTGTAATGAGGGTCAAAGATACAACAGCCGGAGGTACGGACTACTTTGAATCTATTTCAGCCCCTGTTGGGCATACAATGACCTTTCTGATCCATTTTCAAAATATTGAGCCAGGAACTGTTGCCCATAACACTATAATAAGAGCTGGGCTACCTACAATGCCTTCATCGAGTATAGT
Source organism: Bacteroidales bacterium (assembly GCA_020052415.1). Classification (GTDB taxonomy): domain Bacteria; phylum Bacteroidota; class Bacteroidia; order Bacteroidales; family JAADJA01; genus JAADJA01. The sequence continues at coordinate 2,263 of JAGVPB010000023.1, read as the reverse complement.
TTCGCATGCTTTTTTGTCAGCCGATAATGCTGTTCCAATTAGTGGAGCAGGAACTGTGAATGTTAATCCAGTACAAAATGGGGTTCTAAATTATATTCCTGGTTCAGCTCGAATTTGGCCAAGCGGAGCAGCAATTTCAGATAATATAGTAACATCCGGTGTCAATATAGGAGATCTTTCTGGAGATCCGGGCAATGGTGGCTATATTTCCTTTCAGACAACCTTAGATAATCCACCACTTAATCATTGGGCAATATCTGATCCAGGTAATCAGGTAGCAGGCCAAGCCTTTAGTATTACAGTTGACCCAAAGGATGCCACAGATACAACTATTCCAAGCTATGATTGGGGGAATCCAGGTAATCGACCAGTATTTTCAGGACTTAATAATTCACCTAATCCAGTTTTACCACCTATCTATAACTTTTCCTCATCTGCTGGTGGCATTGCCACTTACAATGTAACCACTTATGCTGCACAACAAGGTGCTCAAATAACCGCTACTGGTGGAGAAACGCCAGGGGCCACAGGGACTAATCCAAATCCATTTGAGGTTTTACATGCTCCTAATGCAACAGGAATTGATCTTTCACCAAATCCTGGATCTGTGGAAGCGGGGCAATCCATACCTTATACTTCTAGCGCTCACGATATTTACGGTAATGCTTGGGATGTAACTTCTGGTACTGCTTTTTCAATAATTGAGCCAGGACACGGAGGATTATGGAATAATAATATTTATACAGCACATACAGTTGGCACTTGGACAGTTCATGGCGTATATTCAGGACTTTCTAATAATGCTGCCCTAAATGTTACCCATGGACCAGCTCAAAGTATAACACTTAACCCGTCTTCGCAAACAGTAACTGCAGGAGGAAATGCTACTTATACATCTCAAGCTTCTGATGCTTTTAGTAATACTTGGGATGCTACAGCTGATACTTCATTTTCTATTGAATCTGGCGCTCATGGTTCGTGGTTGGCTAATGTTTATACCTCACAAACTGCCGGAGACTGGACAGTAACCGGAACATATAACCCTAATCCGGGCATTACTGATACAGCTTCCTTACATGTCAATCCTGCTTCAGTTGATCACTTTGTTTTCAATACTATTTCTTCACCACAAACTGCTGGTACTCTATTTGACATTACCATTACTGCTCAGGACCAATTTGGTAATACAGATACTAACTTTACTGGTACTTGTGATTTGACTGACAATCTGTCTTCAACAATTAATCCTATTCAGACAGGTAACTTTGTTAATGGAGCCTGGACTGGCAATGTTTCTATTACTCGTGCTCAATTAGCTGATACAATCACCGCCACCAGATCAGGCGGAACAGAGAATGGTGTATCTAATGCTTTTGATGTTACTCATGCTCAAGCAACATCTATTGCTCTTACACCTGATCCTTGGACTGTTATCGCTGGTAATAATGTAACTTACACATCTCAAGCTTCTGATGCCTTTAGTAATACTTGGGATGCAACATCAGATACCAACCTTACCATTGATCCAGGAGCAGGCGGTTCGTGGCTAGCTAATGTGTATACTTCACATACAACCAGTGCACCTGGTACTCCTTGGCATGTAACTGGTACTTATGCTCCTAATCCGGGTATCTTTGATATTGCTGATTTAACTGTTACACCAGGACCAGTATCTACTGTTACTATTACTCCAGCTCCAACTGCAACAGTTACAGCTGGTCAAAATTTAACATTCTCAGCCGAAGCTAGAGACCAATTCGGTAATTTGATAACTAATAATCCAGCTGACTTTACTTGGTCTGGAACTACTGCTCCAAATTCAGAGGTATTTAATCAAACCTCTATAGTTGGTAATCCTTATCATGTTAATGCTACTTACCAAACTGTTACCAGTGCTGATACATTAGTTACTGTTGATCCGGCAGCCTTAGACCATATTGATATGATTCCAGCCGCTACTCCACAAACCATTACTGCAGGAGATACCATTCAGTTTATGGCTCAAGGATATGATCAGTACAATAACCCTATTTCTGGTTTAATTTATACCTGGTTTGAAACTACTCAGACTGGCTTATTTAATAACACTCAGACTGGTTCGTATGATGTTCATGTTGAAGTAATTGGTACTCCAACCATTGATTCCAATCATGTAAATGTAATAGTTAATCCTGATGTAGTTAATACTGTTACAATTTCACCAGCTCCTACTGCTTCTGTTACCGCTGGTCAAGATTTACCATTTTCGGCTGAAGCTCGTGAT
>JAGVPB010000010.1 GCA_020052415.1 Bacteroidales bacterium | reverse complement strand
GCTTGTCGAAATGTGTATCATTCTGTAAATCAATCATGTTTCGACAGGCTCAACATGACCATTGAGGTAAAAAATGACTTTTGAGACAGCCTCTTTTTTATCTTGCTGATGTTTCAAACAGGAATTTCAAATATACCTAACAGAATTACTCGCTCAAAATTTTATTGAGTAAATCCTCATCTGTTAGGTTCGGAATTGTAACCCTGAGAAGCGGTTCCTGTTGTATGGCTCGTTTAATTGCAAAAATAGCACCTTCATTCCGTGCCCAGTTCCGCCGCGCTATTCCGTTATTTACATCCCAGTGAAGCATCATGCGCAATCTTCTGTCAGCATCCTCCGAACCATCGAGCATCATCCCGAATCCGCCGTTGATCACCTCTCCCCAGCCTACGCCACCTCCATTATGGATTGAAACCCATGTAGCCCCGCGAAAGGAATCTCCGATTACATTCTGAATGGCCATGTCAGCCGTAAATTGTGAGCCGTCATAAATGTTGGAAGTTTCCCTGTATGGTGAATCAGTACCTGATACATCATGATGGTCACGGCCAAGAACAATCGGTGCAGAAATTTTTCCATCCTTAATAGCCTGATTAAATGCAGCAGCTATTTTAGTTCTGCCTTCGCAATCTGCATATAATATCCTTGCCTGTGATCCTACGACCAGATTGTTTTGCCTCGCTTCCCTGATCCACCGGATGTTATCTTTCATCTGCTGCATGATTTCGGGAGGAGCAGTGACAGCTATGGTTTCCAGGACATTCATTGCGATATTATCAGTAACATCAAGGTCTTCCGGTTTGGAAGAAGTACAAACCCACCTGAACGGGCCAAATCCAAAATCGAAACACATAGGCCCCATGATATCCTGAACATAGCTTGGATAACAGAAGCTGCCGTCCTGCTTCATGATATCCGCTCCTGCCCTGCCAGCCTCAAGCAGAAATGCATTACCATAGTCAAAAAAATACATCCCTTGTGCAGCAAGTTTATTTATTGCAGTAACTTGTCTTTTCAACGACACCTGTACATACTTTTTAAATTCCGCGGGATTCTTAACCATCATCTCATTCGATTCACTGAAACTCAATCCTGCCGGATAATAACCGCCTGCCCAGGGATTGTGCAAAGAAGTTTGGTCCGAACCAAGATCAACATGGACTTCACGTTCAGCCAGTCTTTCCCAGAGATCTACAATATTACCGAGATAAGCTATTGAATGGGATTTTCTTTTCTTTTGCATCTCCAGGGCGCGGTCAATAGCGTGATCCGGATTTCCGGTAATTTCATCAACCCAGCCTTGTTCGTATCGTTTGTTTGCCGCTTTTGGATTCACCTCTGCAGTAATGCTTACCACTCCGGCGATGTTGCCGGCTTTGGGCTGAGCCCCGCTCATCCCGCCGAGTCCGGAAGTTACAAAAATCAAACCTTCAAGGCCATCATTATTTTTAGCGATCCTGCGTCCGGCGTTTAAAATAGTAATAGTTGTACCGTGAACAATTCCCTGTGGTCCGATGTACATGAACGAACCTGCCGTCATCTGGCCGTATTGTGAAACGCCGAGAGCATTGAATTTTTCCCAGTCATCCGGTTTGGAATAATTAGGAATAACCATCCCGTTAGTCACCACAACCCTCGGAGCATCTTTATGCGAAGGAAACAATCCCATCGGGTGGCCTGAATAAAGGACGAGTGTTTGTTCATCGGTCATTTCTGCAAGATACTTCATGGTAAGCCGGTATTGCGCCCAGTTCTGAAAAACAGCGCCGTTACCACCGTAAGTGATCAATTCATGCGGATGCTGAGCAACTGCTTCATCAAGGTTATTGCTCAGCATTAACATAATGGCCGCTGCTTGTTTCGACTTATGCGGGAATTCATCAATGCTCCTGGCATAGATTTTATAATCCGGCCTGAAGCGGTACATATAAATCCTGCCGAATTCAGTAAGTTCATTTTTAAATTCAGGTGCAAGAACATGATGATACTTTTTATCGAAGTAACGAAGTGCATTTTTTATTGCCAGTTTTTTTTCTTCCTGGTTTAAAATGTTTTTCCGCTTCGGTGCGTGATTTAAGTTTCTATCAGGCACTTTTTGTTCCGGCAAAATATCAGGAATTCCTTCGAGAATGGCTTTTTGAAAATCGGATTGTAGCATATTACTTTTATTAAAATTTACCCGAAACAAAATTATTATTTTTTCTCCCGGTTTTTTTGATTCATTACCGTAAACTGATTTTATCCGGCCGAAAACTGATTTGTCATTGACAAGTAATTATTTAATGACTAAATTCGCACATATTTTAATACAGGCCAAATATAATTCAGACCGGTGAAATAAAAATGAGAAAACCCTATACATATATAAGTTTATTATCATTTAACAATTACCAAAATTTATCATTATGAAGAAGATTTACTTTTCATTTATTTTTATTTTATTCACGCTTTTGCTTGCCGGGCAGGAGCAAAAGAAATGGCTGCTTGAAGAAGATATTATCGGGAATACTTTTTTCGATGTTCAAACTACCCGATCAATGCAAAGCAGAATTCATTATTTCAATGACGGCACGGTTGGGGTCGCGTACAACATCATGAATAATTTTCCACCGTACAATGACTTTGGAATTGGTTATAATTATTATGATGGAACAAGCTGGGATCCATACCCTACGCAATCAATAACATCGGGGATTGCATTAAATCCGAGTTATTCCAAATTCGGACCGAATGGAGAAATTGTAGTATCGGAAGGAGAAAACGGACTGTTCATTAATTACAGGATAAATAAAGGAAGCGGTGATTGGCAGGAAATTATCTTATCCGGACCTGCAGGCTATGGGAAATTATACTCTCCTCAAATTGTTACCACAGGCACCTCAAACCAAACCATTCATGTACTTGCACTGAGAAAAGATACCATCATAGATTTTGAAGATGCAGACCAGAATAATAATTGTAAAGTTTTGTACTCGCGAAGTAATGATATGGGAATTACATGGGGAATTCTCAATCATGAATTTGAATTTAACGCAGATTATTTTGGTTTTTCTGAACTATCAATTGTCTGGGCTGAACCAAAAAACAACACTCTCGCGTTTTTAGCCGGTGACTATTATACAGATCTTATTTTGATGAAATCATCTGATGCAGGTGATACCTGGCAAAAAACTTTTGTTTGGGAACATCCCGTTCCTTTTTTTGAGCACAATGTAACCCTTATTGATAACTTTTGGGTAAATACCGGTTCTCAATCCCTGGCTTTAGATAATGATTCCAAAGCTCATCTTGCCTTCTCTATTTCAAGCATTTTTTCTGATACAATTGACTGGACCGGCAACTATGACTGGTGGGCTGATGGTATTGTTTACTGGAATGAGGATCGGCCAGTTTTTTCCAACAATCCGAATGCCCTCAACCCGGAATATCATCCTGAATCTGAGCTTGTCATTGATTATAGCCTTGTTGGATGGTCACCGGATATTGATGGTAATGGAATCCTTAATTTTAATTGGCTAACACCATATAATTCGATATATCCAACTCTTGGAATATCAACCACTCCCACAATTACGATTGATGATAACGGCTATATAATTGTGGTTTATTCCTCGGTGACTGAAACATACGACAATGGTACAGCAAATTATAGGCATTTGTGGTCAAGACTTGGAATGCCCGGAGGGAGCGAGTGGGGCTCTTTATTTGATTTGACAGGTGATTTAATTCATATTTTCGATGAATGTGTTTATCCTGAACTAGCATCAACTGTAGATGGTTTTGTCCATTTGGTTTATCAATATGACATCGATCCGGGTTTATGTATCGAGGGTGGAAAAGACTGGCCTTGTGAAAATTTTATTTCAAATATGAACATTGAAATTGAGTACCCTTCAGTTTACCTAACTCCTAATTTCTATGCATTGACACCGTTGGTACATGTGGGTGACACTGTTTTGTTCTATGATACATCACAAGGCTATCCTGATCCCAATTATTTCGAATGGACTTTCGAAGGCGGAACACCTTCTTCATCAAACCTTGAAGATCCGGTTGTTCAATACAATACTCAAGGAACTTTTGATGTAACCTTGTATGTTTCAAACGGTGTAATGAATCAAACTTTGGTAAAGGAAAATTATATTACCGTTTTACCGGGACTCGGGGTCAGAGAAAATTTAAATTCTGATATGATATTAGTTTCCCCAAATCCAACCACCGGAAAGATTTTGGTAATTCTTCCGGACGCCATGCAGTCCTCAATCAGGATTTATAATCTGCTCGGAAAGGTAGTTGCAGAGGACGAAAACCGTCCGGGTGAAATGAGGATTAATCTTGATCTGACCGGAAATAATGAAGGGATTTATTTTTTGAAAATTTCAACAGGGGACAAAAGTTCAATCCAGAAAGTAATATTGAACAACTAAGAGGTTAGATTTTCTCTTTCGAATTTTTCAGTATCTGGTACAGAAATTCCCTTGCCCTGAAAAGCTGGGCTTTTACTGTTCCCAGCGGAAGGTTAAGTTCGGCAGCGATTTCTTCATACGAAAACTCGCTGAAATATCTCAGTTCAATTAGCGTGCGGTAGTGAGGTTTTAGTTTTTCCACCACTTCGCGCATGAGTTTTATCTTTTGCTTTTTCACCAGTTCTTCTTCCGGGTCAAGATCTTCTGCAGCAATCCTGAGTGCAAGCTCAGAACCCGCTTCGTCATCAATGCCGTGATCAATTGAAAAGGTATATTTTTTCTTTTTGCGGATAAAATCAATGCAATTGTTCGAAGCTATCTTAAAAAGCCAGGTGCTGAAAGCATAATCGGGCGTATATTGGTGAAGCTTTTTGAACGCCTTGCCAAAAGCCTCAATGGTCAGGTCTTCGGCATCGTGTGGATTGTTGGTCATTTTAAGGAGCATGAAATAAAGTGAATCCCTGTAATTCTTCATCAGTTCGGCGTACGCTTTCTGATCGCCATGATCAATTGCACGCTGAACCAATTTAAAATCCCGGATTGCCTTATCTGTTAAATGCGTAGCTACTTCCATTTTTTTTCCCTAATCACCTGGTTTGCCAAAATAATTACCGGATATATTCCTAACAATAACAATTCAATGATTGGCGAAATTAGCAATAATTTTTTCTCGTTTAACCGAATCATTGATTTTTTGAAAATAATCAGCATGCTTAACAGGCGTAACGAAAAAGCTCCGATCACCAAAATAAAACTGAATTTTAATATCAGAAGAAGCACAAAAACCAGGTAAAACAACATTAAACTGCCTGAATATAAACCGAGTAAAAATTTGTGTTTTCGTTTATAAAATTTACCCGTTGTCAAATGCCGCCGTTTTTGCATCCACCATCCGAGGAAACTTTCCTTGGCAGCGGAAACTGTAAAACTTCCCGGATTGACTTCTATCCGGGTATTTTTCCTGTTGGCTACCTGGTTAATAAACAGATCATCATCGCCCGACGGAATTTTATAATGGGAAATAAATCCGTTATTTTTCATGAACAGCGATTTTTTATAAGCAAGATTTCTCCCAACTCCCATATATGGCAATCCGATAATGGCGTAAGAAAAATATTGTATAGCAGTCATCATTGTTTCAAACCGGATTATAACATTCAGCAGATTGCCCTTCGCTTGATATTGTCCATAACCCAGAACAATTTCAGTTTTTTGATCAAAATTGCCGGCCATTTCCCTGATCCAGTTTGGGCCGGCAGGCAGACAGTCGGCATCAGTGAGCAACAGGTGTTCATGTTTGGCTGATTTGATCCCGATGGAAAGCGGAAATTTTTTCCCCTTAAAAAAATTGAGATCCTGTGGAATATTAACCACCCGCAGATGAGGATATTCCCTTTCAAGATCCTGGAGTAAAAAAATGGTTTCATCATCCGACGCGTCATTCACAATGACAACTTCAAAATCTGGATAGTCCTGTTTAAGAACTGCCGGTAGATTAACTTTCAGATTCTGGTATTCATTTTTTGCACAGATCACGACCGATATAGGAAGTGAGTTCAGGGGTTTTGTTTTTTTACGATAAAACGCAAACCAGCCGAATATTCCCCACAGATAATATAATTGCAATGCTGTTATAGCAAAGAAAAAATAGAGTAAATAAGGATATAAGAGCGAAAAATCCGTTTTAAAAAAGTATTCCGTCAATTTATTTTTTTTTACAAATTTATCTAAACAAACCACTATAAATCCGACCTGCACATAAAAACTTATTAAGAGAATTTGAACAGGCTGAATTACTAACAAATTGGAGTTTATTGTGCGGTTATTAAACTAAACTTTAATTACAGTTATCTTTACGCAATTGAAAATGGTGGAATCAAAAGATGATATTTTTGAGAAGCAAATGAAATTCAGAATCGAGGTAAAAGACAGCAAATCAAAGGCACGGGCAGGTGAAATGATGACCGATCATGGCGTTGTTAAAACACCGGTTTTTATGCCGGTAGGAACTGCAGGTTCAGTAAAGGCTGTACATATTAAAGAATTAAAAGAAGATACCCGCGCTCAGGTCATACTTGGAAACACATATCATTTATACCTCAGGCCAGGTACAGATATAATTAAGAATGCCGGCGGACTGCACAGATTCAATGGCTGGGACAGGACTATTTTGACCGACAGCGGCGGCTACCAGGTTTATTCACTTGCCCATACCCGTAAACTAACCGAAGCCGGTGTCGTTTTCAATTCTCATATTGATGGATCAAAACATACATTTACTCCTGAAATTGTAATAGATATCCAGAGGGCAATCGGAGCTGACATTGTCATGGCCTTTGATGAATGTACGCCTTATCCATGTGAATATGATTATGCAAAAAAATCGTTGCAGATCACTCATAAATGGCTTGGACAATGTGTTAAACAAATGAAGAAAACCCGGCCTTTGTACGGCTATTCACAGGCACTGTTTCCCATTGTTCAGGGTAGTATTTACAAAGATTTGCGGGAGGAATCAGCAAAAGCAATTGCTGCTTATGATGCTGAAGGAAATGCAATTGGCGGTCTCTCGGTTGGTGAACCTGCCAAAAAAATGTATGAAATGACTGAACTGGTTTGTGATATTCTGCCCGAAAACAAACCACGGTATCTCATGGGTGTCGGCACCCCGGTAAATATCCTTGAAAGCATTGCACTCGGCATTGATATGTTTGATTGTGTGATGCCAACCCGTAATGCCCGTCACGGCCTGCTTTATACACAAGAAGGAATAATCAACATTAAAAATGAAAAATGGAAGAAAGATTTTTCATCTTTGGATTTATCAGGAACTTCATTTGTTGACAGCCATTATTCAAAAGCGTATTTGCGCCATCTCATTCAAACCCATGAAGTGCTTGGCGGTATGATAGCCAGCCTCCATAACCTGGCATTTTATATCCGGCTGGTTGGCGAAGCTAGAGAAAAGATCATTGATGGAACCTTTTTGGATTGGAAAAATACAATTGTAAAACAACTGGCCTGCAGATTGTAACTTATTAATCGGATTCTTTAAATATTTTTGCCGTTAATTTCTGAACCTTGAAAAAATTAGACATTTATATTATCAAAAAATTCCTCGGGACATTTTTCTTTTCCATCTCACTGCTTATAGTAATTGTTGTTGTTTTTGACATGTCCGAGAAGATTGATGATTTTATCGAGAAGGAAGCCCCTCTAAAGGCAATTTTATTTTCTTACTACCTTAATTTTATTCCTTATTTCGTCAACCTTTTTGTTTACCTGTTCACATTTATAGCGGTCATATTCTTTACGTCCAAAATGGCTTCGGGCAGTGAAGTCATAGCTATTTTAAGCAGTGGCATCAGCTTCTGGAGATTTCTCTGGCCCTATTTTTTGTCGGCTGTTTTTCTTGGGATTATGTCGTTTTATCTGGCCAACTTTTTAATTCCCAGAACCAATAAAAAGATGATGGCCTTTGAAAAGGTTTATATCCGAAATCCTTATCAATACAGGGAAAAAGACATCCACATGCAAATTGTACCGGGCACATTTGTGTACATGGAAACTTACAGCAATCAGGCAAACACAGGTTATAAGTTTTCCCTTGAACAATTCAAAAATAACCGGCTTGTTTATAAGCTCAATGCCGATCAAATCGTTTGGGACAGTATTACCGGTATCTGGAAAATTAAAAATTATTTCATCAGGAAAACGGATGGCAGAAATGAAATCCTTTTGAATGGAAAAGTGAAAGATACAGTTATAAATATGAACCCAGCCGACTTTACTCTGATTCTTGATGACATTAAAACCATGAACTTTTCCGAACTGAGGGCTTTTATTGCCAAAGAAAAACTCAAGGGTTCAATGAACATTAAGGATTATGAAGTCGAAAAACATAAACGCATTGCCTTTCCATTTGCAACTTTGGTTTTAACATTAATCGGAGTTTCTATTTCGAGCAGGAAAATCAGGGGCGGGATAGGAATGCACCTTGGTTTGGGAATTGCCATTACTTTTTCATTTATTCTGTTCCTCCAGATATCCACGGTTTTCGCAACACGTGGAAATCTTACACCCTGGATTGCAGTTTGGATACCAAATATTTTGTTCGGAGTACTTGGAATCTATCTCCTGAGGATTGCACCAAAATAATGATTAGCCAGGTCTTTCTATCTGTCAAAGAAATTTGCAATCGGTGAATACCTTGCATCCGGGAAAATGATTTTTTACATCAGCATGGCTCTTAAAAATTCCGAATACTGCTGATCCGCTTCCTGTCATGGATGAATATACCGCCCCTGATTCATATAGTTTTTCTTTAATAGTCCTGATTTGAGGATACTTTTCAAATAATGCGTTTTCAAAGTCATTTACCAATAAGCCTTTCCATTGATCAACAGGCAGATTGATGATTTGCCGGAATGCCTGTCCTTTGCCAAACGGCCTGACAAATGAATAAGCTTCACGCGTACTGATATTTATTTCTGGCTTTACGACAGTTATAAAATAATTCTTCACTGAAATATCAATAGCTTCAAACTCATCTCCCTTACCATGCGCAAATACCGGCTTATTTCCGATAAAAAAAGCGCAATCGCTTCCAAGCTCTCTGGCATAATCCTCCATTATTTGGTGAGTCAGATTTAACCTGAACAAAGTATTTAACATCCGGATCGTGAAAGCCGCATCCGCTGAGCCTCCACCCATTCCTGATCCAAACGGTATTATTTTATGAAGATGAATTTCTACCGGAGGCAAATCAAAACCGGACTTCATTAACTCATAAGCTTTTATAACAAGATTGTCATTTAAACTGCCTGTAATTTCAAGGCCTGTAATTTTAAATCTGAATTGTTTTTCCGGGGAAATAATGATTTCCAGAATATCGGTGATATTGACCGGCATCATTACCGTTTCAATATTATGAAAGCCATCAGCCCTTTTATTGATAACTGAAAGTCCTAAGTTTAATTTGCAGTTTGGAAAATCTATCATTCCAGTCCGATTAAAAAAACAAAGCGAAAATAATTGTATTTTTGAAAACCTTCTTATCAATTTGAAAAAGCATATTCGGTATGGCTCTTATTAATTCGGTTTTGTTATGGTTGATGAAAAAGCGGTTTCACCAGATCGAGTTATTCATGAAATATCCTCATGAGGTTCAGGAAGAATTATTTAAGAAGTTAATAAATGCTGCAAAAGAGACGGAGTGGGGAAAAAATTACGATTACAAATCAATCAGGAGCATTGAGGAGTTCAAAACACGGGTTCAGGTCAACGACTATGAATCTTTTAAACCTTATATCAACAGATTGCGGAAGGGCGAGCAAAACATTCTATGGAATACTGAAATAAAGTTATTTGCAAAATCCTCAGGAACCACTTCGGATAAAAGTAAATTCATTCCGGTGAGCCAGGAAGCTCTTGAAGAGTGTCATTATAAAGGCGGGAAAGATATGCTTTCTATCTATTGCAATAATAATCCCGATACACATATTTTTGACGGCAAAGGCCTTGCCATGGGAGGAAGCCACCGGATCACCGAGATCAATAATGAAATTTACTACGACGGTGATCTTTCTGCTTTGATCGTTCAAAACCTGCCTTCCTGGGCCGAGTTTATCCGTGTTCCGAAAAGATCTGTCGCGCTTATGGACGAATGGGAAAGCAAAATTGAAAAAATGGCGACATCTACTATACAACATAATGTCACTAATATTTTAGGTGTTCCTTCCTGGACATTACTTTTAATCCGGCGAATACTCGAAATCACAAATACCAGCAACCTGAAGCAGGTTTGGCCGAACCTGGAAGTATTCTTTCATGGAGGTGTTAATTTTGAACCCTACCGCGAACAGTATGAAAATCTTATTACTTCCGGGAGCATGAAATATATGGAAACATATAATGCATCCGAAGGATTTTTTGGATTGCAGGACAGAAGCGATTCGGATGAACTCCTTCTGATGCTTGATTATGGCATCTATTATGAATTTTTACCTCTTAACCAACTGGAAGCTAATGATCCTGTAACTTTAAGCCTGAATGAAGTTGAAAAGGATGTTAATTATGCCCTGGTAATTTCAACAAATGCAGGCTTGTGGCGATATTTGATTGGCGATACTGTTAAATTTACATCTCTCAGCCCTTACCGCATTAAAATTACAGGGCGGACAATGAACTTCATCAATTCCGTCGGTGAGGAAGTCATTATTGATAATGCAATTAATGCTCTTGGGATTGCCTGTAGTAAGTGTCATGCTGTTGTAACCGAATTCACAGCGGCTCCCGTTTATTTTACATCCGGAAACAATGCGGCTCATGAATGGCTGATTGAATTCGAAAAAGCTCCTGATAACCTGGAATATTTCGCTGAAACCCTGGATAATGCTCTTAAATCTCTCAACTCTGATTATGAAGCCAAGCGTTACCATAATCTCGTTTTGCGTCCGCCTGTGGTAAAACAAGTTCCGGAAAAAACCTTTTACAACTGGCTGAAAATGAAAAATAAGCTTGGCGGACAATATAAAGTTCCAAAACTATCCAACAGCAGGAAATATGTTGATGAAATTCTCAAAATGGTTAATTAAATAATAATATCGCGTAATATCGCCGGAATAAAAAAGTAGTATTTTTATCCAATCAATTAAAAAAGGAAAATATGCATATAGCAATTGCCGGAAATATAGGTTCAGGAAAAACAACATTAACACGCCTGTTGTCTAAACATTTTGGATGGACACCTCATTTTGAAGACGTTGATACCAATCCATACCTTCATAGCTTTTATGAAGATATGCAGCGCTGGTCATTCAATCTTCAGGTATATTTCCTTAACAGCAGGTTCAGGCAAATCGTCGAAATCAGGGAAAGTGGTAAAACAGTTGTTCAGGACAGGACCATTTATGAGGATGCCTATATATTCGCACCCAACCTGCACTACATGAACCTGATGACTACCCGCGATTTTGAAAATTATATTTCCCTTTTCGAATTGATGAGTTCGTTTATCAAGCCTCCCGACCTTCTAATTTACCTGAGAGCCTCAGTTCCTACCCTCGTAAACCAGATACAGAAAAGAGGCAGAGAATATGAAGAAGCCATCAGATTGGATTATCTAAAAAAACTAAATGAAAGGTATGAAACCTGGATTGGCAATTACCACCTGGGAAAGCTACTAATTTTTGAAGTTGATGATATCAACATAGAGGAAAATCCGGCCGACCTTGCCATGATCATCGAAAAGGTAAATGCACAGTTGCATGGTTTATTTTGAGTTCTGAACCTTTAATACCATTACTTTTTTTAATCAGAAGCAACTTTGAATCATCCGAAAAATATAGTCGTTTATAGCTTCATGCTTTTGATATTTTTTGCTTCCTGCTGGAATTATACTACCAAATACCATGATGATAAAACGGGAAATTTAGTAGTGAAGGAGTGGTTCAGCCGGAATCACATTAAGTCAGTCAAAATATTCATGGATAAAAGCTTAAAGAATTACATTTATACTTCCTATAATAACGATGGTTCAATGAAAGATTCGGCACGTTATATAAATGATACGGTTGAGGGATTAAGAATATATTACGAAGAAGGCCCGGGACTCATGCACAGCGAATATTACGTCCATGGTATAATGAACGGTATTCACAAAGCTGAATATAAATCCGGGATAACAAGTTTCGAGGGTTACCGCAAGAATAATTTAATGGTGGGTGAATGGAAGTTCCATTTTATTAATGGGAACCCGATTACTTATGAATATTATGATTCCTCTGGTGTAATGAAATATTTTAAAAAATATGATGATAACGGGAATATCGTCATGACAGAGGGAACGGGTTTAATCCTTGTTCGGGCTGATCAAACATCAATTAAAACCTATGAACTTTTAAAAGGCATTGTTGAGGTTGCAATTCCTCCCGGAAGTGAAACCGATCTTACGATTGAAGAAATAACCGGTTCACAATATCAGAACCCCAAAATAAATGCAAGCCTGAAAAATCCAAGATTTGAATGGGAATGGAAGTTTGCTGATCCCGGTAAAAAAATACTCAGGTTCAGCTTAAAAATCACCGATAATAAAACAAGCGAATGGGAAGTGAGTACATTCGAACAAATTATTTATGTTAAAGACGATAATTAAATGAAAATCGCTGGTATAATACCCTCCCGATATGCAAGCACCAGGTTTCCAGGTAAACCTCTTGCTCTCATCGGTAATAAAACAATGATTCAGCGGGTTTATGAACAAGCGGTTAAGGCAGCATCATTAGAGCAGGTGTTTGTTGCAACTGATGACAGCAGAATTGAGAAGGCCGTAATGGATTTTGGAGGAAAGGTAGTGATGACTTCCGAAAAACATAAAAGCGGTACCGACAGGTGTATGGAAGCAATCGAAAAAATTGAACAATCAGGTTCGACGTTTGATGTAATTGTGAATATACAAGGCGATGAGCCATTTATTGAACCAAATTCCATTGAAACACTGACCGCCGGTTTTCAAAATCCTGAAGTTCAGATTGCAACCCTTGCAAAAAAAATTACCAGTTCCTCCGACCTCTTTAACCATAACATTAACAAGGTGATCCTTGATAAACACAAAAACGCCATCTATTTCAGCAGGCATCCGATCCCTTTTATTAAAAACCATGAACCGGAAACATGGATAAGTAAATTTGATTTTTATAAACACATCGGCATTTATGCTTACCGCGCTTCAACCCTGCAGAAGATTACCGGGATTGAAATGTCTTCGCTCGAAATTGCAGAATCTCTCGAACAATTGAGATGGATAGAAAACGGGTATAAAATTCATGTTGACCTGACTGATTATGATAGTATTGCCATTGACACTCCCGATGATTTGTTAAAATTTTTGAACAATCGTTGATTCCAATCGTAGAAATCCTTACTTTAGCGCATTCTTAAAGAATATTATGCAACTATCCGGCTATATAAGTGAGCTTTTGTATAAACATGATTGTGTGATCATCCCAGGATTTGGTGGATTTGTTTCAAATTATGCACCGGCAAAAATTCATCCTGTAAACCATACCTTTTATCCTCCTTCAAAAAATATTCTATTCAATGCTATGCTCACCAGTGATGACGGATTACTTCTTCACAATATTTCGATTGGCGAGAATGTTTCGTATGAGGAGGCTAAATCAAAAACAGCTTCAACAATACGTGAATGGATGAATGACCTTAATTCAGGAAAAACAGTCTTCCTCGATAAAATTGGGAAAATCAGAAAAGATAACGAAAACCGTTTTTTATTTGATTCGGATACTTCGGTGAATTATCTTGAATCATCTTTTGGATTATCTGCATTTATTTCCCTTCCGGTTCAAAGGACTTCTGTTCAAAAACGCATTGAAAAGAAATTTACCGACCGAAAAAATCTTCCTGGTGTAAACAAAAATGTCAGGAAAGTTCTTGCTTATGTTGCTGTTATTTCTATTCTTGCCGTTGTTGGATGGCTTGTTATAAATAGCAATCCGGCCGATAAAGGTTCAGAACAATCTGCAATGATGACCATCAGTGATCCGGGAATGGATAATCCTGTTTCAGAAAACACTGATGAAGGTAATCCCATTCCGGTAAAGCCATTAAAAGATCTGAATTTTGTTAATCCAGGGCAGGTTCCGGTTGACAAACCTGTAACAGATAAGGATGATTTCAATAAAGAATCAATTGCGATAAAACCAATTTATTTTATTATTGGCGGTGCATTTATGAACCCGGGCAATGCTGATAAATTCCTCGCAGATTTAAAACAAAAGGGATTTAATGCACAGGAAGCCGGTAAAAATCCTGCAGGATTATTAATGATAAGCTATTTTAGCTCGCCAGATAAATCAGAAGCGCTGATGAACCTTGCCTTAATAAGACAAAGCGAAAATCCTTCAGCCTGGTTGCTGCGCAAATAATATACCCGGCCATTCAAAAATTCATTTCGTCCGAATTTAATAATTTTGTCGTGTTTCAGTCATAACCCGACACTCCTGAACATGGGAAAAAATAAATTAAAACACTTCGCCGAAAATGCAACATTTCCGCTTTTTATTCAGCCTGCTATTGACGAGGTCAAAAACAATTTTTATCTTAAAGGAAACTGGGCAAAAATATTCTTTAAAAACACTCACCCGATAGTACTGGAATTAGGTTGTGGTAAAGGAGAATATACGGTCGGGCTGGCACGCAGGTATCCACTTCACAATTTTATCGGCATTGACCGGAAAGGAGCACGTATGTGGCGCGGTTCGAAAACCTCAATGGAGGAAAACTTAGTAAATGCTGGATTTTTAAGGACACGTATCGAGCTTTTGAACCACTGTTTTGGTAAGGCAGAAGTAAGTGAAATCTGGATTACCTTTCCCGATCCTCATTCAAAAAATAGCAAAAGCCAGCGTCGGCTTACATCCCCGTTCTTCCTTGAAATGTACAAAGAGATACTTGTTCCGAATGGATTGATTCACCTTAAAACCGATAACGCAGGCTTTTATCAGTTTACCCTCGAAACCATTAATGAACAAAATCACTCTGTGGTTTTTGAAACTGACGATTTATATTCGACAGGGATCATTAATGAAGCTACAGGGCTTCAAACCTATTACGAACAAAAATTTTTAAGCCAGGAAGTGAAAATAAAATACGTTAATTTCAAATTGACAATTTAATAAAGGAAGCCTTTTGCAATGGATAATAATGAATCATTTTTTCAGAAAGTTTATGAAGTGGTGAAGCTGATTCCTCACGGGCGGGTAACTTCGTATGGTGCGATTGGAGCTTATTTGGGAACCGGAGGTTCAGCACGAATGGTCGGATGGGCTATGAATGCATCACATTCCTTCCCGCAATCTCTTCCGGCTCACAGGGTCGTAAACCGGATCGGAGTTCTGACTGGAAAACATCATTTTGGCAGCCCGGATATCATGAGGCAGTTGCTGGAAAATGAGGGCCATAAAATAGACAATGATAAAATTTGCGGATTTGAAAAAGTTTTCTGGGATCCGGCGAAAGAACTTTAAAAGAAAATCCCCTAAATCAATTATCTTTTTTTAGTTTACCTGTTTTATCGAAGAATAATCCGAGTTTTTGATCACCTTCTTTTTTCTTTTTGCTTATCAGCTCCACGTAATAGTAGTCCTTATGATCAGCACGTGTACCTTTTTCAGCATAAATAATCCGGTAGTCAGAATAATCATTATCAAGGATTCGCTGAACAGGTGCATATACATTTTTCACATCCTGTTCTACTATCGTACTTATCCATGCCGTATCGGAAAACTCCGCAGTTGTGACCTGTTCACGATAGATAAAATGAGAAATCCAGCCACCTTCTTTCGTTTCCCATTTAACATCTGATGCATTAGAGAACCTGCTGTTGAATTTTTTCGCCACCATTGGCGGGACATCAACGGTGAGTAAAAACTGGTTCTTTAATTCCTGATCCCTGACGGCTTTAGTCAGCTTTCCCATCTTATCAAAATACAACTCAAAAACATAAGGCCTGAATTGTCCCTTCTGGAATCTTTCAAGTTTTACATAATAAAAATCTTTTCGATTGGAAGTCGTAACTTTTTCAGCAATTTTCAGATCATCAAACCAATGATTTTCCTCAATATAGTTAAGTACCGGCTCATATAGATCTTTCTCTTTAAACTCAATTCTTGTTTCAATCCATTTCCCATTTGGTAAGAACTCCGCCCGGGTTTTTTGCTCTTTAAAAATAAAGGTTCCTATGAAGTCATAAGGGATGGAATCATTCGGTTTATCCTTTTTGGTCCATTTAATTTCTTCGGCTTTTGGGAATTTTTTTTGCCAGGCATCTATCACTTCAGCAGGAGTTTGGTTATTCGGATCATCTATGCCTACAACAGTCAGGTCCTTGAATCCTTCGGGTGTTTTTACCTGCTCAATATTACCGGTCTTGTCAAAAAACAATTCTATAAACCAGGGTTCCTCCCTGTCTTTATCTTCCCGGGCTATCTGAACGTAAAAATAATCTTTCCTGTCATGAGTTACAGCTTGTTCAAACACCACAATTTTATCTTTTTTAAAATGCTCATTCAGGTAACTTTCGATCGGCGGATACAGATTCTCTACGTCCATATCGGTGACTGTCAGCAACCATTTGCCTGTTGGGCTATACTCGACATAGGTACCGCGTGCATTGAAAAAACAATCCACTTTATAATTGGTATCTATTTTATCCCAGGAAACATTTTCGGCTCTTGGAAACTTTTTATTAAAATTTCTTTCCACAACCTCAGGTACATCCCTTGAGGAGGAATTTTGTCCCGACAAATTGAAAGAGATGGCAATCAAAAAAACGCAAATAATGGATTTAAAACTCATAATCGGATTTTTCATTATTATGATATAAGTGGTACTAAAATCATGAAGTTTATACTTTATTTTCAAATTAAAAGTTTAGAATTTCCAATTTAAATTTAAACTTGAGTAAAAAAAATTCCTTCATCAAAGCTTAATTATCTGGTTTCTGTCTGCTCCCACCGATACCATGTCAATTTTTACACTTGTTTCCTTTTCAATAAAATCAATATAATGATTAAGTTGAACAGGTAATTCATTAGCCTTTTTTATAAGTGAAATATCACTTTGCCAACCTTCAAAATCTTTATAAACAGGTTCTAACCTTTCGTATGATGATTCGAAGGGTACAAATTCGATCGCATCTCCGCGATGCAGGTATTTTATTCCGGATTTAATGGTTTGAAAGGTGTTCAGGACATCTGTTTTCGTCATAAACAGGCGTGTAACGCCGTTCAGCATAATAGCATATTTCAGCGAAACAATATCGAGCCATCCGCACCTCCTCGGCCTGCCTGTAGTAGAACCATATTCCCGGCCATACTCCCGAAGTTTTTGTCCGGTTTCATCATCAAGTTCCGAAGGAAAAGGACCGCTTCCAACCCTCGTGGTATAAGCCTTAAATACACCAAAAACCTCACCTACCCTCGAAGGTGCAATTCCCAATCCTGTGCAAACTCCGGCCGTTACCGTGTTCGATGAAGTAACATAAGGATAAGTACCAAAATCAATATCAAGCATGGTACCCTGCGCTCCTTCTGCTAATACAGATTTATTCGCATCAAGGCATTGATTGATATAATATTCACTATCTATTTTCCGGAGAGATTTTAAGGTATCTACTGAAGAGAACCATTTTTCCTCATATTCTTCAAGATTCATCCCTTCAATTTTATAATTCAGATAATCAAACTGATGGGCTTTAACAATATGAAGATGTTTTTCTTTCAGGTCACGATAATGTTGATAAAAGGTATTCTGCTCAATATTGCCAATACGTAATCCCAGTCGGGCTGTTTTATCGGTGTAGGTTGGTCCGATTCCCTTGAGGGTTGAACCAATTTTAGCATTTCCTTTTGAATTTTCATAAACGGCATCCAGCAAACGGTGAGTGGGAAGTATTAAATGAGCTTTACGTGAAATGAGAAGATTGTTTTCGACGGTCACATTATTTTGCTTCAGGTTTTGAATTTCGTTTTGCAGAATATAGGGATCAATGATAACACCGTTTCCAATAACATTAATTGTATCAGGATTAAATATTCCCGAAGGAATGGTATGAAGTATGAACTTCTTGTTATCGAACTCAATAGTATGTCCGGCGTTTGGACCACCCTGAAAACGGGTAACTATTTGATAATGCTGTGCCAAAACATCAACGACTTTCCCCTTGCCTTCATCGCCCCACTGAAGGCCTAATAAAATATCTGCTCTCATTTTTTTAAAGAATTTGAATTATGCCAATGAAATGATGGATTCATGACCGATATCACCTGATTATATTTTTCCAAGATACAATCTCTTTATGGAATTCAAACCATAAATTGAAAAGGACTAAAATACACTTTAATTTAATAGGTAGAATCAATTGGATGAAGTTCAACTCATAATTTATAAAATCCATAAATTATGCAGGTTCCTTTTTCCTGTTTCCATAGAAGGTCAGGGAATGATGGTTGATGAGGACGCCCAGTTCTTTTTCAACATGGTCTTTTATCTGATCTATCCTGTCATCACTGAATTCCAGAACTTCACCCGTTTCAAGGTTGATAAAGTGATCATGCTGTTTAAACCTGAAGGATTTTTCAAACTGAGCACAATTATTTCCAAACTGATGTTTTGTAACGAGGTTACAGTCGAGTAATAATTCAATGGTATTATATAAAGTGGCACGGCTTACCCTGTATTTGTTATTTTTCATTCGCATGTACAGAGTTTCAATGTCGAAGTGTCCGTCGGTGGAATATATTTCTTTTAAAATGGTGAACCGTTCAGGGGTTTTACGATTTCCTCTTGCCTCAAGATAATCAATAAATAATTTTTTAACAGTTTCAAAGGTATCCTTATTCGAACTTTTCATTTACCTCTATTTATAATATTGCTTAAATAAAACATCCCGCTGGATTTTTTGTTTACTTCTGCTTTAGATGTAACCGGGATTTACCTCAAAATATTCGACGGCTAAAAATATGAATAATTTTTAATTACTATTTGGATTAAATAAAAATAAATTTTTTAACAAATTATTGATTCTAGAATTTCTCTGATATCCATCGCATTGTCAACAACATTAAAATTTAAAGGGAATTTATGCGGTCAATTTTTTTTATATCGGGCATCTCTTTCAATCCCCGGACAACATTATTGAGGTTATCAATACTGTAAACATAAAGCATTATTGAGGCATCAATCATTCCTCCATGACATTCAAGGTGAAACGATTTAATGTTGAGATCAAAGTTTTCGGTAATGATTTTCATGATATCGTTGATAAAACCCTTTTTATCTATGCCATTGATCTTGATTCCTGTCAAAAAGCCAATAGATTCCTTGTCGTTCCATTTGGTTTTAATGATTTTATTCCCATACCTTGACATCTGACTGATTGCTGTAGCGCAATTGGTTCTGTGAATTGCAATAGCATCGCCTGCTTTTATGAATCCAACGATTTCATCACCGGGAATAGGGTTGCAGCAACTGGAAATGTCATAACTGATCTTTTGGATATTTTTGTTGTCTTTAAAAGAGTCATCACGCTCCTTTAATTTCTCCATCACGGTTTCAGTAAGGGTTTTATGATCAGATTGCTTTGATTTTGAAAATGGCCTGAAAATGACTTTACTCAGCCAGCTTTCCTTGTCCGGTGTACCACAACATTCCTTAATTTCCTTAATTCCGATTAAATCATGCGCGATATCGAAATAAAGATCCGTCATGCTCAGGTAATTATATTTCTGCTGAAGCTTTTTTAATTTGTGGTTGTTAAATTCTACATTTATCTGTTCGAAATATTCTCTTAATTTTGACTTTCCCTGCTCAATATACTTTTTCTTATCCTCCTTTATAGCATATTTTATCTGAGTGCGGGCCCTGGCAGTCACAACATAATCAAACCAATCGCTCCTGGGGAATTGTTTTTTTGAAGTTAAAATTTCTACCTGGTCACCACTTTTCAGCTTATAGTTGAGCGGTGCCAGTTTATGGTTTACTTTGGCACCAATACAAGAGTTTCCTATTTCTGAATGAATGGCATAAGCAAAATCAAGAACAGTTGAATTGGCAGGAAGATTACGAAGTTCACCCTGCGGGGTAAAAAGGTATATTTCGTCTGTAAATAAAAATCCCTGGAAATCATCAAGAAAATTAAGCGCATTCGAATCACTGCTCTGAAGCATATCCCTGATGCGTTCAAGCCAGTTGTTAATATTAGCTTCCGAGAGTCCCGGAGCAGCCTCTTTATAACGCCAGTGAGCAGCATAGCCCTTTTCGGCTATTTCATCCATTCTTTTGGTCCTGATCTGCACTTCTACCCAATGTCCTTCATGGCTCATAACAGTAGTATGCAATGCTTCATATCCGTTAGCCTTGGGAATTGAAATCCAGTCGCGCAGCCTGTCAATGTTTGGACGGTAATGATCAGTGATAATGGAATAAACCCGCCAGCAATCAACTTTTTCAGTTTCGCGCCGGGTATCAATAATTATCCTGATGGCAAACAAATCATAAACTTCCTCCAATGGAACTTCCTTTTTCTTCATTTTATTCCAAATGGAATAAATTGATTTGTCGCGGGTAATAATGTCATAAGTAAAATGATGCTGACTTAATGATTTTTTGATCGGATTAATGAACTTACTGATAAACCGTTTTCTCTCCTTGAGCGATTCAGCAAGCTTTTCATAAATTGTGGAATAGATCTCAGGTTCTGTGTATTTGAGTGATAGATCTTCGAGTTCCGTTTTGATGGCATATAATCCGAAACGATGCGCCAAAGGTGCATAAAGAAATAAAGTTTCGGAGGCTATTTTCAATTGCTTGTCATGGGGCATTGCATCAAGTGTCCTCATGTTATGCAACCTGTCAGCAAGTTTAATTAATATTACCCTTACGTCGTCAGATAGGGTCAAAAGCATTTTTTTGAAATACTCAGCCTGCAGGGAAGTTGAACTACGATCAAAAATGTCTTTGATCTTTGTAAGGCCGTCAATGATTTTGGCAACTGTAGGGCCAAACATATTTTCAATATCGCTGAGTGTATAGTCAGTATCTTCAACCACATCGTGTAATAATGCGCAGGCAATGGAAGTTCTGCCCAGTCCAATTTCACCGGCGACTATTCTGGCAACTTCAATCGAATGATAAACATAAGGTTCGCCGGTGCGCCGGCGCATATCTTTATGCGCTTCAACCGCCAGATTGAAAGCTTTTCGAATCACCTTTTTATCCTCCGGCTTCTCCAGGGTCCATACCCGAAGCAAACTTCGGTACCGGTTGATGATCGCTTTTTTTTCCTGTTCAGGATCCGGAATAAACATCTTACTTCAATTTGAACCTTGCAAAATTAGGCTAAAGGGTTAAATAATCTAATGAGTTACCATTTAATACTGATATATTTTAAAATAATCCATTGCCTCACAAATAATCAATACTTACGGGCGTTAGTGTTTAAACGAAAATTATTCGTAATTTTGATGTGCTATTCCTTCTGATTTTAGTGACAAGTTATGAAACATTTATTACCCTCGGTATTTTTTGCATTAATATTAAATACAGTAGTTTTTGCTACCCACGAAAGAGCAGGGGAAATTGTTTACAGGCATATTGAAGGCCTTAAATACGAAGTCACTATTTTAACCTATACCTTCACACCCAGCCCGGCCGACCGGCCTCAACTGACAATATCATGGGGCGATGAAACATCGTCCGTTATTCAGAGGCTAAATCCGCCTACTCCTATAACCAATCTCATTCAAAGAAATATTTATATCGGTGAACACACCTATATTGCACCTGGGATTTTTAAATTAAGTGTAGAAGATCCAAATAGAAACTATGGTATCGTAAATATACCCAACTCGGTCAATATTCCATTTTTTATCGAAACAGAATTGGTTATAAATCCTTTTCTCGGACCGAACAACTCGGTAGTACTCATGAATCCGCCGTTGGATTATGGTTGTGTTGACCGGTTGTATATTCACAATCCGGCTGCTTATGATCCCGATGGTGACAGTCTTTCGTACAAATTAACCATTTGCCGTGGTGCGGGGGGTCTTAACATTCCCGGATATAGTTATCCCAACCAGGTAGGGCCCAATAATCCCGGTATTTTTGAAATCAACTCCAAAACCGGTGACCTGATTTGGGACAGCCCAAGAGTCCAGGGTGAGTACAACGCAGCTTTTTTAATCGAAGAATGGAGGTACGGACAAAGAATAGGATACGTAACAAGAGATTTACAGATTGAAGTTGTGGCATGTGATAACAATCCTCCCGAAATCACAGTTATTTCCGATACCTGTATAAATGCCGGAGAAACTTTAAATTTTGAAGTTTATGCTTCTGACCCTGATGGGGACCAGGTTACTTTATCTGCAACAGGAAGCCCATTTCTTCAGGCAGAATCACCTGCTACTATAGTACCGAATCCTGCAATTGGTACTCCAAATGTAACTTCAACTTTCAACTGGAATACCCTTTGTGCTCATGTGTTTAAAAATCCGCATACGGTTTATTTTAAGGCTATTGACAACGATCCTGTCATCAATCTGAGTACATATAAAACCTTGAATATTGTTGTTGTCGGTCCGGCTCCCGAGAATCTGAGTGCGACTCCTCTTGGTACCTCAATTATTCTCGACTGGGAAAATAATTTATGTGAAAACATCAAGGGATATTATGTCTTCCGGAAGAACTCCTACTACGGATTTATTCCCGGCCACTGCGAAACCGGAGTGCCTTCATATACAGGATATACCAAAATTGCAGTAATTGAGGGTGCGGAAAATACTGGTTTTATTGATTCCGATAATGGCAATGGATTGATACACGGCATCGAATACTGTTATATGGTTACATCCTTTTTCCCTGATGGAGCCGAAAGCTATGCCTCCATAGAAGTTTGTGCCTCTCTTAAGAAAGATTTACCCATAATAACTAACGTTAGTGTTGAAATTACAGGAAATACGGATGGTTCAATTTACATTGCCTGGTCAAAACCGACTGAACTTGACACCATTCAGATTCCCGGCCCTTTTGAATATCAGGTGTTCAGAAAAGAGAACGGTACCGGTGGCGATTTCGAAAATATTGCTGATTTTGGTTCACTCAATGATACTATTTTTACAGATAATTCCCTCAACACAGCCGACTTTCAGTATGTCTATCGCATAGATTTTCTGACCAAGAATCCTGAGAATTCATTCTTTATAGGATCTACCGAATCAGCGCCTTCTGTTTTTTTAACTATTGAACCAACCGATAAGGCCCTGATTCTTGGTTGGAACAATAACGTTCCCTGGATAAATGAGTCCTGGGAAATCTACAGACAAAATCCCGGGACAACAGAGTTCGATCTGATTGCCATAAGTGACACAATAGGATATCTTGATTCAGGATTGGAAAATGGTGTGGAATATTGCTATAAAGTAAAATCAGTCGGCAGGTATTCTGCACCGGGGCTGATTGATCCGATAATAAACTTTTCACAAATTGAATGCGATAAACCCGTGGATAATGTACCACCATGTATTCCTGTTTTATCGGTCACGACAGATTGTGATTCGCTTGTTAATGATCTTAGCTGGTCCTTTCCTGCTGATTCCTGCCAGGAGGATATCGTTTACTTTAAAATTTATTATGCAATTGATGAAAATGCAGATTATTCGCTGATTCATACTACAGGACCCAATATTTTCGAATATACTTTCCGGCCGAATCCACCGATTGTCGTCGGATGTTATACAATCACCTCACTCGACACTATGCAAAATGAAAGCTATTTTAGCAACGCTGTTTGTGTGGATATTGATCAATGCGGGAGTGTGTGGTTTCCTATTGTTTTTACCCCTAATAATGATGATTGGAATAATTATTTTTTCGCCGATTCTGTACATTCTGTTGCAAAATTCCGGTTATCAATATTTAATCGCTGGGGAACGGTTGTTTATAAAACCGAAGATCCTTATTTTAAATGGGATGGCAAGGACCAGAATACAAAACGGGACTGCACAAACGGAGTATATTTTTATGAGGGAATTATTTCTTTATACACCCTGAATGGCCCCATAGATAAGAAAGTTAGAGGATCCGTAACCCTGCTCAGATAAAAACAGGCTGTCTCAAAAGTCATTTTAGGGTTCCACAGTCATCCTGAGCCTGTCGAAGTATGATTGATTTTCAACCTAATACACATTTCGACAAGCGTTTGACTGAGCTCACGCCGAAGTCTCAAAGTGACCCAGGTTCCCGACTTTTAAGACAACCTCATTATATTACCCTGTATTATTTATCAAATTTCATAAAAAGCCCGATCAAATCCACCACACGGTTAGAATATCCCCATTCATTATCATACCAGTTCAGGGTCTTAATCACTCGTTTCCCCAGAATTCTTGTAAATTCAGCATCATAAATTGAAGAATAGGAGTTGCCAACGATGTCAGATGAAACTAGTTTTCCTTCCGAATAAAGAAGGACATTTTTCATCCTGTCAGTCTTGGCGGCCATTCTTACTGCGGCATTAACTTCTTCGATGGTGACATTTTTTTCAACCTCAACTACAAGGTCAACAATAGATCCATCAGGTACGGGAACACGGCAAGCCATGCCGTCGAGTTTACCTTTGAGTTCGGGGATAACTTTACCGACAGCCTTTGCAGCACCGGTTGTAGTGGGAATAATATTTTCAGCAGCAGCACGCCCGCGGCGCCAGTCTTTATGCGGAACATCAGCAAGCCGTTGATCGTTTGTATAGGCGTGGGTTGTAGTCATCAGCCCTTCTATGATTCCGAAATTATCGT
This sequence comes from Bacteroidales bacterium, assembly GCA_020052415.1. Lineage (GTDB taxonomy): Bacteria > Bacteroidota > Bacteroidia > Bacteroidales > JAADJA01 > JAADJA01. The sequence continues at coordinate 94,701 of JAGVPB010000010.1, read as the reverse complement.
TAAGAACTTTAGCCATAGGTGCAAGGCAATTTGTTGTACAGCTTGCATTCGAAATAATTTTATGTTCGGGTTTCAGGCCGTCATCATTCACTCCTATTACTACTGTATAGTCAATTTCGTCTTTAGACGGGACGGTCAGAATAACCCTCTTTGCACCGGCATCAATATGCGGTTGAAGCGATTCTCTTGATCGAAAAATTCCCGTGGCCTCGACTACGACATCAATTCCGAGTTCCTTCCATGGCAAAGCTTTTGGATCTTTGATCGCAATCATTTTTACAGTTTCATTGGGAGTAATCATATCATCCCCCTTTATTTTAATGTCCTGCCCAAATCCTTTCATAATAGTGTCATATTTCAGAAGGTATGCAAGCACATCATTATCGAAAAGATCATTGATTGCTACAACATCAATATCGCTTCTGTTGTTGAGTATTCTAAAAACAGAACGACCGATTCTTCCAAATCCATTAATAGCTACTTTCATTTTGCACCTCCTTTCTTATCAGCTTTATCATAAGCCAGTATCAGTTCTTTAATTCTTGCGGCCATAGCAAAGGCACTGTGGTACCAGATAAGCACTTTCACCATTCTTCCCGGGGATAACATGGTTGCCTTTTTATCAAAAACCAGCGAATGGGAATTATCAATGACATCGGCAGAAACAATAGGATCATCAACAAGTTGAATTATACCGGGTAATTCTTTGGCAGCCATCGCCATTACCTTATTTATTTCATCAACAGTGACTTTTTTCTTCAGACCTGCAGTTAAGTCGAGAAGCGAACCATTGGGTATCGGAACATTCATTGCTGTCCCTTCTATCTTACCTGTAAGCTCAGGCATAATATGTTCAATCCATTTTGGAACTATGGTTTCGACAGGTATAATATTTTCTGCAGCAGAGCGACTTTTCCTGAAATCATTTCCTGCTCTGTCTCTTAAAGGCTGATCTGCTGTATATGAATGCACTGTAGTAATCATAGAGTAGTCAATTCCGAAACTTTCTGATAGGATTTTCAGCATTAATGCAGCAGCATTTGTTGTCGCCGAACCTGCGGATACCAGCCGGTCAGCAGACTTAATCGTATGTTCGTTTACTCCCCATATTACAACCCTGTCAATCAGATCGCTGGGCAGAGAAGTAAGGAAAACTCTGTTGGCACCGGCTTCAAGGTGTTTTTCCATATCGCTTTTAGATCGGAATTTCCATGTTCCATCTACAACCATATCCACATCAAACATGTCCCATGGAATTTTTCCGGGATCGCCACCGCCTATAAAACGTGATTTTTGATTATTCGCCACCAGAAAGTTTCCGTCAAGTCTGGCCTTTACTCTTCCTTTTGTTTCAGCACTCACCAAATAACCCAAAATATCAGGTTTCCCAAGGTCCGAGATCACAACTACTTCTATCCGGTCATCCTCAGCACACATCCTGAACAAATGTCTTGGAATTTCACCAAAACCTTTTAGACCTAATCTAATCCTGCTCATACTAATTATTTTTAAATCCTCTTCTATACTTTTCTATAACGATTTTCTTCATAAATGGAATGTTAATTCCAAAATATTCTTTATCTATCTGTAAAAATCAGATGATTTATATTGATTAACAAAATAAAGGTGCAAAAATATGAAATTACCGTTAGAGTGATTTGCCGTTTTTAAAATTGTTTAATCCGCTATCCAGGAATTTAACAAATGCATCAACATCCAAATCGTAAGCCCTTGGCTTTTCAAGCAAATCACCATTATGTCCCATTAGTATATAATAAGGTTGCGCATTGACATTGAAATTATAAATCTGCATATCCGCATAAATTTTCCCGATGGATTTCTTCAGTTTCCCATCGGCAGACGACAACACCCATTCTGATTCGGGTAGAGGTGTTTTATCATCAACATAAAGACTTATGACCACATAATCCTCCTTCAATCTTTTTAAGACTACGGGATCAGACCAGACATTGGCTTCCATTTCACGGCAGTTAACACATCCATGGCCGGTAAAATCAATATAGATCGGTTTATTTAATTTTTTTGCACACGCAAGACCCTGCTCATAATCGAAATACCCTTGCAGGCCATGTGGAAGGTGCAGGAATTCATGAAATTTTGGTGTTTCGCAAATGGTTGAACCTTGCTGATCTGAATTTGACGAATTTGCATTCTGTCTTGTTATTTTATCAATATCAAAGTCATGCGTGGTCATGGGAGGCAGGTATCCGGAAAGTGCTTTTAGCGGTGCTCCAAACATACCCGGAATGAGGTAAATCACGAAAGTAAAGGTAATGATCACAAGCGTCAGGCGGGGAACGCTAATAAGTTTGACGTCGCTATCATGAGCAAATTTGATCTTACCCAGCAGATAAAATCCCATCAAAAGAAAAATTATGATCCAGAAAGCGAGGTAAACCTCCCTGTCCAGAATTCCCCAATGGTAAGTTTGGTCGGCAACACTCAGGAATTTTAAGCCCAGTGCAAGCTCAATAAATCCCAGAACCACTTTTACCGAATTCAGCCATCCTCCGGATTTAGGCAGCTTGTTCATCCAGGAAGGGAAGAATGCAAACAGGGTAAAAGGAAGTGCAAATGCCACTGAAAAACCAAGCATTCCAACAATAGGTTCGAGCCATGCCCCTGTAGCGGCTTTAACTAAAATCGCACCCACAAGTGGTCCGGTGCATGAAAATGAAACCAGAACAAGAGTAAAGGCCATAAAAAAAGCACCTGTAAAACCGCCTTTATCAGCCTTTGAATCAGATTTATTGATCAGCCAGCCTGGTAATGTCATTTCAAACATTCCGAAAAACGATGCCGCAAAGATTACAAAGATCAAAAAGAACATAACGTTGGGGATCCAGTGTGTGCTTAGCCAATTAGCGAAATTCACACCGAGGGTCACAGCAATAATAGTTCCGACGACACTGTAAATAAGTATGATTGAAATTCCAAAAACGATGGCTTGTATTTTCCCTTTTGCTTTTTGCTCTTTCATGAAAAAACTAACCGTCATAGGGATCATCGGGAAAACACATGGAGTGAGGATGGCGGCCAATCCTGCCAGGATTGAAAAAATGAATAATTCCCATAACGATTTATTCGAGATATCATCAAGGTTGGCTCTTTGAAGAACTGTTTTGTCTTTCAGGATTTCATAAGTCCTTTTATATTGTCCGGGTTCAGTTTTTGTCGCCTGCGACCCAACATTTATCTCAGTCGTTTCGACAAGGGGTGTTCCCTTGCCTGATGATTTATCCTTTATGACCTGTTCGGATGCTGCACCATTAAATACAAATTCAAATTTATTTTCGTCATTGGGAGGAAGACATTTCGAATCATCACAACACATAAAGTAGATATATCCTGAAATGAGAAGTGGATCTGTGGTTGTAATTTTTACTTTTCTGGTAAACTCCACTTCCTTTTCAAAATATTTTATTAGCTTGTTTTCGAACATGGGATCCTTTTCTTCATGCCCGGCAGGTTCATTAAACGATACAATATAATCGGTATCATTTTCTACCTCAAATGATGCTTCTTCAACAATTTTAAGACCTTCACCTAAAAATTTGATGCCTTTAATATCATAAAAATAAAAGGAGGTTTTAACCGGCATTACTTCTCCCTCAGGAATAAACTGCGAATAAAGATGCCACTTCTTTTCAATTGTGGCTTTAAAAACAAGCTCAAATTCGTTGTTGCCTAGTTCTTTTTTGTTATAGCTCCATTTAACAGGTTCTAAAATCTGGGAAAAAGAAAAGGTCGTAAAAAGAAAAATCAAACCTAACGATAATGTCGTTTTTTTCATTTATTAATACTTAAAAAACATTGCCAATACTTGATTTATCAAGACAAATCATGATTGTCAACCGCTGTTATCCTCCGCAAAAGTAATTATTTCACCCTACCTTAACTGCACTTTAACGTTTTTTATACTTTGTGATTATTCGGATGGTTAGGATTTGTTTGACGCAAACTGATAATTGCAAAAAATTTACCGGGCAAATAACTTAAACCTCTAATTCAAGTTTTAGTATCTTTTTCGTAGAGACTGTTACTTTAAACCGTTCATCAATCCTGTGCCTGATGATCCAAAGAATATCACTTCCGGAACAAAGCAACCATGTCCTTTCTTTATCAGAGGCTGAAAATTTATTATCAGTAAAAAAATCGCTGACAAGTTTTTTATGGTTCATCCCCAGCGGGAAAAAATAATCTCCCTTTCTCCAGTGCCTTATTTCCAGTGGAAAAACAATTCTTTCAGCATCCAGCATTGCAATATTTGGATTTTTTAAGATTTGAAAACCGGCGGATTTCACTATCTGTGTCACAGTCAAATTGAAAGGGATTCGAACTTCATGAGTATCTTTATTTATTATAAATTTCTGATCTGGATTCTTATCCGGTTTAAGCATTGAAATAATAAGGAATTCACGCTCTCTGACTAATTTATGTGTTCGCGAAAAAAATTTCTTACCGGTCTGGCTATCCAATGAATGAATGATATTTTTTATATCGGAAAACTGAAAATTATATGGCTCTAAGATCTCAAATAAATAAGTATCTATCGGTTTTAATCCACGGAGTCCATCAACAGGTATTTTCAGTTCTTCATCTGATGCCATCAGCAAATTATTCTTTACAACATTTATTTGCTGAAAATATATTTGTTCTGCTTGTTTCAGGCGCTCAATATTTCCGGTAATAACTGTTGCATAATCTTTTTGGATTGTCTTTAGGACAGGCAATAGTTGAAGGCGGATTTTGTTACGTAAATAATCGGTTTTAAAATTCGAGCTATCGTTCCTGTATGAAACTCCATTTACTCTGGCGAATTCTTCAATTTCTACGCGGTTAGAGAACAGCATCGGATGAATTTGATTTCCAGATTTTGGCAGAATACCATGCAGTCCGGAAATTCCGCTACCCCGGAGCAGGTTAATAAAGAAGGTTTCAATCTGGTCATCCTGGTGATGTGCTGTTGCATAAAATGCGTATCCGAATTCATTAATCAGTTCCCTAAACCATTGCTGCCGCAGATTCCTGGCAGCCATTTGGACTGATATTTTTTCTTTTGCAGCAAATTTTTTTGTATCAAACTTCCGGTTATGAAATCTTACATTTTTTTTTGCTATTCTCAGAACGAAATTTTCATCTTCGTCCGACTCCTTTCCCCTAAGGCCATAGTTACAATGTGCGATCGAGTATTTAAAGTTACCCAGGTCAAATAACTCTGTCATTACCATTGAATCAACCCCTCCACTTACTGCCAGTAAAATTGTATCGCTACTTTTAAAAAGCTTGTTGTCAAGTATGAAATTTTGAAACTTATGTAACATTCAACAAAATTAGCAATTCCGCACAAATTGGTGGATAGTATCGGAATAGCCGATCGGAAAACTATGTTCTATTTTTGCATATAAAAGCTTTAAGTTCAGAGTTCATGAAAATTTTTCTATTAATTTCGCGATCAACTAAATGAAAAATATGAAAAAAATGAAAATTTTATTGGCGGTATTTGTATTTTTTGGACTTTTTACACATGCTCAATCGGATGCTGACACAGCATGGAAAATAAAAAGCGATGTTTCACTGATGTTTTCGCAGGCTTCTTTTACCAACTGGGCAGCCGGTGGCGAAAATAATATTACCCTTAACGGCTTTTTTAATTTTTATGCCGGATACATTAAAGGAAAATCCAAATGGGAAAATATACTGGGGCTGGCCTATGGTCAGAATAAAACAGGATCAAGGGCATTCAGGAAAAGTGAGGACAAAATTGATTTTCTTTCAAATTACGGATTAAAGGCCAGTGACAAGTGGTTCTATTCGGTAAATTTTAATTTTAAATCTCAGTTTACCGAAGGATACGATTATCATGCAGATACCATGAACAAAACGAAGATATCCAATTTTCTGGCGCCGGCTTATATTTCGCTGGGGATTGGAATGGAATACAAGCCTTACGAATTCATGTCATTCTATTTATCCCCTAGTACAGCCCGTTGGTTAATAGTTAATGATCAGGAACTTGCTGATGGGGGATCATTTGGCGTGGAACCTGCAAAATATAGTCAGTTCGACAGTACCGGATTACCGGTTATTGAATCAAAATACCAGGACGGTGATAAAACTAAATTTGAATTTGGAGCTTACTTTAGATTTATGTTTGTAAAGGACATTATTAAAAATGTAAATATCAGCACCAAACTGGAATTGTTTTCCGATTATCTGAAGGATCCTCAAAATATTGACATAAACTGGGATACCATGATTAAAATGCAAGTAAACTCATGGCTTGCTGCAAGTGTTGGAATGCTGATGCTTTATGACCACGATACTCCGGTTAAAGATAAGGATGGAAATACAGGGCCGAGAACCCAAATCAAAGAATTACTTTCTATTGGGGTGACTTATAAAATTGCCAATTAAATATTGCTTTAAAAGAATGCATGAGTCAGCAGAATAAATTGAGGTCAGGAAGAATTGGTTTTCTATAAGTTTTTCATAAATCCGGCTGTGAATTTTATATTGAAATTAAAGTAAAAGAAAATTTTTCTGTTTATTTTTGTCGAAGTTATAAATTATCATTACTTTTGCAATTGGTTTAGAACTTAGTGAAAGATTTTGGTGAGCGATTAAAATGTAATTATCTTCTGGTTTCTAAAAAAAATAAACGAACATAACAAGACCATCAATAATGAAAAAATCTATAAAAAAAATTGCAGTTTTATCATTCTTGATAAGTTTATGCTTTATTACGAATTTAACTTTTGCCGATGCTCCTCCTGATCCGGGTGGAGGACCTGGCGGCGGTGCAGGACCTGTTGGCGGTGGCGCACCTATCGGTAGCGGATTAGCGTTATTGATTGGTTTGAGTGCTGTCTATGGTAGTAAAAAGGTTTTCAGCGCAAGAAAAAAATTATTGGAATAAATTTTTCCATTCATACACAAGCATTTTTTATTTCGCTTGATTTACCCAAAAAGTTTCTTAAAAACTTCTTCAACTTTTGCAACAGGAATCAATCTGATATTATACTTGTCAGATGTGATATTTTTGAGGTTGTATTTTGAAATAAAGATCTGTTCAAAACCAAGTTTTGCAGCTTCAGCAATGCGCTGTTCGATCCTGTTTACGGATCGGATTTCGCCTGAAAGGCCAACTTCGCCTGCAAAACATATATTCTGGTCAACCGGAATATCTTCGTTGGAAGATAAAACTGCACATATAACTGCCAAATCAATTGCAGTGTCATCAACATGCAATCCGCCTGCGATATTCAAAAAAACATCTTTCATCCCCAACTTAAAACCACTGCGTTTTTCAAGAACAGCAAGCAACATATTTAACCTTCTTGAATCGAAACCGGTGGATGACCGCTGTGGTGTTCCGTAGGCAGCTGACCCAACCAGTGCCTGTGTTTCGATCATCATTGGCCGAAGGCCTTCAACCATTGCCGATATAGCAACACCGCTCAGGTTTTCATCCCTGTGCGACAGTAAAATTTCGGATGGATTTGCAATTTCACGAAGACCCGAATTCTGCATTTCATAAATACCCAGTTCGGAGGTCGAACCGAAACGATTCTTAATACATCTTAATATTCTGTAACCATAATTCCTCTCACCCTCAAATTGCAAAACAGTGTCAACCATGTGTTCCAGTATTTTTGGGCCGGCAAGGGTTCCATCCTTTGTAATATGGCCAATCAGGATCACGGGCACATTTGTAAGCTTGGCATACTTTTGAAATTCAGATGCGCATTCCCTGATCTGCGAAATACTACCTGCTGACGAATCAATCAAATCGGTATGAAGAGTTTGTATTGAATCAACTATAACCAATGCCGGCTCAAGCTGTTCAATCTGTTGGAATATATTTTGGGTTAACGTTTCAGCCAGAATAAAGCAATTTTGATCTTTTGTATTAATCCTGTCGGAGCGCATTTTAATTTGCTGTTCACTTTCTTCCCCGGTGATATAAAGCACTTTAATATTTCTGAGATTCAGTGCAATTTGCAGCATTAATGTTGATTTTCCGATCCCCGGTTCGCCACCAACCAAAACCAACGATCCTGTTACGAGCCCTCCGCCAAGTACCCTGTTAAGTTCCTGGTCAAGAGTGTTAATCCTTGATTCTTTTCCACTTTGAATTTCGGCAACCCTGACCGGTACAGACAGAATTTGCCTTTGATGTAAGGGTGATTTGTTTTTTGAGGAGCCGCGCTGAATAATTTCTTCAATATATGTATTCCATTCCCCGCAGGATGGACATCGCCCAATCCATTTCGGTGATTGGGCACCACAACTTTGACAAAAAAATACTGAGCTGGGTTTTGCCATTTAATTATCTTTCACCTGATTTGTTTTATTTTTTCAATGATGGCTGAAGTTGAATATCCTTCCAGAAAATCAATCGTAGTGATTATTCCACCACTTTCCTTAACAATATCGGCCCCGACTATTTCTTTTGTTTTGTAATCGCTTCCCTTTACAAGTATATCCGGTTTTATTTCCTTTATCATGTTATAAGGGGTATCTTCATCGAAAAGGATTACAACATCAACAAACCGGAGCGAGGCAAGGACAAGCGCCCGTGAATTTTGGTCGTTTACCGGCCGGTTATCTCCTTTTATCCTCCGAACCGACTCGTCGGTGTTCAGCCCGATCACCAAAATATTACCAAGATCTTTTGCTTTGGCCAGGTAATCAATATGACCCTGATGAATTATGTCGAAACAACCATTGGTAAATACTATTTTTTTACGCAGGAAATGCCACACTGCCAATTGCCTTTTGAGTGAAGCGATATCCATTATTTTTAATTTTATTAAATCAAGTTCCATGGCTCTTTTGATTTAAAAACGGTAACAATATCATTGATAAAATTCCTGCAAATATGATCATGAGGGTTTGACCCGACCACAGAAGCCATCCCATTGCATATCCCTTTGTCCCGGGGATTAAAAACAAAGCAAGCATCTGTGCAACAATCCAGGGATAAATTCCAATTCCACCCTGGATAAGGATGATACCAATGGAACCGAAAACAAGTACGGACAATCCGGCATCCAATCCTAAGTTACTGGTGGAAGGCAAACTTAAAAAAACGATCCAGGTCATCATGAGGTATGCCAGCCAAATAAAAATTGAATGAAAGACAAACCAGAATGGCTTTTTAATTTTTAACAGTGATTTCAGTCCCTCAAAAAATCCAAGAATAATTTCTTTAAATTTTTTATACAGCAGGGTATGCGATATTTTATACCGGAACCGAATCATTATTAAAATAATTAATCCAGTCAGAAAAGCTGCAAACCAATAGATGTAACCAGGATTTTCTATCCGATTATATCGTTCGTAGAACTTAATATAAATTAATGATTCTTTGAAAATCGCCAGTTTGTCAATATTAATGAAAAAATTTATGAGAAAGACAAGCATGAGTGTGATCAAATCGAGGCCTCTTTCAGTGACAACGGTACCGAATGCTTTCTGAATCGGAATCTTTTCATACCGGGAGAGGATACCACATCGGGTAACTTCTCCAAGTCTTGGTAGTGCCATGTTTGCAAAATATCCGATCATTACAGCAAGAAAAGTGTTTCTGAGTCGGGGATTGTAGCCCATAGGTTCTATTAATAATTTCCATCTTATTGATCGGCTGAAATGACTAAGAATTCCTATCACCAGAGAAACTGCTATCCACCAATAATTGGCTCCTTTAAATGATGTGAAAATATCGGTTTTTTCTTCAGAAGTAAGGTTATGCATAAACAGCCAGATAAAGAATATACCCAGCCCAAGGAAAAATATTACTTTGAAAGCATTTAAAAGGGTTTTATTCAAAACGATTACTTCAGTTTATTAAATTCATCCGGGAATATGATAACGGGCTTAAAACGCTTAGCCTCCTCGAGTTCCAGTGAACCATACGAAACAATAATGATTTTATCTCCTATTGCAACTTTACGGGCGGCAGCTCCATTCACGGAAATCATTCCTGATCCTCTCTCTCCTTTTATTACGTATGTTTCAAGTCGTTCACCATTGTTGATGTTATAAATATGAACCTTTTCATTTTCAATCAGATTTGCTGCCTCTATCAGATCCTCATCAATGGCAATGCTTCCGATATAATTCAGGTCAGAATCGGTTATCGTCGCCCTGTGAATTTTGGATTTAAGTACTTGTATCACCATAGCCCGGCAAAATTAAGAAAATAAAATAATATTATCTATCAGGCGCACATTTCCGACCCAGGCTGCAACACATGCGATCACATTTTTGCTCTGTGCCCAGGCTTTTAATGGTTCGAGCGTGTACATATCAACTATTTCAAAATATTCCAGCTTAACATCTTTGGTCTTGCGAAAAAGCCTGTCAACATGCGTTTTGACCTCATTTATTGAAGAAAATCCCGACTGGATTTTGACCATCTTTAGTACCTCATAAAGTAAAATAGCCTGCTTCCTTTCCTGTTTCGAAAGCAATTGATTCCGCGAACTCATTGCCAAACCATCATCCTCACGAATGGTAGGACAAGGGATAATTTCAACGGGTAAATGATAGTTTTTTGTGATTCTATGAATAATAAGGAGCTGCTGATAATCTTTTAATCCAAAATAAGCCTTATCCGGTTTTATTATTTCAAAAAGCCGTTTAACAACAATTGCAACACCCTTGAAATGTCCGGGCCTGAATTTTCCTTCCAGAACTTCGTCCAGGCCACCAAAATCAAATACTTCAGTCACAGGTTCAGGATACATTTCTTCTTCTGTCGGCAGAAATAATAAATCAGTGTCTGCAGATAACAACAAATCAATATCCTTATTCAGGTCTTTTGGATAATTTACGAGGTCATTTTTATTATTGAACTGAATTGGATTGATAAAAATACTGCTCACCACAAAATCATTCTCATTTTTTGCTTCCCTTATCAGGGACAAATGACCTTCATGAAGTGCACCCATTGTGGGAACAAATCCTACGGATTTGCCCTTTTTTCTGACTTCTTCAAGCTGATGAATAGTTTCTTTTACGGTTTTTAGTTTGATCATTAATCGAATACTCTAAATAAAAAATTATCAGGGCTAAAATGCCCGGAAAATACTTCATAAAAAATTATTTCTACCGGACAGGCAAAAATAATGTAAATTACACCTATCCTTTCAATGAATAAATAAATTTTTGAGAATAATCAGGCACACCAATCGGCCCGGATTACAGAAGTTCGATCAAAACCATTTCTTTGGTTACCTTTTCTCCTTCTTTCACAGAAATCAGCTTTATTGTCCCATCAACAGGAGATAAGATAATATTCTCCATTTTCATAGCCTCCAGGTTAAGAAGTTTGTCGCCGGCTTTGACCTTTTTTTTAGGAGTCACAAATATCTTAGTGATGGTTCCCGGTATAAAGGCAGTTATTTTTTTAAAGTCCTTTGGGGTATAAGGCTTTTTATCCTGATATTTTTTTGTAAGAATGGTTCGATATTTAATATTTTCAACCAGGAGAGATTTAAATTGTCCTTTCTTTAAATCTTGTTGAACATTATTTGTTTCAGCCATAAATATAATTTTAATTTAATAATTTTTAATTATAATTGCTAAAGATCAACCTTATTAAAAGGGAGGAATGCCATGTTTCTTTTTTGGAGCCACTTCCACTTTCAGGGAAGAAACATCAAGGGCATGGACAATAAAATTTCTAGTTTCTTTGGCTTCGATAACTGCATCAACAAAGCCATAAGCAGCAGCCACGTAAGGATTTGCAAATTTGCTCTTATATTCCTTAATCTTTTGTTTACGCATTTCATCCGGATTTTCGGCTGCTTTTATTTCATTCCGGAATATGATATTCGCTGCACCCTCAGGTCCCATGACTGCAATTTCCGCGGTTGGCCATGCACAAACAAAATCAGCCCGCAGGTGGGTCGAACACATGGCAATATATCCACCGCCATAAGCTTTTCGCATGATGACAGTAATCTTGGGGACAGTTGCTTCCGAATAAGCGTACAAAACTTTTGCTCCATGACGTATAACGCCAGCATGTTCCTGTTCAATGCCGGGCAGATAACCCGGAAGATCAACCAGTGTTACCAATGGGATATTGAATGAATCACAATACCTTATAAATCTTGCGGCTTTATCAGATGAATCTACATCAAGTACTCCGGCAAGCACCAAAGGCTGGTTTGCCACAAATCCGACAGTTTGGCCGGCCATCCTTGCAAAACCGATAATAATATTTGCTGCAAAAAGTTCCTGGATTTCAAGGAATTCAGAATCATCGCAAAGGGATTTAATGATATCCCGAACATCATAAGGCTGTCTGGGATCGGCAGGGATTACTTCATCTATATTATATTTTCTGGCTTTCGGTGGTTTTTTGGGGAAGGGTTCAGCTTTTTTATCATTGTTCCAGGGAATAAAACTGATCAGGTGCTTGATCTGATCAAAACATTCTTCTTCACTTTCGGCAAAAAAATGAGCATTGCCGGTAATTTCAGCGTGCACCCTTGCTCCTCCAAGTTCTTCCATCGAAATATCTTCGCCCAATACAGTCTTTATTACTTCAGGGCCGGTGATGAACATTTTGGAAACATTTTCGACCACAAAAACAAAATCAGTGAGTGCAGGGGAATAAACAGCACCTCCGGCACAAGGTCCAAGTATGACTGAAATCTGTGGTATAACGCCTGAAGCTTGAGTATTACGGTAAAAAATCTCGCCATAGCCTGCAAGCGCATTTACCCCTTCCTGAATACGCGCACCGCCGGAATCATTGATTCCGATGATAGGAATTTTCAATTTCATAGCGTGATCCATGATCTTAATGATCTTCTTGGCATGAGCCCAGCCAAGCGAACCCCCTGCTACCGTGAAATCCTGCGCATAAATACAAACCGGGTAACCACTTATAGTGCCTGTTCCTGTAATTACACCATCTCCGGGAAGGTATTTTTTATCCATGTCAAAATCCCTCCCGGCATGCTCTACAAAAAGATCATATTCATGAAAGGATTTGGGATCAAGGATAGAAAGAATACGTTCACGGGCAGTTTTCTTACCAATAGCCTTTTGTTTCTCAATCGCTTTTGATCCTCCCCCCTTTACCGCTTCCCGCATCCTTTTCTTGAGATCGGCTGTTTTTTGTTTCAAGCCCATAAAATATTTTTTAGTTTAATAACCTGAAATCTGATGGCCAGAACTATTTTCTTATTGAAAATTAAGTAGTGTAAAACATTTGTCATTTTTTTTTCCAACCAGAGATACCACTACCTGATAACGGGGTATCTTATACAATAATGCACTATAAATCTAAATGCTATTACAATCTTATCATCGCCGTTAAGTCAAATCCGATTGCTGACTTTTGAATTATTATTATACTCCGGCTTTTTAAAAAATAGCGTGCAAAGATAAAAAATATAAATCATTTAAAAATAAGGGTAATTTTCTTGATTATTTATACTTTTGAAAAAACAAGGATTGATGAATATTGAACATTTCAGAGAGTATTGTCTTTCGAAGAAAGGAGTAACTGAACATTTTCCCTTTGATGAAACTACACTGGTTTTTAAAGTAATGGGAAAGATGTTTGCACTTACCGATCTTGAAGGGCCTTTTAGCCTTAACCTTAAATGTGATCCTGAAAAAGCAGTTGATTTAAGGGAAAGATATCCTTCAGTCCAGCCGGGTTATCACATGAATAAAAAACACTGGAATACTATTATTGTTGATGGTACGGTGGATGATGAAATGATTTATGAATGGACAGACCATTCTTATCATCTGGTAGTGATTTCGCTCTCTAAAAAAGAACGGGCATTTCTGGGTATTTAAATCCAGCCTGGTCTTATTGATCCTGACTTTTCTTCTTCCTGAAATTGAATGTATCGAATACAAGATATCCAATAGCCCCTCCCCAGATTGTACTCATCCAGGGATTGGAGGTTATGGCACAGGTGCCGGAAACACATCCGACAGTGGAATAATAAATATAACCACCGACAGCTCCTGCTACCAATCCGGCTATTGCGATCAGCGGAAATTTTTTTAACAGTTTTTTCCCGGCTGAAGGTTGAGAAATATCCTGATTCTGCATTGGGTTTATTTTATAAAATGTATGAATTTATTGCCTGCACCAGAACGGTTTTCGATTTTACTCCCACAAATTTTTGAACCATTTTTCCATCCTTAAAGATCATTATTGTAGGAATACTCTGAATCCCAAGCCTGGATGCTATTTTTTTATGATTATCAATATCCAGCTTGCAGATATTTGCCCTGTCAATCATTTCATCAGCTACTTCATCCACAATGGGTCCCTGAACTCTGCATGGCCCGCACCAGGCAGCCCAGAAGTCAACAAGCGAAACACCGTTTTTTATTACAGATGAAAAATTATCATCCGTCAATTCTTTAACATTTTCCGAAGGTGGCCGGTTCATTCTTTTTCGGTTTTTAAGGTATGTATAAAGGATAAATCCCAGGACCAACCCGGTAACTAAATAGGTGACAATACTACCTGATTCCATTTTTGCTATATAAGATTAAAGGTTTTGTAAAACGGCGTTAATTATCTTTTCCTTTGACTGAACTCCGACAAACTGGTGGACTTTCTGTCCGTTTTTAAATAAGATCATAGTAGGAATATTCATGATACCGTACTTACTCGCAAGTGTCCTGTTATCATCTACATTCACTTTTCCAACTAATGCTTTACCATTCAGTTCCTTTGCTACTTCTTCAAGAATGGGATCCTGAGCCTTGCAGGGTCCACACCATTCGGCCCAGAAATCAACCAGGATCGTGGTTTTACCAATCACTTTATCAAAATTCGGATAATTCAAATGTATCGGTTTCAAAGTATCTATCATGTTATATGCTATTTTAAACTTGGGAATAAGGCTATCAAATACAGTGCCAGCATATCACTTAAGTATCACTACAGTAATTCCCTGCCCTCCACGTTCAATATGCTCATCGTGGAATTGTTTTATTTCCGGAAGTGTTCGTAGATACTCGTGTATCATTGTCCTGAGAATGCCAAACCCTTTGCCATGCAGGATTCTTACTTCACGGATATTGAGTAAAATTGCATCGTCAACATAATGCTTAACCAGATCAATGGCTGCCTCTCCGCGTTGCCCCCTTACATCAAGCTGCAGATTGAAAGTTGCCAGTTTGTCATTCAGGTCATTGATCACATCTGACCTTTTTGAATGAACTGTGAGTTTGGGAAGATTCTTGCTTTCCTCTTTACTGATCTTTTCTATCCTGCTGATCCGGGTTTTAAAACGAACGGAATTAAAACCGATGACTACCTCGTCATCATTGATCTCCAGGACTTCACCCATGACATTCTGGTCGGTTATTTTTATTACATCACCGATTGTTATTGCTTCCTTTTTATTGAATGTGATCTCAGAAGGTGCAGCCGGTTTTTCTTTTTTCTTTTTTAATTTTATTCCCGGGACCTGACTGATTATATTTTTCTGCCTGACTTTTAAATCAGCACGGAGTAATTTGGTTTTTTCCTTATCAGCCTGTGATTCCCTTATTTCTTTAATTGTGTTTTCGATCAGTTTGTTTGACGATTCAATCAGTTGGGCTGCGTCCTTTTGGGCTGCTAAAATAATTTCCGATTTCCGGGTTTCAAGGCTATTGTTAAGCTTGTGATATTTTTCGGTGATCCTGGATAACTGTTCCTTCGAATCAGAAAGCTTTTGCTTTTCTTTCAAAATCTCAGACTTATCAATTTCAAGCTGCTGCAACTGCTGATCGAAATCAAGCTGCTTTTTTCCAACCTTCTTTTCAGCATTTTGTAAAATAGCTTTAGGAAATCCGATTTTTCTCGCGATCTCAAAGGCAAATGAACTGCCGGGTTTTCCAATACTTAACTGGTAAAGCGGTTGCATTGCTTTACTATCGAACAACATCGCCCCGTTAACAATGCCGTTTTCTTTACCTGCCATCAGCTTGAGGTTCGAATAGTGGGTAGTAACCACACCGAATGTTTCTTTTGAGTTTAGCTTTTCGAGAACGGCTTCAGCAATGGCGCCCCCAAGCTGCGGCTCGGTTCCGGTTCCGAATTCATCAATTAAAAACAATGAGGATGAATCCGAATTTTGCACAAAATATTTCATGCTGGTCAGGTGAGAACTGTAAGTACTCAGATCATTTTCGAGCGACTGTTCATCGCCGATATCAATGAACAGGCTGGTAAAAATTCCCGATTTTGAAACATCATCAACGGGAATGAGTAATCCGCACTGCAGCATATATTGCAAAAGGCCGATGGTTTTAAGGCAAACAGATTTACCGCCGGCATTGGGTCCGGAAATGACAAGGATGCGCTGCTCCCGGCTTAACTTAATATTCAGAGGAACAACGGTTTTCTTTTGTTTCTGATGCGATAAAAACAATAATGGATGAACCGCAAGGTTCCAATCTATCCCGGGCTCATGATCAAGTTCCGGCTTTATAGCATTAATTTTAATGGCAAATTTTGCTTTAGCCCTGATAAAATCTATTATTCCGAGGATGCGATAGGCTTCAAGCAGCGCCGGGATTTCGGGCCTGATTAAACTGCTGACCTCCTTTAAAATTCGTATGATTTCCCTTCGCTCTTCAGCTTCAATTTCTCTTATTTCATTGTTGGTTTCGAAGATTTCTTCCGGCTCGATATAAACCGTTTGGCCGGTTGCCGACTGGTCGTGGATAAATCCCCTGAGTTGCCTCTTATAGGCTGCGGGAACCGGAATAACCTGACGGCCATTGCGAATGGTGACTTCAGTATCGCTGTTAACCCAACCGGATTTTATCGCCTGTTGCAATGAGGACTTTATTTTCCGGTCAATTGAAGAACGTTTTGACGCCAGCTTTTTCCTGATTTCCCCAAGTTCGCGGGAAGCACTGTCAGTTATTTTTCCTGCATTATCAATAATCTTATCAATACGATTAACGATTTCGGGTTCAATATTTACAGGATTTATCAAAGACCTCAATTCCGGAAACTTTCCCGGTTCCTGTTTCGAAATGTATTTCACACATTCGTTAATAGTAGCGAGCGAGGATCTTAAATCAAACAGTTTTTCCTGTTCTATATACGTTCCTTCAATGGCTATTCGTGTAAGTTCAGGTGTCAGGTCGAAATAATCATTTGAAGGGAAATTGCCCGGCATCGAAATAAGTTGCCGGAATTCTTCAGTTTGGGACAGCAGTTTAACCAAAAGATCATAGTTCGAAATAAAACGGATTCTGTCCACGTAAGCTTCACCCGAAGGACTCAGGCACAGCTCACGCAGCATCTCCCTGATCCTGTTAAAGCCGACCTTTTCTTCAAAATTTCGCGGATAAATCATGTGGCAAAGTTAGGGGATTGAGAGGAGAGGACAAGATAAAAGATAAAAGGAAAAAGATAAAAGATAAAAGTAAAAAGTAAAAAGAGGGCAGTAGGTCTCGCCAAAGGTGAGAGCAGTAGGCAATCAGTAGTAGGCAATTTGCCGGACTGTTGAACATGGAACTTTTGCAGAAGGTAAAGGAGTTTGGGTGGATAAGTCTATTTGGATGAGGGAATGAACTTATCCTATCGGCATCTGCATCTTGTAAAACTGTTTTTCGCCGATGAACTTTAAGAAATATTTATGATTCTTATTTTTTTATAAATCTGCAGGTACCTGCAACTTTTTGATTGCTCTTAATAACCGCAAAGTACAACCCTTTCGCCCATCCCTGCAAATCAATCTTCGTTTGTTGCTGCCCTTTCCATATTTTTTCGGCATGAATACTTTGCCCGTAAATGTTGTAGCATTCAAGGAGCATGTTGGTATGATGATCGGTGTTTTGGAAGGTGAGTGTAATTTCGGAAGAAGCGGGGTTTGGGTAAGCAGTGATTTTCTTATCAAAGTTTAAGGAATATTCTTTAGTAAATGTCCCAGTTGCACATCCCGCAGTATCGCAGCCCATGCTGTCAACTTTTATGACCCACATTTTTTCAGTGCTGCCGCCTGCTCCGGGACGGGCATAACCTATACCGATATAACCTTTATCCTGACAAGGACAAACGTCATACAACAAATTTTCAGCATATTGGTCAAAATAATGATAATAATCTCGAAACCAAATACTATCTCCTTCCTGATTGAATTTATAAAACCAACCATTCAATATAAAATCAGTGGTCGTATCTGGATAATAAAACCCGGTAGCCACTATATCTCCATTAATTGTTTCACGGATGTTCCTGATATTACAATGATACATTTTTGGTGCGATTTTTTGTTGCCAGATGGTTGTGCCCTCATTGTTTACTTTTACAAGGTAAATTCTTCCGGTTCTCGTGCCAGGGCTGACTATCCATTCGCCATAAACAGTAGCTATTAAAAAATTCCCATCGTCAGCCAAAGCAACATGAGCCATGTCATCATCCACATAAGGATTGCCGTAGGTTTTGGTCCATTCCTCATTGCCGAGACTGTCGGTTTTTATTACCAGGGCATCCAGAGAGTGATATACCGGCGGATTGTACCTGAAACCACCGATAAGGTAGCCACCATCGGGGGTTTCAATAATACTTTCGCCTTGTTCCTGTAAACCAGTACCATAGGATTGATACCATTGCATATTTCCAAGGCTGTCAGTCTTTAGTGCAAGAACGTCCCAAAAATCATTTGTACCGGGTTTTGCACTTCCTGTTAAAATATATCCTTTATCCGCAGTTTGAATAGCATTCATTGATAGGGTCCAATAGTTTTCAGTCGTATAATTCTTTTTCCAGAGTGTGTCTAAATTACTATTAAGTTTAAGCAAAGTCGAGTAACCTATTCCATTATTTGCAGCATGATATGCAAGTGCAAAATTACCATCATTGGTTTTTATCATTGCTCCACCTACATTCCCATAATAATAGGAATGGTAATTCTCCCCAAAAGGCTTCCAGATCATTTCTTCACCCTGCTTATCAATTTTGAATAATAACAACATCTGTCCAATATTGCCGGGGTCCTCGGTTCCTCCATAACCGATATAACCATCTTCAGTTTCCAGAATAGTCATACCTACCGAAAAGTTGTTATTTTGCTGATAAACATTGTTAAAGTAAATGGAATCCTGTGAATAAATACTGAAAATTAGTAACGAAAATGAAATAATCAACGATAATAGTTTCATGACAAAGTTAATATCAATAAAACAGTCCTCAAACTCAATGCACCTGCCCCGGAGCAGGGATGGTTCCGCTGACCGACTTTTTAGCAATGTCGAATGTGATATCGAGCGTCATCCAGGATCGTACTGCAACATCATTCTTTATTCCCGGATACCACCTGATCATCTTAACCACACGAATGGCTTCTTCGGTGCAGCCTCCGCCAACGGTTTTTTCAGTCAGAAGATTTGAAATCCTTCCGCTGGGTTCGACCACAAATTTTAACCGCACCAGGCCGGAGATGTTTTGTTTGAAAGCTGTTTCGGGATAATGAAGATTGTTTGAAATAAAACTGCTCAAATTAAAATCCTTACTTGTAAATACAGGCTTCGGCGGCACTGAAATATCAGATATTTTGTAAACGATGTTACCTGTATCTATCGGTGTATAAGGAAAATTTATTTTATCATAACCCCGGGATTTAACTATATTTTCATACTTCTTTATGTCGAACTTGATTTCCAGGGAGTGCCTGTAAGCAACCGGTCGTCCCAAATCCGTTGCCGGATACCAAAGGATATACCTGCAAATTCTGATGGCTTCTTTGTCAAGTTCATCGGATGCTGAGGTTGCAATTTTAAAATCACCGGTTTTACCATCAGCATTAACATTGAACGAAACGACGACTGTTCCTTCCATACTCTCTTTTAAGGCTTTTTCGGGATAAACCATTTCTTCCCTGACAAACTCCTTCATCAACCGGTTACCGCCATAAGGCTGGGGCTGGGTGATATTTTGGGCATTTAATGTGTAATTAAAAAAACTGATGAGGAAACAAAATGGCAAAACGAAAATGAAAATTCTCTTTTTCATTAAACTTCGGATTTGAAGGCAATAAAATTAGCGTTTTATTTTCAAATTACCAATATAATAGATAAATGGGGAAAAACTATACTTACCTTAATCGGGTTTTAAGAGAAAGTAGCAGCGGCAGGGGCAGCGGCAGGGGCAGTGGCAGGGGCAGTAGCAGGGGCAGTGGCAGTGTCAGGGGCAGTGGCAGTGGCAGCGGCAGTGGCAGTAAGTAGTCGGCAATGAGCAGTCGGCAGCGGCAGTGGCAGCCATCAGGTGGACTCGCCAAAAGGAAGAGAGGTGGGCTAACCAGTAACCAGTATCCAGCAACCAGTAACAAGAAAAATACCCGGTCAGATCATCAGGAAAGTGAAACGAGCAACTAATAATTATTTAAAAGATTAATTTTACAGAAAATAATTCTATGGAAATCTTATGGGTAATAGCCGGATTGGCAATTGGTGCTGTAATTACATGGCTGGCGTTGAAGAATAAAAATAGCCGGATGGAAAAGGACTTCCTGCTGAAAATAAGCGAAGCCGAGAAAAACAAAGTTATGGAATTGAATGTTCTCGACAGGGAAAAGGGAATCCTCATTGAAAAAAACAATGAACTGGTATTGCAAAAAGATAAAAAAGCGGAAGAATTTGATTTTGAACGAAGAAAAAATGAGGAGCTTAACAACCGGATCGCACGGGCAGAGACGGAAAATAAAATCCTGATCGAAAAACTCGAAACGCATAAGAAAGAACTGGAAGAAATACAGAAAAAATTTACTACGGAATTTGAAAACATCGCCAACAAAATCCTGAAACAAAACTCACAGGAGTTTACCTCAGTAAACCAGAAAAACATTGGCGATATTCTGAATCCGCTAAAGGAAAAAATCCTGAATTTCGAAAAGAAAGTGGAAGACACTTACCAGAAAGGTATCAAGGATCAAACCGACCTGAAGGCAGAATTAAAAAAACTATACGACCTCAATTCAAAGATCAGCGAGGAGGCCAACAATCTTACCCGTGCTTTAAAGTCGGACAGCAAAAAACAGGGAAACTGGGGCGAAGTTATCCTCGAAAGGGTTCTTGAACGCTCAGGGCTTGTGAAAGGACAGGAATATGATACACAGGTTACAGCGAGAAATGAATCCGGTGAAATGCTTCGTCCGGATGTGATCGTCCGGCTGCCTGAAAACAAACATATCATTATTGATTCCAAAGTTTCGCTGGTGGCTTATGAAGCTTACATAAATAATGAGAACCAGGATTTACGTGATGGCTATCTTAAACAGCATATTGACTCCATCAAAAACCATGTAAAGGGGTTGAGTGAAAAAAATTATACGAATGCTTCCCTTTTCGACACGCCCGATTTCGTGCTGCTTTTTATGCCCATTGAATCGGCTTTCAGCGCCGCTATACAGGCCGATGTGGACCTTTTCAATTTTGCCTGGGAAAAGAAAATAGTAATGGTTAGTCCGACGACATTGCTGGCAACTTTACGAACCGTTGCTTCCATCTGGAAACACGAAAAGCAGACGCAGAATGCCATGGAAATAGCCAGTCAGGGCGGAGCGCTGTATGATAAATTTGTCGGTTTCCTAAAGGATCTTGAAGATCTGGGACTTCAGATCGGAAGGGTAAGCAAGACTTATGATGAAGCGAAAAACAAACTTTCCGACGGCAGGGGAAATATTATCAGGCAGGTGGAAGCGCTTAAAAAATTAGGAGCAAAGACAACAAAATCAATCCCCGACAAGTTTCTTGAAAGTTATGACAACTGATAAAATCATTATGAAAAAGTTATTTGCCTTCTGGTACTTTCCATACTTTCAAAAGATAGAATATTTCATGAACCGGAAGATTCATTTATTTTTTGCGAACGCTTTTAATTGCGGTATATTTCTAACATGCTTAGTGTTCTTATGCTTTCTAAGTACACCCGAACTGAAAGCCGAAAAGCCAAAAGGCAAAAAATTGAACCGGATCAACCTTGCATCCTTATATGATGAGAACCGTTTTACCTCATTTGATGCCGTAATTTACCACGAATCTGAGGAGAAATCAATCGTTTACCTTTCGGTGAAATTAAAGGACCTGCTTTATACTACCAATCTCCGAACCGGAACACACGAATCGGATTTCAAAATATCTTATGAGTTGTTTGATTCATACGAGTCGAAGCTGGCTGTTGATACGGGTTCCCTGGTTTTTCGGGATACAATTAGTTTTGGACTGGAAACAGAAATGCAAGTTAATTTTGATATCCGGGCTACTTTTCCGGGTGAATACCTGTTAAAGATAAAATTATCGGATATAAACCGGCAGGATAAAAATTCGGTCACGGAATTTATTACGGTATCCAAAAGCAGTAAAATCAGCAGTCAGAATTTCCTGGTCGTGGACAAAGACAATGATCCGGTTTTTAACCTATCCCTTTCAAGTGATGAGCAATTCAGGATCAGGTACAATTCGGACAGTGCGAAACAAGTGACAATCCGTTATTACAATAAAGAACAACCCATTGCAAAGACTCCTTTTTCTGTTGAAAAAATTGTCCCGGTTCAGATAAATGCCGATAGCTTATATACACTTTTTATGTTTCAGGGCGAAACAGAATTCATGCGCTTGCGGTATCCGGGAATTTATCTAATTCAGACCGATCCCACACAAACTGAAGGGCTGACCCTTTTCAGGTTCGATGAGGGTTATCCGGAAATTGAATCGCCGCTGCAGGCACTCAAACCGCTCCGGTATCTAACGACCCAGAGAGAATTTGATGACCTGATGAATTATTCCGACTATAAAACAGCCGTTGATAGTTTCTGGCTCGAACGGGCGACAAACCAGCCGGAAAGGGCAAAAAACATGATTGCAAGATACT
Source organism: Bacteroidales bacterium (assembly GCA_020052415.1). GTDB lineage: Bacteria > Bacteroidota > Bacteroidia > Bacteroidales > JAADJA01 > JAADJA01. The sequence goes on along the minus strand of JAGVPB010000010.1, from coordinate 71,810 downwards.
ACCAGAGGGTCGTTGCAGCCAATCAAATGTTTACTTCTTTTAAGGAAGGTTGGAAGACCGACAGGGGTATCGTTTATATCATCTATGGCCCACCGTCTGAAGTGTACAGGAAAAACGGGGAAGAGGAATGGATTTACGGCGAAAGGTCGAACCTGTTGTCCATCCGGTTCTACTTCAATCTCGTTGAAAATCCTTTTTCTTTCAATGATTACGCACTTGAAAGGTCATCAATCTATAAAACAAGCTGGTATATTGCGGTGGAGAACTGGCGCAGGTAGAAAGGGAAGTATTGACAAAAGAGACTTGAGAACTGAGAACTGCCTTCTAAAGAAAAGACTAAGGACTTAATACTTTAGACTCACAGACTCCTTTTTCTCCGTTCTTTTTCCTTTATTATCAGGCTTAATTCTCGTCCGGTCTGACCAGCGATTGAAGTATTCTCCTCAGTTCGCCTGATCAGATAGGGCAATACGGATTTTACCGGCCCGAAAGGTAAATACTTTGCAACATTGTACCCTTCGCTTGCGAGGTTAAAACTGATATGATCGCTCATGCCGAATAACTGCGAAAACCAGCAACGCGGATCATTTTTGGCTATTTTGTGGTCGGTCATTAACTCAGTAAGGTAACGTGAGCTGTATTCATTATGAGTTCCGTTAAAAATAGTAATCCTTTCGAGATGTTCGATGCAGAACTTTAAAGCTGCATTGTAGTCGCGGTCGGTACTTTCCTTGTCGGGATGAATGGGGTCAGTATAGCCTTTTTCAGCAGCCCGGGCACGTTCCTTTTCCATGTAGGCGCCCCGAACGAATTTGGCTCCCAGGAAATATCCTTTCTGCACAGCCATCCCATAAGCTGTTCGCAAAGCATCCAGCCGGTCGCGACGGTACATCTGATAAGTGTTGAAGACGATGGCTTTCTCTTTATTGAATTTTTCCATGTTTTCGTACACTACCTCGTCAATGAAATTCTGAAACCATGAATCTTCAGCATCAATCAGTATCGGGACATTATTTTCAAAAGCAGTACTGCAAAGTTTATTCACCCGGGTTCTGAAATTGAGAGCTTCCTTTTTTTCATCCTCCGTTAAATCAATGTCGGCGCTCACCTTTTCAAGAACATTGCGCGTGGTAAATGCTGTGGGTTTGAAAACAGCAAAGGGCACATTTGCATCCTTTGAAGCATTGAAAATTGTTTTTAAGGTTTCATCCAAAGCCCTGTTTATTTCATCTGGCGATTCTTTTCCCTCAACCGAATAATCGAGTATGGCTTTAACTCCTGCCTTTTCGAGGTCCCTGACATTCTTTTGACAATCACTTATGGATTCTCCTCCCACAAAATGAGAATAAATGGTTGGCTTCACCGCCCATCCGACAGGTATTTTTAACCCGAGGGCAAATTGTACCAGTCTTTTGCCAAAATAAACCAGGGTATTGCTATTGATCATCCTGAACAAAAGGTAAGCCCGGCGTAAATCCTTATCCGATCTGTGCTTAAAAGCGATCTCGGTATTTTCAAATGATAGCATAACGGCAGTAATATTCAAATGCAACTAAAACCTGATGCAAAGATGATAATTATTCCAAAACAGGAATTAAATAATAAAATAATTGACCTTTGATAATAGACACTCTTTTAACATCCCCGGAATGTTGTTGCTTACTTGTCACCAACCACCTTTTCGATAGCTTTAATTCTTTCTTCAAAATCTGACTTCAAAATTGAGATTTGAGATTTAAGATTGGTATTTTCTTCATCCAGCCTCTCAATTTGTTTTTGCTGCTCAATTATTATCTTTTCATGTTTCTGAACTTCATTAAGCAACAGCACTGATAAAAGAGGATATTTAACTGCATCGGGTATTAGCTTATCGGAAGTGCTTCCTTTTATCACATCTTTTTCTCTTGCAAACTCTGCAAGTTCCGGCATTACTTCGGCAACCTCTTCGGCAATAAGCCCGAAATAGCGCACTTCATCATTTGTCCCGGAATAAGAAACAGCTCTTAAATTATAAATTTTTGAGGTATTTATTTCAAGATCGGTAATCCCTGTCTTGTATCTTTTTGAGGAGGACATGCGTTGGATCTCTCCGGTTGTAGTATTATACCACATATTTCCGTAGGCAGCAACATTAAGGGATAAATTATTGGATGTACCAAAATAAAGTCCGTCAACGAAAATGTTCCCGATCTGTACTTTATTACTTCCCCTGGCTATGGCACCAAAGCCAAGGGCTGTGGCATTACTTAACCCATCTGCGTTTGGCCCGGCATAATTACCAATAAAAGTATTTCCAGTACCGCTGGTATTTGAGGCAGCTAAGTATCCGGCAAAATACCCCAAAGCTGTATTGTTGCTGCCTGTTAGGTTTTCAGTTAGGGCATTTAAGCCAATGGCTGTATTGTAGCTACCTTCGGTGTTGGAATAGAGAGCCCGGTATCCAAGGGAAGTATTGAATATCCCAGTTGTATTGGCATAAAGTGCCTGCATTCCGCAGGCGGTGTTGTATTCTCCGGTTATGTTGCTCAAAAGCGTTTGGTATCCAATGGCAGAGTTCCGGCTGCCGGTGTTGTTTGATGCAGTGCTGGATCCACGTAATGCCTCGTAGCCAACAGCTACATTATAACTGGTGAATGAGGTGGGAGAATTATTTGCATATTGCATGGCTCTGTATCCAATGGCTGTAGCGCCGTCGCCGGCAACATTGGAATAAAGAGAATTCCTTCCTATACCAGTATTAAAGCTTCCCGTTTCATTTCCATAAAGCGATTTGTCTCCAATGGCAGTATTACCAGCCCCTGTGGTATAAGCATTACAGCTCTGATAACCAAAAAATGTATTATACATTAAATCAATTCTTCCGGCTTTCTGGTTATTTACTTTTATATTAAATGGGATATTATCAGTAGTACCAATAAAATTAGTACCATCCACAGTGCCTGCATTTCCTGTTAGCGACCAGCTGCTTCCTATTGCGGCCCACGTTAACGTCCCTGAACCATTATTGGTAAGAACACCGGATGAATTTGCCGCAGGAAAATTAGTAGTAACATTATTTATCTTTATAATATTACCGGTGGAGTTCACCTGAAATTGCGAAGACGCTCCCACTGATAATGTTGATGAAGGGGTCGTGGTTCCAATACCAACTCTTACAGCATCATCACCAGTACCTCCTAATATCAAACTGTTGCTTGCGCCAACTTTTGCCATATAGCCGATAGCCGTAGCATTGGTTAGATTGTCATAACTTACATCTGCACCATAACCGACAGCGGTATTGTGGTATCCTGTGATGTTGGTTTGAAGCGAGTAATTTCCGATAGCCGTATTTTGAATACCATTGCTGACGTCATCAGGATAGTTATTAACTAATGACAGAAAACCTACAGCAACATTATCGCTGTTCCACGCAGTGTTGTTATTATAATAATCCTGCAGATTTAATGCATCTGTTCCGATAGCAATATTCTGGCCTGCAGTGGAATTAGAACCCAGTGTGCCGCCCCCGATTGCTGTATTAAAATTTCCTTTAGTATTGCTTAAAAGAGCATTTCGGCCCAATGCAGTGTTGCTTATTCCGGTGGTGATGGAAAAAAGAGCCTGATACCCGGTAGCGGTATTATCTGCTCCTGTAGAGAGGCTGTTGAAAGTCTGATATCCATAGGAAGTATTTCCCGTATTGCCACCCGGATCTATCAGCCCTGCTTTATTTCCATTCGTTTTAAATACCAAAGCCACATTATCAGTAGTGCCAATAAAGTTGGTTGCCGGATTAGTACCAGTATTTCCGGTAAGCGCCCAGCTGCTGCTTCCAGCCGGGGACCATGTTAAAGCACCCGAACCATTATTGGTTAGGACACCTGCTGCATTTGCCGAAGGGAAATTAGTAGTTACATTATTAAGTTTTACAATATTTCCGTTGTTATTAATCTGGAATTTGCTATAAATATCTAAAGCCTGTGCAGGATTAGTTATTCCTATGCCAATATTACCAAGGTCATAGTAAATATTATTACCTGACTTATTCCAATATGAGTCGGATGAATTTTTTGAGAATAAGGCATAAGGAACACTTTGCAGTTCGGAAGTACCCATTGAAACGTAATTGATTCCGCCCAACGGATCAATCAGAACCTCAAGAAATTTTGATTCCGATTGCCAGTTAATCCCATCAAATGTTCCAATTGTCGGAGCCCCGTTCCCGATTTCAAGGTTCACCAGTCCGAATAGATTGGTGACGGGAGTATGGGTTTCCTGATAAATTATAGTACCTGCTGGGATCGCATTTCGAATGTTGATTTTAATTCCGACAAGCTGGTCAGACACAATGTCGCCACCGGCATCACGAACTACCGCCTGGTATTTGAATGCTTCAGGTGGCTGAGCATTTAAAGATGTCACAATGAACAGAAAGGATGAAAACAGGATAATTTTTTTCATATAAACCATTATTTAGTATTTTTTACTTTTATGTTAGCCGTAAAAATATATAAACTATACATCTAATTAATAAAATATGTAAACTATTCAATACGTAGATATTTATATGTAGTTTCAAACCAACCGGGTTGATTTTACTTTAGGCTAAAATCATAATTCATGACCGATATAGATGGTCTCCGAATTCCATTCTAATTGGGCTTATGAGAGAAGTTTTTTTTGTTTCAGGACAGTATTGCAATTTAACATTGCATGGCAACTGAATTTCCGAATCGCCGGATTATTATTCTTTAACTTTTAAACCTTGAACTGTAAACAGTTAAACATAGAACCTGGAACCTTGGACTACATTTCCATCTCCAGCATCACAGGGCAGTGGTCGGAATGTTTTGCCTGCGGTAGAATCAGCGCTCTTTTTAATTTCTTTTCCAGGGAATTGCTCACCATGTTGTAATCAATGCGCCAACCCAGGTTTTTAGCCCTGGCATTTGCTCTGAAACTCCACCATGTGTATTGATGCGGTTCCTTGTTAAAGTAACGGAAAGTATCAATGAATCCGCTATTCATGAATCCCGACAACCATTCCCGTTCTTCGGGCAAAAATCCGGAACAGGTCGCATTTCTTATCGGATCATGAATGTCAATGGGTTTATGGCAGATATTAAAATCGCCCGACAGGATAAGGTTGGGCCGTTCTTTCCTCAAACGATCAATATATCTTTGAAAATCCCCGAGCCACATCATCTTGAAGACCTGCCTTATCTCTCCACTTGAGCCGGAAGGATGATAAACACTCATCACTGAAATATCGCCAAAATCCGCCCTGATCATCCGGCCTTCACAATCGTATTTCTCAATTCCCATCCCGTATTCAACATGATCGGGCTCCAATCTGCTGACGATGGAAACTCCGCTGTAACCCTTTTTCCCTGCCGAATGGATATAAGTTTTGTAGCCCATTTCCGTAAGTTCAAAAACCGGGAGCTGGTCGGGCTGTGCTTTGGTTTCCTGTATGCAAATGATATCTGCATTGGTGGCATTTAACCAATATAGAAATCCCTTTTGAACCGCCGCTCTGATACCGTTAACATTGTAAGTTATGATCCTCGCCATCTGCTATCAAATTTTGGCTAAAATAAAAATAATTCCAGCTTTTTGAATGAAATTGTAATGAACTTATCGTTTTCTGATTTTGAAATTCTTTGCCTATTTTTACAGCCCAAATCGTTTTTTACACATGAATGAAATAATATTTTTCACTCTTTTTTTGATCGTAATACTGGCTGTATTGCTGGTTGATCTTGTAGTTATAGGCAGAAAAAGCCATACACTTCCTTTTCGCGAAGCTCTTTACTGGACTATAGCCTGGGTGGCTCTTTCACTTTCATTTTATATTGGTTTGAGGTTTTTTGGCCATAAATTACATGACTTTCAGGATATCCAATCCATCCAAACCAACATCGAAAAGTTCAGACATGAGATCAATATTGAAGGTTTATCATTTACTGAAGCGATTAAACTGTACAACCATAACCTGTCACTTGAATACCTGACCGGGTATATTATTGAGTATTCTCTTTCAATTGATAATATTTTTGTCATCATCATGATCTTCCTGTCCTTTAATATTCCGAACCGGTTTTACAAAAAAGTTCTGTTCTGGGGAATTTTAGGAGCGGTCGTCTTTCGGTTTATTTTCATTTTTGTCGCCAGTGCGCTGATTCAGAGGTTCGAGTGGGTCCTCTATATTTTCGGGGGATTCCTCGTGATTATAGCTTTCAAGATGGGATGGGAATTTGTTTCAGGCAGGGAATCGCAGAAAGTGGATACCGAACATCATCCTGTTGTTGTTTTTTTAGGTAAGATTTTTTCCATTAAGAAGAAGGATGAAACCGACAGATTCTGGCTAAGGGAAAATAGAAAGTTGTTTATCACACCTCTTTTCATAGTGTTAATGGTCATCGAGTTTTCAGATGTATTATTTGCGGTGGATTCGGTGCCTGCAGTTTTTTCGGTAACACGTGATCCATTTATCGTTTTCTTTTCTAACATTTTCGCAATACTGGGATTACGCTCCTTATTCTTTTTAGTGAGTGATATGGTAAACCGATTCCGCTTTTTAAAACTTGGGCTTGCCTTTTTGCTTGGATTTGTCGGTTTAAAAATGCTGATCCATCTTCCGCTTTCGACCAACGAAGCATTGCTGGTGATTATTTCAATCCTGGGATTTTTTATCCTTTTATCTGTTTTGTTTCCCCGAAAACCGAAAATCCATAAAACAATTTAAAAAATATTATCATCCTAAATCCTTATTCTCAGTAATAAAAGGACATTTCATTTACATTTCAAAATAACTATCAAGTAACTGCTGAGCCGCTGAAAAGGGTGTCTGGTGTCCGGTGACAACTTCCTTTTCTAACTTAGAAAGTAATTCTTTAAGGTCTTTTCGCGAATAAAACCTGCTTAACAGGTTCTCATGAAGAGTGTCGTAAAAATGATTCCGGTTTTGATCCATGCGGTTATCATGGAAGTAGCCGCTTTTTTTTGAAAAATTGCAATAACTTACAATGATTTCCCAGACTTTATTTATCCCCATTTTTGTGTATGAAGAACAAACATCAACCTGGGGTGTCCAGCCGGAGTTTGAGGGCGGGAACAGATGAACAGCATTGGAATATACCTGTTTTGCAGCAAGGGCTTTATCAAAATTATCCCCATCGGCTTTGTTTATGATGATGGCATCAGCCATTTCAATAATACCGCGCTTTATCCCCTGGAGTTCATCACCGGCACCCGCTAACATCAATAAAAGAAAAAAATCAACCATGGAATGAACCGCGGTTTCCGACTGGCCAACACCCACTGTTTCTACAAAAATGGTATCAAAACCACTTGCCTCGCACAGGATGATGATCTCTTTTGTCTTTTGGGTCACACCACCCACCGAACCTGCCGATGGCGAGGGACGAATAAATGCATTTGGATCGTTGGCCAGCGTCTCCATCCTGGTTTTGTCACCGAGTATGCTGCCTTTTGTTCTTTGACTGCTCGGATCAATGGCAAGGACGGCAAGTCTATGTCCCTGACCGGTAAGATGGGTACCAAGGGCTTCAATAAAAGTACTTTTACCGACACCAGGAACACCCGTTATACCTATTCTTACTGAATTTCCTGAAAAGGGCAGGCATTTTTCAATAACTTCTCTGGCTACCTTTTGATGCTGGGGTAAAGAACTTTCGATGAGTGTAATGGCTTTGCTCAAAATAGTCCGGTTTCCGGAAATGATGCCGCCGGCATATTCTTTAACTTCATGCAATTCCTTTCGGGTCATTTTGAACCGTTTTATTGCATCAGGATTGAATGAAAGCGGAGGGTCAATCCCTTTATTGACTTTAAGTGCAGATTTTTTATTACCGGGTTTAGAAGTCAAGAATGAATATTTTTGACAAAGATAATTAAGAATAATCAGTAATATTTTTCTAATTTTGCCGCCCTGCGCTCCGTAGCTCAGTTGGCAGAGCCTCGCGGCTTTACGTCGTGGAGGGTCGCAGGTTCGAATCCTGTCCGTTTAATAATAAATACTCTCCGTAGCTCAGCTGGTAGAGCAATTGACTCTTAATCAATGGGTCGCAGGTTCGAGCCCTGCCGGGGAGACAAGGGTGATCTTTAATAAGGATTACCTTTTTTATTTCATGGAAAACAAATGACGACTTTAACTCCCGGTTTAAATAGGAATTTCTGCATTTTTTTGCAACACCTCGTAATAAATGTGCTCAAGGCTTATATCCCTTTTTGCTATTGAAATCAAAGACACATCCGGAAAATGGTTAATGATTTCACTCAGGCTGTAATCCTGTGGCATCAGCATTGCCAGCCGCTTGTTATAATACCTGTACTGCCAGCCATTTTGATTTATTCTTTCGATGAGTTTTTCGGTATCCGGAGTTTCGACCATAGCAATTTTTTTGGCAGGAATTAACTTTTTGAGTTCTTCAATCGTCCCTTCTGCCTGTATCATTCCGTTATGCAGGATTCCTATCCTGTTGCAGAGGTTCTCAGCTTCTTCGAGCAAATGGGTTGTCAGCAGAATAGAGATTTCCTTTTTTTTCAATTCTCCGATCAGTGCCCATAATTCGTTTCGGATTTCAATGTCGAGACCGGCAGTGGGTTCGTCCAGAATGAGCAAATCAGGATTATGAATCAATGCAACCGCCAGGTTGATCCTTCGTTTCCAACCGCCGCTAAGCTGATCAATCTTTTTATTTGCATGTTGGTTTAAACCAAAAATATCAAACAATTCGCTGATGCGGCTTTTAAGTTTAAATCCTGATAAACCATACAGGCTGCCAAAGAACTCAAGGTTTTCCTTAAATGTCAGGTTGTTATAAACAGAGATTTCCTGTGGCGCGATACCAATTTCGTATTTTGATTGATGGTCAAGGGGTTTGTCTTTAAACGAAATGCTTCCTCCATCTGCATTTAACAGGTTGCAAAGAATCTTTATAGTGGTGGATTTTCCCGACCCGTTTTTACCCAGCAACGCGTATATCTCACCTTTCCTGATGTTCAGGTTCAAATCTTTGAGAACCGGCTGGTCGCCAAACGACTTTATGAGGTGTTCAATTTTAAGCATGTCAGGTTTTTTTAATGGAATGAAGCAATCTCTGATAAAAGTAAACACCGGCTATGATGGAAGCGGTCGAAAACAAAATAAGGAAAATAAAATAGGTACTGATCTCTGAGATGGTTGCTCCGTTCGCCGATACCATCTTTATTGCCTGGTTCATGTGAAAAACAGGATCAGCTTTGGCGATCAGCAGCAAATAACCAGGTAAAATGGACACCGGGAAAAAAGTGCCGCCCAGAACCAGCAAAGGAACGCCAATGGCAGCTACAGGTCCATTGACATCTTCAGTTCGTTTGGCGAAGGTAGCCCCAAAGACAAATCCCAATCCGACAAAAGCAATGATGCTCATGGTAATAATTAAAAAGACGAGCCAGAGCGATCCGTGAATCCTTCCGCCAAACAGAAATGCAGTACCATACACCACGATGGTTTGAAAAAAACCGACAACCAGTTGTGCCAAAACAATTCCGAGAAAGTATGAAAGTGGTCTCATGGGTGTTATAAGAATACGGTTCAGTGTAAGCCGTTCCCGTTCGCCAACAATGAGTGCCGTGGTTCCCCCCAGACAACTGAAGAACAATGCCGCTCCGATTAAAATTCCGGGAGCAGTTGCGTCAAACGATTTGCTTTGCTCATTGTTGCCTGAGTAAATCAGTCCGAACAGGATAAGCATCAGCATTGGGAAGATTGCCCAAAAAATCAGGCTTCGTTTTGTCCGCAGCAGTTCTCTCAGGATTCGCCGGGTTGTCGCAAATAGTTGAATAGCGATTTGTTTCATTAAATATGATTTTATGTATTCAAAAGTACGCATCTTAATACAAAAAACCCAGCAACCACAAAGGGATCCGGTTTTTATGTCCAATTTCAATATCATCCACAAATAAAAATGAATTTTTCTGACCCATTATTTGTTTTTGATCTTTGTTTTTACCACCTATTTCAATTACATATTTATTATCAACAGTAAAATCTGCTTTGTCGTGCAAATGGACTTCATGTTTGACCGATAACTGGCTTAATGCAAAGGTTTCTCGTAAACTTCCGGTATTAACCCTTTCCGGATTGAGTACAAAAAACAGGTTGGGGTTATCAAGAAATACTTTATCCGGTTTTTGCAAACGACTGATATACCTCTCGGGTTGATTCAGCAGTTTTATCATCCTTGCTTTTTCGAGATATTGAAGATATTGTAGGATTGTTTGACGATGTAATTCCGTTTTTTGGCTGATTTCATCCACCAAAATTAATAATTTTTTGGTGATTACAACCACTATTATATTAATGCAATATATTTTGATTTTTTTTTTAATCTATTTTTGCGGCAAATTTTAAACCCATGTTTAAACGTAAAAACATTGCCCTTGTGGCTCATGATAAAAAGAAACAGGATATGGTGGAATGGGTGCGCTGGAATAAAGAGGTACTGGCTCCCCATATCCTTGTTTGTACAGGCACTACAGGACGTCTGATTCAGGATACGTTCATCACTGAAAAACACAATCTGCCGACAAAGGATTTTGAAATTATCAGGTTAAAATCAGGCCCGTTGGGTGGTGACCAGCAACTGGGAGCCATGATTGCTGAAGGTAAAATAGATGTTTTGATTTTCTTCTGGGATCCCATGTCACAGCAGCCGCACGATGTGGATGTAAAGGCATTGCTAAGGATTGCTGTGTTATGCAACATTCCGACAGCTTCAAACCGTACCTCAGCCGATTTCCTGATATCTTCGCCTTTATTCGAATCGGATTACAAACCTATTGTGAAGGATTACCAGGATTATATCCGAAGGTCAATTGAGGATATTTAAGAAAGAAGAGTTCGGAGTTCGGAGTTCAGAGTTCAGTGTTCTGAGTTCTGAGTTCAGAGTTTCGAGTTCTGTAAATCACTCTAAAGCCCAATAAAGACTAAGACTAAATACTCAGGACTAACTTTTCATTTCTCAAAATCTATCACTCAGGAACCTGGGAAGACGAATTCAGATTGATAAGCCATAGTTCATTTTTATCCGAATGATTAACATTCCCGTTCAAGTTAAAATCACTTTGAAGATATCCTGATGTACCTGCCTGAACTGACCAGAAAGAATTTTTGTCATCAATTTCTATTAAACCATCTGCGTTTGCATCTCCGGCAATCATTCCCCAGATTCCCGGGGAAATTTCCTTAACGGCCGATGTTCCGCCATAAACCTGTGAATCAGCTGAAGAAAAGTCATAAGGATAAACTCCTTCTGAAGCTATCAAAGGATTGGCAGATAAAATTCCCAGATGATTACGATGTTTGAGAACAACAAATAACTGATGTTGCAGTGAATGATAGAACCGAAGGTTTGAAGAACCATCCAAACTTACAATCGAACCATCGTTTAACAGCCAGGCTGCCTGCCTGCCAGCTCTTGAAGAAGCCGTTGCTCCAGCTGCGGTTGCAGCGTCCCTGATCTCGACCAGCAACCAATCCACAATGTTTGGATTTGGAATGCCGGAAACATAGTTGCTACCTGTATAAATCCACGGACTGGCAGTATATGGCTGATTTAAGGGAATGAATCCGGGATTAAGTAATGTTGACATTTCAGGTCCTACAAACGAGCCTTCCATAAAGGCTGTGAGATCGAGGATCAGTTTAGGTTCATCGGGAGTCAGGTCAACCGAAGTGTTCCAGTCGTCGGGAGCCGCATCATTCCATACGCTTTGCAAGGCCTGGGTTATATATCCATAACCTGAAATGCTGAGCCAGAACATTACCCATTGGGTATTGGACGACGGACTCCCCTCATTACCTCCATAATGTGCTATTATAGTTTCAGTAAAAGCCGGCTCTACAAATTCAGCAACACCCTGGCTGAGATTGTATGGTGGGTTCATAAGTAAAGTAATGATTGTCGGCGGTAAGCCTGTCACCAGATCCTGATGTGCATATTCCTGGAAAGTAAGGGACCCGGTGTCATAGTCAATGTTTTCAACCTTTTTACCGTTAATAAGCAGCACCGAATCGGTTTGAAGTGTGCAAATCCTGTAAGGACAAGGCCAGGTAACAACTGAACCGGTTTCCACATCCAATACAGGCTTGCCTGATGCAGAAGTATAGCTGATCATATCCTGGGCGTGAAAATGGCCTGTAAATATAATCTTCAGTCCCAAATCAGTCAGCTGAGCAGAAATATTTTCCCAGTCATCAATCACATATTCAGTAAAGATCATTTTCTGGTTTGTAAAATGCTGAACGAAATTATGGTGCATCATTCCGATAATTATTTTTCCCTGTCCGTTTGCATCAATGATCCTGTCTTTAACCCATTGCAAAACCTGAGGTTTAAAGCCACCGCTTGTTTGCGGGTAATTATTGATATAATTCGAATCGTACCGGCAAACATCCATAGCCAAAATCTGCAAACCTTCGATAGGCTCAGCCACGTAAGTTAAAGAAGCTGTATCAACGGCAATGGCTTCATTAAAGCCATAATCTGAGTACAGATTTTTAAAATCTTCAGGAGTGATGGCGGGCACAGGATAGGTGTTATCGCCGTCAAACGCTACCGCCATCGGATTATTGATGTCGTGGTTACCGGGACAAATAAAAACCTGAGCGCCGGATGATTCCAGCCCTCCGAAATATTCAGCCATTTTTTGGTGACAAACCAGTTCTCCGTCTTTGGTTATATCACCTGAAACAAGTACAATATCGGGCTGTTCACTGTTCAGTGAATCAATTAATGACTCGGTAATTGCATAGCTTTCACGGAGAAGTTTTCGATCGGAATTCAGGTATTCCTCAAAGGCTGTACCTTCGTTAACCAGCAAGGAAGTATCGAAATAATGAACATCGGAAATAACACACAATTTTATATTTTGAACGCCTACCTGTGCAAACAAAGGATGTATGAAGTTCAGTATTCCAAGTAGAAAAACCAGTTGAATTGTATATTTTGTGTTCATGGCAGAGAATTCTTAAATTTTAACAAAGTTATACAATTATTAAAATCTTTTTAAAACAGACTCTTAATTATGCCACCAAATCACGGAAACACCAAATTACACCAAAGGGGATAAACTTATTTTTAATTAAAACTGACCGGCTAAATACATTTTAACTGAAAAAATATTTGATCCTGATTTTAAAGAAATCAGATAAATTCCTTTCGGAAAGCTTAAAGGAATTTTAATAAAACTTTGATAACGTAGTACCTCATTCATCATTACATTGCCATTGAGTGCTATAATTTGAAGATTTCCGGTTAGGCCTTTTCCCGACTGAGTAACAATTTCCAATTGATTATTGTAAGTAAAGACCTGTAATGGTGAATTCACGGGAACGTCAACCTGAGTCATATAGCCGGACAGATCAAGAGAAAACAGAGTCGGTTCAATCACCCCGGCAAATTTTTCGCTGCTGACATAAGCTTCATTGTTGCCTGCATAACAAATTCCTTCAGCCTGTGTGAGGGTTGTCCAGATCAGTTTGTTATTGTTTCCTTCGAAGAACCCTGCACCGGTAAAGACGCTAAATAACCAGGTATATGTACCGCCGCTTTCGTTATAACCAGTCAGTAAAAGTGTATTTAATGACGAAATCATTTCGGCTCCGGTAACAAGGCAGTTTACATCAAATGTGGCAAGATATTCCGCAATATGTTCCCCAGGTTCTTTCGAAAGTTCGTAAACTTTAGTTTGACTGTCAACCCAGTTTTTAGAAAACAGGTACAATTTATCCTGAAAGCTGGTGAGTGCTTCACAATCAAAATTAGTATAGTGGTAGTTCGGTTCAAAATTAGTTTGATCGCTGTATGTAAATTCTATTTTATCAGCATCCACATCATTGCTTGAAGCCAGATCGGACCTACTGACCCTGTAAACTTTCAGATTGGTGCGGCTGCCGTCATTATTACCAAAATCACCGATATACACATAGTCCTCATCGCAGGCAATATCTTCCCAATCCACATTATTTGCATCATGCACTTCCACCGTCCTGATAATATTGCCATCAGTGGTATTTATGCGGTATAATTCCGGTTCACCTCCGTTATCGGTATGCGTCCATATTTCACCATTAAGGTTAATCAAACCTGATGTTTCATTTAAATCAGGAGTAAGTGTTGTAAGGATAGTCGGAGTAATAAAATTTTGCGATTTTACGGGAAGGAGAAAAATAAAGCCGGTGATCATTAAAAGTAGAAATCTCATAATCCATAAAAAGAAGTAAAACAAAGGAATAAAAAAATTCTCACAGGCAAAAAGATTTCTATATTTGACGGCAATTAAAATTTTTAAAGATGAAAAATTTGCTAATCCTTTTTGCTGTAACAATGTTTATTTTATCCTGTTCATCAAATCAGAAAAATATGACGGAAAAAGACAATCCATTTTATTCGAAGTATAATACGTCTTTTGAGGTGCCTTCATTTGATAAAATCCTGCCTGAACATTTTATGCCTGCATTTTTAGAAGGAATGAAGCAGCAAGCCGGTGAGATTGCAGCTATAGCTCATAATTCCGATGATCCTTCTTTTGAAAATACCATCGTTGCAAAAGACAGGAGCGGCCAGTTGCTGGCAAAAGTCAGCGATGTTTTTTTTAATCTTACCTCCGCCAATACCAATGCTGAAATTCAGAAAATTGCACGGGATGTTGCCCCATTGCTGGCTTCTCATAATGATAATATTAACCTTAACACAGAGTTGTTCAACAGAATAAAAAAGGTATATGAAAACAAACTCAATATCGGGCTTAATCCTGAGCAAACCATGCTTCTTGAAAAGACCTACAAAGAATTTGTCAGGGGCGGTGCAAACCTGAATAAAAGTGATCAGGAAAAATTTCGTGCGATCAATAAAGATTTGTCATCGCTGAGCGTTCAGTTTGGCGATAACCTGCTTGCTGAAACCAATGAATTCAGACTGGTCATTGAGAATACTGATGATCTTGCCGGGTTACCAGATTTTGTAAAAGCCTTGGGACAAAGCGATGCGAAAGCTGCCGGGCTCGTGGGGAAATGGGTATTTACTCTAAACAAGCCGAGCCTTATACCCTTTCTCCAGTATTCGGATAAAAGAGAACTCAGAGAAAAAATATTTAAAGGTTATATCAACCTCGCGAACAACGGCAATGAACATGATAATACAGCCATTGCATCGAAAATAGCATCATTGCGGGTTAAAAAAGCACAACTTTTGGGGTACCGGACATGGGCGGATTTCATTCTGGACGACAATATGGCGAAAACACCCGATAAAGTTTATGGTTTGATGGATCAGGTTTGGAAAGCTGCACTGCCGAAAGCACAATTGGAAAAAGAAGAACTTCAGAAAATGATGATTGCCGATGGACACAATGAAAATCTGGAAGCATGGGACTGGTGGTACTATTCTGAAAAACTCAGAAAACAAAATTACGATCTAGACGATGAACTATTAAAACCCTATTTCGAACTTAATAACGTCAAAACAGGTATGTTTGATGTTGCAACAAAATTATTCGGGATCACATTTAAGGAGCGGTCTGATATTCCAAAACCTCATGAAGATGCTTCTGCTTATGAAGTTTTCGATGGTGATGGGACCCATCAGGCAATTCTGATCATGGATTTCTTTCCGCGCGAAAGTAAACGGTCCGGAGCCTGGATGAGCAATTACCGCGATCAGTTTAAATCCGGTACAGGCAATGTGACGCCCATCATAACTATGGTCATGAATTTTTCAAAACCGGTCGGTGACACGCCATCCCTTTTAACATTTGAAGAGGTGAGCACGATGTTCCATGAATTTGGTCATGCCCTACACGGGATGTTGTCCGATTGCACCTATAAATTGCTTTCCGGCACGAGTGTTTCAAGGGATTTTGTCGAATTGCCTTCGCAGATTATGGAGAACTGGGCAGGGGAACCTGAGGTTCTTCAGTCCTTTGCTAAACATTATAAAACGGGTGAGCCTATCCCGGTTGAATTGATTGATAAAATGAAAGCTTCCCAGAATTTCAACCAGGGTTTTGCGACTGTTGAATTTACTGCCGCAGGCTACCTCGATTTGAACTGGCATACTCTTTCTGACACAGTTCAGAGAGACGTCAACACTTTTGAAAAAGCGGCAATGGATAAGATTGGGCTGATCCCGGAAATTGTGGTGCGTTACAGAACACCCTATTTTTCACATATATTTGCAGGTGGGTATTCGTCTGGTTATTATAGTTACCAGTGGGCCGAAGTGCTGGATGCCGATGCGTTTGAAGCTTTCAAAGAAAACGGATTGTTTGATAAGGAAACTGCGAATTCTTTCAGGAAAAACATACTTGAGAAGGGAGGAACTGAGGATCCTATGAAGCTTTATATTCAGTTCAGAGGCTCAGAACCAAAGATTGAACCCATGCTGAAACGAAAGGGATTGATTTAAAGATCCGACTCTGAAAATTTAATTAACATTTATTCAATTCGTCAATCCCAGTCTTGAAGCATATTGTATGGCTTCGGCTGTATTGCTGACATTCAGCTTTTCGATGATCCTCTGACGATGAGTATTCACAGTATTTACACTTATAAAAAGTTTATCCGCAATTTGCTTGCTGATCAGTCCTTTCGAAATAAGACCAAGAATTTCTCTTTCTCTCGTACTCAGCTTTGGTGATTCCTCTTCAGGAGGAAAGTGAAAAAGCTCACCCGTTTTTGAATTCACCAGCCGACAGCGAAAAGGGATGGATATGTCCTTTTCAGGAGAAATATCCAGAATACTCAATGCCAGCCAAATATTGTTATTTTTATCCAATTCAAGAACAGTTTGTTGTTCGATTACCCGAATGTATTGGCCCTGTTTATTGTTGCGACGATAATCATAAATCAGTTTGTAATCTTTGACCGTTTCAACCGGTAAAGCAAGTCCCATTCTAATAAAATAGATGCCTGCTTCCATCAGGTGGTACAGGTCTTCCGGGTGATAATCCTTATCGAAAAAACTCCAACCTTCCTTTTCAACTTCCTGCAGATCATAACCGAAGATCGAACCGTAGTTTTCAGATATATAGACATGATCCTTTTTATTGAGGTCAAATATGGAAATAGCGCTATTGCCAACCTTGTCAAGTTGTTCTAAAAAGTTTATGTGATTTTTCAGAACAGTGAAGTCAAGGTCGGCTTCCTTAAATTGCTGTGTGTTCAACAATTCCCAATATTCCTGGTATAAATCCTGAAGTCCTTTCATGCAAATTACTGATTTATCAGTATTGCAACCAATACTGCAAATGCTGGAATTTTGCTACGAAAATATAGATTTTAATTTAACGTATGTTGTAGTGTTTATGTTTAAACATAATTGTGAGGCATTTAGACTTTCAGGGAGAAAGATTGTCATTAATATTAAAGAAATTTACCGAATGATATTTTTAAGAAAATTCCAGACATTTCAAACCGGTTTACTTTTAACTTTTACTTTAGGATTATTACCCGGTCTTTTGCTTTCACAAACGATCACCCAAACCATCAAGGGTAAGGTAACTGATGCAGAGACGCAGATACCCCTGCCGGGAGCAACCATCGTAATCATCGGCTCTGATCCTTTGATCGGAACTTCTTCCAATACCGAAGGCGTTTTCCGGCTCGAAAATGTATCGCTCGGAAGGTATGATATCAGAGTCAGCTATACCGGATATGTGCCATTTATTGTCAGTGAAATAATCGTTGGCTCAGGAAAAGAAGTGATCATTAATGCGGGACTTAAAGAATCGGTTGTAAGCCTCGGACAGGTTGTGGTCAATGCAAAGGCGGATAAAAAGGATGCCGTGAATTCAATGGCGATCATCAGCGCACGGCAGATCAACATGGAGGAAGCGAGAAGGTTTGCCGGCGGCTTTGATGATCCTTCGCACCTTGTTTCATCTTATGCAGGTGTTGCGGAGAACATGAACAGCAATGGTATCGTCATTCGCGGAAATGCACCCAAAGGATTATTATGGAGAATGGAAGGACTTGAAATTTCGAATCCCAGCCATTTTGCGAATATGACCTCTTTCGGCGGCGGCGGACTTACGGCCCTGAGCTCTCAAATGCTGGGTTCATCCGACTTTTATACCGGGGCTTTTCCGGCAGAATTCGGCAATGCTCTCTCAGGTGTTTTCGATTTAAAATTGAGGTCGGGAAATGCCGATAATTACGAACATGCTGTTCAGATCGGACTTATCGGTATTGATGTTTCATCAGAAGGGCCTTTCAGAAAAGGAAAAGGATCTGCCTATCTTTTTAATTACCGTTACTCAATATTTGCTTTATTGGCTCCCATTCTTCCTGAAGATGCCGGAAGGATCAAATACCAGGATTTGTCGTTCAAAATGGATTTTCCGACCAAAAAAGCCGGAAGCTTTTCACTTTGGGGAATCGGGTCAACCGATATTTCAGGGACTAGGGTAGAAGAAGAACCGGATGAATGGCAATATGAAACGGATCAGGAAGAAGGAACCGGACAACCATACATGGGAGCCTTAGGATTGACTCATAAACTGATCATCGGGAAGAAATCTTATTTGAATTCATCATTGGCACTGTCGGGAGAAGGCATTGAAATGAAATATGACATGATGGATACCCTAAATGTTTTTCACTCTTCCAGTAATATCCAAAACTATTCATTGAAATATAGTATTACTTCTTTTCTCAATCATAAATTCAGTGCTAAACATACAAACAGGACCGGCTTTACCCTTCATCTTCTGAATTATAACATGCTGATCCAAGAATCGCCAACAGTGTCACAAGAGCTCATTACCGTCGTTGATGATAATGGAAACAGCGAGCTGATCCAGGGTTTTTCGCAATCACGGTTCGATCTTTCTGAAAAGCTGACAGCAAATGCAGGAGTACATTTTCAGTATTTTACGTTGAACGGCCACTATACTTTCGAACCCAGGCTGGGTTTAAAATGGAATTTCAGTACTTTTCAATCTCTGAGTGTAGGTTATGGTTCGCACAGCAAACTCGAAATGCTGTTCATTTATCTTGCCCAAAATCCAACTGCAAACGGAAATTCAGTTCCCAACAGAAACCTTGATTTTACAAAGTCGCGGCACTTTGTACTCGGTTATGATCTCGGTCTGAACGAAAACCTGAGGTTCAAAGCAGAAGCCTTTTACCAGCACCTGTTCAGTGTTCCTGTAAGACCCGGAACTTCATACTCTTTGATAAATCTTGACCAGGACTGGTATATCAACGATTCGCTGACAAATGAAGGCACCGGTGAAAATTATGGTTTGGATCTGACTCTGGAAAGATACATGAACAATGGATATTATTTCATTGTAACGGCTTCTGTTTTCAGGTCAACATACATTGGTGGCGACGGAGTTCTTCGCGATGCCCGCTATGACAAGAATTTTGTGATCAATTTCGTCGGAGGTAAGGAATGGAAAGTCGGGCGGGAACATAAAAACAATACCATCGGTTTGAACGGAAAATTCAGTATGCTCGGTGGCGACAGGATCACACCTGTGGACGAGGAAGCCACTTATCTTGCACAGGAAGTCATTTATGATGAGAGCCGGGCCTTTGAGAACCGGAAGCCGAATGTTTATTATCTGCATTTTACACTGAACTACAGGAAGAACAAGCCAAAACATGCGAGCATCTGGAGCTTCCAGGTGATGAATGCTTTGGGAACACCGGAGTTTTTTGGATACAAGTACAACTACAAAGACAATTCGATTGACCGGGATGAGCAAACTATTGTGATGCCGGGGATAAGCTATAAGATTGAATTTTAAAAACTTTACCCGACCTGCCCCAGTTTTAAGATGTTTTGGAAATTTGGAAATCCGACTTCCAAATTTCCAAAATTCTATTTATTTGACATCATTTTCATTTCAAAAGGGATTTCCATCCAGAAATAGTTATTTCACATCTACTTGATTATAGAAATTCCTGAAATTGACAAGACTATAATTGTCCGAAATTTGTTCCAAATCACCGGCATAAACCAAAAATGAACGCCGGACCCGATCCTGATAAATCTTTCGAAAATAATCCAGGCTTTTATAAAACTCGTTTCGAAAAGTTTCTGATGATTTAACTTCAATAGGTATAAGTTCATGTGCAACTTTCAATAGGGCATCAACTTCATTTCCGTGCTTATCACGATAAAAGTACATTGCCGGTTCTAATCCGGAATTAAAATATTTTTTAATGATTTCATTCAGGACCAGATTTTCAAAAAGCCCACCTCTTAACGGATCACGCTGGACCTGTTCCGGACTGGTAAGACCAAGAAGATATGCAGCAAGCCCGATATCATAAAAATACATTTTAGGCGATTTTATGAGTCTTTTGTTAATATTGTCATACCAGGGAGGAAGCAGGTAAATAATAAACGATGTTTCAAGGACGGAAATCCAGGATTTAATCGTGTTCACTGAAATTCCTGTTTCTGTAGCCAACTGGCTTGCATTAAAAATTTGCCCGGTTCTTCCGGCACATAATTTCAGAAATTTCCGGAAAAGTGAAATATCTTTTATATTAATCAGATTTCGTACATCTCTCTCAACATAAGTTTCATAATAATTGCGATAAGTCCGGGTTGGCTGGCGTCCCTCAGCATGGATCGAAGGCAATGAGCCCATGAAGATCAGGTCATCGGCTGATAATCCTGGCTTTACCGCAGAAATTTCAGAAATACAAAAAGGCAGTAATTTTAAAATCACCGTTCTTCCTGCCAGGGACTGTGTAACCTTTTCAAGCATCGAAAATTGATTACTTCCTGTAAGAACAAACTTACATTTCTTATTCTCATCTACCGTTGCCTGCAGATAAGACATTAATTCAGGAGCACGTTGTATTTCATCCAATATAGCTCCACCTTGATTTTGACGAATGAATGATCTGGTATCTCCGGATATCATATCCCGGACATCCGGGCTTTCAAGGTTGTAGTATGGAAGATAATCAAAAAGGTGTCTGGCAAGGGTGGTTTTTCCCGATTGCCGCGGACCGCTTATATTGATGATTGGATACTCCTTTGCTGAAGCCAGCGCTTCTTCAGTAATCAACCGAGTCACATAATTATTGGGCATATTTTCAGTTGCATTGCAAATTTGCCCAAAGTTAATATAAAATTCCCGAATTCAATGGGTAAATATTTTTTGGTAATCAAATTTTTGTTACTATTACTACCAATCTCAATAATTTCTGCCATGAAGAAAATAGTAATCTTTCTAATTGTTTCAATACTGATTTTATCATGGATGAATGCCCAGCAGGTAAAGAATGGAGGAAGCAATGATACTATTGATTCAACAATTATAAAATCAGATGAAATCGACCCAGGCTACAAGCCAAAGGGCGCGCCATGGTGCGAGGGGATTGAGATTGCGGATGGAATAATTACTTATAAGAAAATCACTATAGATGGACGATTGGTAGATCTAACAAATACGATTAATTTAAAGAAATCAGGCATTACCAGTGAAGTAACTAGTGCAGATGTCAAATGGCAAGATTTTAGGGAGATTAGTTTTACCAACGAGGAGGGAAAACAAGAGACCAGGAAGGTTGCCTATTACATCATTGAGAAAGATGGCGCATCATTATTGATTTATGATAAACCAGCATTCTATAAGAATGATAAATCGATTGGGATTGTCCTCCGTGCCTCAGACAACTCAAAAATCTTCACCCACGAAGGCGCAATCTGTACACTAAGCGATGGGACAAAAGTGATATCTACCCCTACCACACTCCTTGCGATTGGACCGACTGGCAAGAAAGACGAAAAAAACTACGACAAGGAGCTTGGAGAAGGACCGGATTTGAACCGCCCAACTATCAGACGGGACAATATAGATAAATTTGAATTCGCACGCATAGACGATGAAACAATACCTGGTCAGTACATGCTTTATGATATGGTAAGCGGCTTGGATTTACTCAATGTACCAAACGTTGGCATAAATAAATAGAAAGACACTGGGTGTAGAAATTATTCTTTTTTGTAAAAGCTTTACAGCCCTTTGCTGTTGCTGAAATCAAATTTACTTCAACACCTCATCCGACAAAAGGTTTTGCTATTATGTACCAAAGATCCTAAAACAATTAATAACTAAGTCAAAATCCCGTATTCCGATGATTATCCGGCAAAGGAAAACATACAGGTTTGCAATTTGCCGGTTTTTTTAGAAAAGTATTTATCCAAAATAAAATAATTGGTTTCAGGAACTTATTTTTTTATCTGCCTTAGGTTAGCAACAAATGATATAAGCTTTCCTGAGCCATGTAATCAACTGCTCTTCTACCTCTTCCGGCGATTCCAGCCTTACAAAGTGAGCACATTTCGATTTCGTAGCCTGAAAAGTTTTATAGATCGGGAATTCTTCGATTTTCTCATCCAAAACAAACTCAATATCAAGATGCGATTTCTTTGGTTTGACCGCCAGGAAATTACTCTTAGCCTGAAAAAGAATTGCATTTTTTACCGAATTAATTCTGACTCCTTCAAATTGCATAACTTCATACCTGATCTTAGCAAATGTGTCAATCACATTCTGTTGTTTGTTTACAAAATGGCTTTCAAGATCAGTAACCATGCAGCTATGATCCTGATTGGTATTCCTGAACTGACGTCCGCAGGTTGGGCACATCCATGTCATTTTTTATCTAATTTGATTGTTTTTGTAAAATATAATAACACCCCCGGTTGATTTCATGTAAATTTGCTATTCAATAGTAAAATTACATAGAAATTGCAAATATGAAATCATTCTGTCTGTTTTTCATTTTAGTTCTTATTAATGCTGGATGCAATTCTCCGTCAGCAAATAAAGAAGCTGAATATCAATACCCATTTCAAAATACATCATTAACTCTGGATGAGCGTATTGACGATTTAATCTCAGAGCTCACACTTGAAGAAAAAGCTTCCCTGATGCTTTACAATTCGCCGGCAATCGAGCGGCTCAGCATCCCAGAATACAACTGGTGGAATGAATGCCTGCACGGTGTTGCAAGAGCCGGCAGGGCAACCGTGTTTCCGCAGGCAATCGGGCTGGCAGCCACTTTCGATGAGGAATTGATTTTCAGGGTTGCTACCGCCATTTCAGACGAAGCCAGGGCCAAACACCATGAAGCAGTCAGGATGGGAAACAGAGCGCAGTATAACGGACTTTCTTTCTGGACTCCAAACATCAATATCTTTCGTGATCCGCGCTGGGGAAGAGGACAGGAGACTTATGGAGAGGATCCATTCCTGACTTCTCAAATAGGAATTGCATTTGTAAAAGGGCTTCAGGGAAATGATTCCAAATATTTGAAAACTTCTGCTTGCGCAAAGCATTATGTAGTCCACAGCGGGCCGGAAAAAGTCAGACATGAATTTAATGCCTTACCGGATGAACGCGATTTCAGGGAAACCTATCTTCCGGCTTTTCAGGCCTTGGTTGAAAAGGGCAATGTTGAATCTGTGATGTGCGCTTATAACCGAACTTATGAGGAGCCTTGTTGCGGAAGTAATTTCCTTATTGATAGCATTCTTAGAAAAGAATGGCACTTTCAGGGACATGTCGTTTCCGATTGCTGGGCGCTCGATGACATCTGGCTTCGGCATAAGGTCGTTCCGACACGTGTGGAGGCTGCGGCTATGGCAGCACAGGCAGGAGTTAATTTAAACTGTGGTTATATTTATGAATACCTTCCCAAAGCGGTTGATACCGGATTGATCACCGAAGAAATTGTACATACTGCTCTTAAACCTTTGCTCCGGACACGATTTAAACTCGGACTTTTTGATACCGACGATTTGAACCCATATTCAAAAATCCCAAAGGAAGTTGTCAATTGCGAAAAGCATAAACAACTGGCTTACGAAGCTGCCTCAAAATCAATTGTACTTCTCAAGAATAAAAACAAGGTACTTCCGCTCAACCGGGATACCTTAAAGAACTTGTTTGTTACCGGCCCCACAACAACCGATGTCAACTGCCTTCTTGGAAATTATAACGGATTATCCGGAGAGTTTGTAACGATACTGGAAGGGCTGATCAGTCGCGTAAATGAAGGTACAATTGTGGAGCACAACCAGGGATTCATGTATCATAACGACAGTATCATGCATGGCTTCTGGCAGGCATCGAGGGCAGATGCAGTGATTGTTTGTATCGGAATCAGTCCTCTTTTTGAAGGCGAGGAAGGCGATGCCATGATGAACCCGAATGGCGGCGACCGTGTTTCTATTTCTTTACCGGCAAACCAGGTTGAATATGTGAGAAAAATGAGAGAAAGGATAGGCAATAAACCGTTGATCGTGGTTCTGACCGGTGGAAGCGCTTTAGCAATTTCTGAAATTGATGAACTTGCCGATGCTATTCTGTTCGCGTGGTATCCCGGAGAACAAGGTGGGAATGCAGTAGCAGATATTATTTTTGGAAAAGTAAATCCATCGGGAAGGTTGCCGGTCACCTTTTATAAATCCGATTCCGATCTCCCAGATTTCGAAAATTACAGCATGGACGGCAGAACCTATAGGTATTTTAAGGGTGAACCGCTTTATCCCTTCGGGTATGGTTTAAGTTTTACTGAATTTGAATATTCCGATACTGAAATTGAAGTTCAGGCAGATGAACTAAAAATAAAAGTGGGGATTCGGAATAAAGGTGAGTATGATGGAAACGAAATCGTGCAGGTTTATGCCCATAAAACAAATTCCCCAAATTGGCGTCCTGTCAAACAATTGATAGGCTTCAAAAGGATTTCACTGACTAAGGGTGAACAAAAAACTGTTCTCTTCCAAATTGATAAAAAGCAGCTTCAATACTGGGATACGGGGCAGCAAAAATATTTGGTTGAGCCGGGAGAATATGAGATCATGGTCGGAAGTTCATCGGAAGATATTGAACAGAAAAACTTAATTGTGCTATAATGAAGTCTGTTGAAAAAATTACAAGCCTTCAAAACGACAAGGTAAAGAACCTTGTAAAGCTTCAGAAAAGTTCCGAACGGAAAAGCCAGAATCTGATCCTTATCGAAGGTTGGAGAGAAATCAATCAGGCAATTGACAAAGGTTTTGAAATAGAAGCATTTTACCTGAATGATAATAAAATTGAAGAAATAAACAGGATTTCCGGAAAAGTTTTCCTGCTTGCACCACAAGTTTTTGAAAAAGTTGCTTACCGTGAAAACACAGAAGGAGTCATTGCAGTTGCCAAACCTAAATTTCATTCCTTGGATACATTGAAGCTTCGAAAAAATCCGTTGCTGATTGTTTTGGAATCTGTTGAAAAACCAGGAAATCTGGGAGCAGTCTTAAGGACAGCCGAGGCTTCTGCGGTGGATGGAGTAATCGTATGCGATCCGCTCACCGATATTTATAATCCCAATGTTATCCGCTCCAGCCTGGGATGCGTTTTTTCTGTTCCGGTTGTAACTTGTAAAAACCAGGAAACGATTGATTTTCTCAGACAAGAAAAAATCCAAACCTTTGCCGCTGCCTTATCGGCAAGTAAAAGATATGATCGGGTTGATTTCACGGTGCCTTCGGCAATTATCCTTGGTACCGAAGCAACCGGTCTGACAGCGGAATGGATGAAAGCAGCCGATGAAAAGATAATTATTCCAATGCTTGGTTCACATGATTCATTGAATGTTTCTGTTTCGGCTGCAATTTTGGTTTTTGAAGCAATGAGGCAGCGTGGATTTGTAAGTAATCAACTCTCAACTAAAATATTTTAAATGATATTTTTGTAATTGGTTACTAAAAATTGAAAAATCTAAATAGGAGGAATTATTATGAAACGTTTACTATTGCTTATCTTGCTTTCTGGTTTTTTATTTATCCCTAGTGTTGCCCAGATAGATTTTACAAATTTTCGATTGGTCGAAGAAATTTCCAATCCTTTACTAATAAAAGTATTTCCTTCTGTTAAATTCTATTCTGCAATAAGGGGTTTGGATCATCTTGTAATCATTGGCGAAATAGAAAACAAAAAGTTTTTACTAGATGAATTTAGTTCTTTTCAATTTAATAAACTTTATAAAGAAGTAAAAGATAAAAGTAATTGCTCAATAAAAGAAAAATTAGAGACGCTGATTTTTTTACGTACATATATAAAAGAAAACTATAAAATTGGTGATAGTTACTATAGCAAATATGAGGAGAATAAATTCAAAATTGATACGATCTATGAAAAATCTCAACAAATTAGAGGAATACCATATCAATGGTATGCTAAGTGCAAATCACAGGATGGCTATTTCGAAATGTATTTTTATTTATTACAACAGGAAGTAAATGCTTACTACTTAACTTATAACGGGAACCCGAATGGAATTACTTATTCAATATCATTTTTCAAAATAGAAATAAGTGAATTAGTTTTTCCATTTTGTACAAGCTCAGGAATTTTTGCAACCAATACTGGTAGAGATTACCGTTATTTTGGTTCGTGGAGAATAGAAGCAAAGAATTTTTAGATAAAATACAGTTTATTTCAGTTTCTTGTTATTTTTAACAAAAAAATGAAATAAATAATTGATTCATGAAGAATAAGTTACTCAATTCTGTATTTTTAATCATCGTTCTCAATTTACAAGCCCAGGATTTTGAAAATAAATACATCCCCGATCCCGATCCACTCGTCCAGCAAAGGCTGGAACAATGGCAGGATTTGAAGTTTGGACTGCTTATGCACTGGGGAACATACAGCCAGTGGGGAATTGTCGAATCCTGGTCAATCTGCCCGGAAGATTATGGCTGGTGCGAACGCAAAAAAGGAGATCATCCTGAAAATTATTTCGAATACGTGAAAGAATACGAAAACCTGAAAACGACTTTCAACCCGGTTGGGTTCGATCCTGATCGTTGGTCGAAAGCTGCAAAGGATGCAGGAATGCGATATGTCGTTTTTACAACTAAGCACCACGACGGATTTTGCATGTTCGATTCAAAATACACCGATTATAAAATTACTGATACTGGCTGTCCTTTTCACACGAATCCAAAAGCGAATATTACAAAAGAAATTTTCGATGCTTTCAGGGCCGAAGGGATGTGGGTAGGCCCGTATTTTTCCAAACCCGACTGGCATTGCGACTACTACTGGGATCCATACTTTCCGCCTATGGACAGGAATGTCAATTATGATCCGGCTGAATTTCCTGAGAAATGGGAGAAATACGTACAATTCACTCAAAACCAAATCATGGAGCTGATGTCGGATTACGGAAAAATTGATATTCTTTGGCTCGATGGTGGCTGGGTTGCAAAACAATCCCAAACAGAAATTAAAAATTTCTATGATCAAAATGTGAAAGAATCCGAATCCGGTTTTCTCAAAAGTAAGATCGTTAATCAGGATATCCGAATGGATGAACTTGTTGAAAAAGCCCGGCAAAAACAGCCGGGTTTAATTGTGGTTGACAGAGCTGTTCCTGGCAAAAACCAAAATTACCTTACTCCTGAAAATACGGTTCCAAAAGAGGCCCTTCCCTATCCCTGGGAATCCTGCATCATTTCAGGCGGAAGCTGGTCGTGGATACCCGATGCAAAATATATGACCGGACGTGATGCTATTCACCTCCTTGTCGATATTGTTGCCAAAGGAGGAAGCCTCCTTCTGAACATCGCTCCGGGACCTGAAGGCCAATGGGATGAAGGTGCATACCAGCTTCTGAATGAAATTGGAAACTGGATGAAGGTGAACAGCGAAGCTATTTATGAAACACGAGCGCTTGCACCTTATAAAACCGGTAACATTTGCTTTACTCATAAAGAGAATGGCTCATTGTATGCCATTTATCTCGCAGGCAATGGTGAAATCAACATGCCGGATAAAATCAAGATCGCGGACTTTCAGCCGGAAACAGGAGCTGACATCAGTATTTTGGGCTTTGAACAAAAGGTTCAATGGGAAGCTGTAGGCAACGGTTGCAGTATATTAATTCCTTCTGAATTACAGAAATCACCACCCTGCACAGATGCGTGGGTCGTACGGATTTCAAAATTTAAATCCGTTAGAAAATAAGCCTGACCTTTTTTTATTCCTGTTCATAAGTCATTTTTCCCGGTTCACAGGATTCTATTTCCTGCCGAGAATATTTCATGGTTTTTTTGCTTGATTTTTTTATCGTACTGGGCATTAAATTATTTTATATGAAGAGGTTTGATTTATCCGTTTTTATCCTGTCGTTCCCTGGATTATTCCTGTTGTTTTACTCCTGTAAGCACGTACCGGATGAAGTAATATTAAATAATGAAAACATTGATACCATTAAGCCACCAATAGATACCATTGCCTGCGATTCATCCAACGTGACGTATCAGGGCATTGTTTTTCCCATCCTAAATGCCTATTGTATTTCCTGTCACAGCGGAGCAACACCTTCGGGTGCACTTGATTTTACAGATTATGGGGATGTTGCCTATGTAGCTCAGAGCGGACAATTATCAGGATCGCTGAATCATAAGGAAGGATTTGTACCGATGCCCCAGGATGGAGGTAAATTATCCGCCTGCGAAATTGCAATGATTGAAAAATGGATCAGCGATACAACTTTTATAGTACCTCCTGATACCACTGATTGTGACACATCTTTTGTCACTTATCAGGGAACCATACTTCCTATCTTACAGGCAAATTGTATTTCATGTCATGCACCTCCCATACCAGGTGGCGGAATTGACCTTACCAACTGGGCTGATCTGGCATTTGTGGCTCAGAACGGAATTTTATCCGGAGCTATCAGACATGATTCATTATATTCACCAATGCCAAAAGATGCACCACCTCTTACCAGTTGCGAAATAACCCTCATTGAAAAGTGGATTCAGGATACTACATTTATTGCTCCGCCGGACACTACCGGATGCGATTCAAGTTTTGTAACTTATCCCTGGACTGTATTTCCAATTTTTGAAGCAAATTGTATTTCCTGCCATGCACCACCAACTCCTCAAGCTGGGATTGACCTGACCGATTTTACTGATGTTGCATTTATAGCTCAGAATGGTTCTTTGATGGGCGCAATAAAACATCTGACGGGTTATGTTCCGATGCCTGATAATGCACCTCCCCTTACATCTTGTGAAATAGGACTTATTCAAAAATGGATAAACGATACAACCTTTACTGAACCGGGAATTCCCTGTGATCCGGATACGGTATATTTTCAAAACACGGTTCTCCCCTTGCTGCAATCGTCGTGCGGCACTACCGGATGTCATGACCCGATTACCCACGAACATGATGTGATATTAACCAGCTATTATTATGTTATGCAAACCGCAGAAGTGCAGCCGTTTCAACCCGAAGAAAGCAAGCTCTGGGAAGTGATTGCAAATGATTTTGTCTCGGATAGAATGCCTCCGGCACCTTCTGCTCCATTAAATGCGGATCAGAAACAAATTATCTATAACTGGATTTCACAGGGGGCATTGGATAATAATTGCGAAAATGAGCCATGCGATTCGGTGAATGTTACCTTTTCAGGAAGCGTTTTCCCGATTATACAGAATAATTGCTATGGTTGTCACAGCGGAGCAAGCCCGGGTGGCGGAATCAGTCTGACAAATTACAACCAAATCAAAACTGCGGGCGCTATTCCTCCAGGAAATGCAGGCAGTCTTCTGGGCGTAATAACCTGGACAAGCGGTAACCTGCCCATGCCACAAAACGGAAACAAATTATCGGACTGCAATATAGCCAGGATCAGAAAATGGATTGAGAACGGGATGCCGGATAATTAGGATGGAATTTGTTGAAAGAGAGATGGAATGGTGGAATGATGGAATGTTGGAAAGATGGAATGGTGGAAAGATGGAATGGTGGAACGGTGGAATGTGGAATGATGGAATACTGGAATGATGGAATACTGGAATGGTGGAATGGTGGAATACTGGAATGGTGGAATGGTGCCCACCTGACCGGAACGGGCAAGGAATAATGGAATGATGGAACACAACTTTATGCGATGTACACGAAGGAAATTAATGAACTAAGTAGTAATTTAGTTGAGAATATTTATGGAAATTTGCAGAAATCCTTATTACGGCAAGGATGTAAATTATAAATATTAAAAAACACAGACAATGATAACTGAAAACAGAGGATATCAAAAATTAAAACATCTCTTTTACCTTGCAGCTTCATTGCTGATGCTCGAATTCAGCGGTTGCTATTATGACAATGAAATGGAGCTTTACCCTTCATTAACAGGTTGTGATACATTAAATGTCACCTACTCCGGCGTAATCAGTTCGATCATGAATGTTAATTGTAATTCATGTCATGACGCAGCTACTCTTTCAGGAAATGTTCAGACAGACAATTATGACGATTTGAAAGTAATTGCCGACAATGGTAAACTATGGGGTGTGGTAAATCATGAAACCGGATATACTTTCATGCCAAAGGACAGGCCTCAGCTTTCGGAATGCGATCTTAAAAAAATAAAAATATGGATAAACGCCGGAGCATTGAACAACTAATAATATTGTAAAATGAAACATCTTCTTATTTTATTAGCCATTCCTCTTTTTGTAACGAATATCTATCTCAGGGGGCAGGATGACCTGATGGACCTTTTGGAAAACGATAAAAAGGAGGTGGATTATGCCTACGCGACGTTTAAAACCACCCGCATCATCAATTCCCAATCGGTCGAAAACCCGGCTCCGGGGGTTCTGATGTTTCTTATCCAGCACAGGTTTGGAAGGCTTAACACGGGTTCGTACGAGTTTTTCGGTCTTGACCAGGCGACGATACGCATCGGGTTGGAATATGGAATTACAAAACGATTATGTATAGGAGCAGGAAGAAGTTCATACCAGAAGACCTTTGACGGTTTCCTGAAATATAAAATTTTATTACAAAGTTCGGGAGCACGAAAAATGCCCGTATCAATGTCGTATTATGCAAGCTCTGCTATTTCGACCCTGAAATGGGAGGAGATGGGTGTGGGCGAAAGGACGAATTATTATAGCTCACGAATATCCTATACACACCAGTTACTTATAGCCCGTAAGTTCAGTAATGTATTATCTGTACAACTCATGCCTACCCTGCTGCATAAAAATCTTGTGGCAACTTCTGAGGATAAAAATGACATATATTCGGTTGGGATCGGAGGCAGGATTAAGATTACAAAACGGATGACCGTAAATGCCGAATATTTTTATACACCGGCCTCGCAAATTTCGTACTATTTCAACCAGCCATTATCTGTTGGACTGGAAATTGAGACCGGCGGCCATGTATTCCAGCTTCATTTCTCGAATGCACAGGCATTTTTTGACCGGGGATACCTTACGGAAACTCACGGTAAATGGACAAAGGGCGATATTTATTTTGGTTTTGGTATTTCACGGGTATTTACGTTAAAAAAGCCGGGGAGTTTTAAGAAATAGGTTACTGGTGGCTGGTGGCTGGTTGCTGGTGGCTGGTGGCTGGTTTTGTGTTCCGGGTTTTCTGTTTGAGAGTTCCTTTGCCTACTGCATACTGCCGACTGGTTACTGGTTATTTGTTGATGGTATATTTAATTTTTAATATTAACATATTTACTTATCAATTCAATCAATTTGTCTTTGACGATTGGTTTTGAAATATAATCATTACACCCGGCTTTAAGAGCACGTTCCCGATCACTTGCATGAGCATAAGCGGTTTGTGCAATAATCACAACCTTGTCATTAAATTCCCTTATTTGCCTGACAGCTTCATGGCCATCGGTATTTCCGGGCATTTTAATGTCCATCAGCACCAAATCAAGGTCCGGGTTATTGCGGCAGGCTTCGATAGCATCATTCCCGGTTTTGACATGCAGAATTTCCTTACATATATCATGGAAAATTATTGAAAGATACTTTGCTGCCGATTCTTCATCTTCGGCTATCAGCATTTTGATGTTTTTGATTTGAATTACTTTATCGGACTGATAAGCCGTTTCTTGTATAAATTCTTTTCCATTCGGACTTAACTGGAGGGGAATGGTAAAATAAAATTGTGTCCCTTTTCCTATTTCAGATTCAACCCAAATCCGGCCGCCGAGCATTTCGACATAAGCTTTTGAAATGGACAATCCCAACCCGGCTCCATCGTAAGCTTTGGCAGCCTCAAGATCAGCCTGGACAAAGCGCTCGAAGATGGCTTTCAATTTATTTTTTTCAACCCCGATTCCGGTATCTTTAACAAAAAATTCAAGATAATCTTCACTTTTTTTATAGCCAAATACAATTGTTCCTCTATCGGTAAATTTAATTGCATTTTTAACAAGATTAACAAGAATGGCATTGATTTTCTCTCTGTCAGTATTGATGACTGCGTCATTTACAGGCAAACCCTTTTTTAATAAAAGCAATAATCCTTTTCGTTCAACCTCGGGTTTAAAAAAGGAATAAACATATTCGGCCTGTTCATTTATATTGAACTCTGAAAGAACAACTTTCATCTGTCCCGATTCTATTTTTGAAATGTCAATCAGGTCGTTGATGATATTGAGCATTCGTGCACCGCTTATTTCCATTATATTGATATATTCGCTCATCGTCTCGCCTGACAGCTTCGGGTTTTTCAACAGGGAAGCAAATCCAAGAATGCCATTCATGGGAGTCCGTATTTCGTGGCTCATATTGGCAAGAAAAGCGGATTTAAGACGATCGCTTTCTTCGGCTTTTTCCTTGGCTTTGACCAGTTCATCAAATAATTTCTTTTTATCGGTTATATCTTCCTTAATGCCAACAAAATGGGTTATCTCGCCTCCGTTAGTCACCAGGGGGGAAATCAGGGCAGACTCCCAATATAAATCTCCATTTTTCTTTCTGTTCAATAAATCACCTTTCCAATTTGAACCAGACAGGATGGTATCCCAAAGATCTTTATATAACTGAAGCGGGTGATGGCCTGAATTAAGAATACGCGGATTTTTACCAATGACTTCTTCTCTTGTATATCCTGTTACCCTGCAAAACTTTTCGTTCACATATTCGATGTCTCCCTGAGGATTGGTTATGACAACCGAAGCGGGGGCCTGCTCAACAACTCTCGAGAGTTTTCTTAAGCCTTCTTCAGCTTTCTTACGTTTTGTAATATCAAGAATATAACCTCTCAACTGTACTAGTTCACCGGCCTCATCAAATTCACCCCTTGCGTTTACCAGGGTGTAAATTATTTTACCATCAAGTGAGATGTATTCACTTTCCAAATGTTCAATTTTTTTCCACTTCCTGATAAGGTCTATAAATATTCTTCTTGCATTTGGGTTGGTATAAAGTTTTTCAATGGGATACTCGAATGATTCTTCTTTTGAAGTAAATCCAAATAATTTTAGAAAAGTTTTATTGCATTGTACAAGTTTACCATCGGGTGTAGATATATAATTCGCGGTCACATCATCTTCAAAAAAGTCAAGCAGTTCCTGACGGCTTTTCTGAAGTTCCTTTTCAGCCCTCTTACGTTCTGAAATGTCGTGCTGAATCCCTAAGAAGCCTGTAATTATTCCCTTTTCGTTAAAGACCGGATTAACACTTCCTTCTATATCCAATAGTTTTCCATCTTTTGTTTTATTAATAAATTCTCCTTTTAATTCCTGGCCTTTGAGTAATGTTTCCCAGAGAATTTCATAAACCTGAGGTTGCATTATCCCGCTTTTGAGTATCCGTGGAGTTACCCGGCCAATAATTTCCTCACCGGTATATCCGTATATTTTTGTGAATCCGGGATTAATAAAAGTGATTATTCCTTCAATATCGGTCAGAAAAACCGCTTCGCTCGAGTTATCCAGCGCTTTATTCAGTTTTACCAGGTTTTCCTCTGCCAATTTACGGGCAGTAATATCTTCGACAGTTCCATCATAATACAGCGATTTTCCTTTTGAATCGCGAATTGCATGTGCACTTTCCCTTATATGAATTATTGTACTGTCTTTGCGTGTCCATGCAGCCTCAAAACCAATTATATCACCTTCTTTTTCAATTTTATTCATGAAAAGTTTTCGTTCAGATGAAGATGTATATCCTTCTTCTTTTAGATCCCTTGCTGAAAGGTCTTCAAAATTAGAGTACCCAAGCATTTTAACCAATGCCGGATTAGCAAGCAGAATCTTCCCTTCGGGAGTCGTACGGTACAGACCGATAGTGGAATTTTCATAAAGAGATCGGAAACGAACTTCACTTTCGGTTAATGCTTGCTCGACCCTTTTGTATTCAGAAATATCTTTAATAAAACCTTCAAAGAATAAAAAATTTTTGGATTCGTCTTTAACCACATGTGAACTTAAATTGATCCATATAGGAGTACCGTCCTTCTTCTTCCATTTTACTTCAATGCTGTGAACCGATTCGAGCGGAGCATATTTTGATATAAGAGCTTCCCGCTCATTTTTATCCCAATAGATTTCGGTTGTCAGATTCCTTTGCATCAGCTCTTCCGGCGAACTATAGCCCAGCATTTCTGCAAGCATATTATTCGCCTTAATAAATTTCCCATCTCTGGTGGACAAATAAATGCCAACCGGGGCATAGGTGAAAATATCGCGATACTTTTGTTCTGACTTTTGAAGCGCGTCCTCCGAAAGTTTGCGAACGGTTATGTCATTATGCTGAATCACAGCATTTGTAACTCTGCCGCTGGCATCTTTAACCGGGAAGATGCTTACCTCCAGGATCACCGATGCAGTTTTTTCTAAATGAAGATGTTTAAGTTGTGCACTATTATAAATAAGAACAAATTTCTGAGCCTTACCTTCTTCATATACGCTTTTCACAAGCGGTAAATATCCCTGTTCTTCAACAATATTATCCTGAAGTACATTATATTTTCCTACGACTTCCTCATTTTTAATATTCAATAAATCCCTGCACGCCTGGTTCAGTCGTATCAATGTCCCTTTATCATCGGAAATCCAAATAGCATGAGAACTTTGTTCAATAATGCTGTCAACAAGTGAAGGTGATAAAAGGAACTCCTGTTCAACCTGTCCTTGCCCGGAGACGTAATTTTGAAACAGGTTTCCCATTGAATTATATCGTAGCCTTAACTCCTCCAGTTCCCGAATAAGTACATCTTTGGATTTATTTTTATCATTCATACTCCTATTTATAAACCGCTATACTTTATACCTGTAGAAAATAAATGTTGTCACATTTGTCAGGGTGTTATAATACCTTTTCTCCATTTAATCCATCAAAACAATCCTGCCAGTGTGGATAGATACTTAAATTCAGTAAAATGTTGAAAATAATGAAAAAGAAAAAATGGATATTTCGAGCAAATGTAAAAGTTTATTTATCCCTGAAAAGACAGAGATAAAAAACTGATCTTCGGGTATATATAATTTAAATTTACTGATTTAAATATTTTTTTTAGTAAAACACATACAGATCAAACAAGCAGGGCTATTCAACGATTAATAAGACAAGAGGTTTCAAACTCTTTGAAGAAAGCGGAAACGGGTGGATCAGCAATTCAGGATTAAGGATTTAAAAAGTAATAATCCTGTCACTTTCCATCGTCAGTTGTGTTAATTCTTTCATAGAGCTTAGTTCGGCGCCATTAATAAGTTTTAGGTCTTTAATTCCTCTGGCATCGGCACAGGAAGAGCAAATCTTAACTATTCCGTTTTTACTGATCACCGACTTTAACATTCTTTCAATGTTATAGTAACCGTTTGGTGTATTTTGGTTTGGAAGGGCACAGTTTACAGCATCGGCCATTAAAAAAATACTGATTGATGATTGTTCATAATCTTTCTGTATTTGCATGGCAAGCCTTAAAGCGTTATAAGCTTTTTCGCTACCGTACGGTGCATCGTTGATGATGATGAGTGTCTTCATTTTAGTATTGTTAATTGAAAACTTTGCATAATCCATATCTTTCATATTGTAAAAGCACAAAATTTTCTCTTTAAAATTTTCTGCAGACCAGCAAAAATAGCCATTTTTACCTTGGCCAACCAATTAATGTTTTGAGGGATTGCATGTGGACAAAAGAGTGAGGGAATTATTTTCAGGAGGTATTGTATGTTGGAGCAATAACGGAAAAGTAAGTATTTTTCAATAAAAAGAAAAGTGCATCAGAATTATTACTCCGATGCACTTTTTACCCTGCCTGAAACAATTTTAAACCTCTTTCTTTTTAGTGCTTATTCCGAAAAGCAGGTAGGTCGGGCAAAAACTTACCAGGCTTGTAAGCGCAAATAATCCTGCCACAATTAATAATAAAATTGCAAGAATGCCGGAAATGACATTCATAAAAAATAAAACAGCAATAGCGACGGCAATAATAATTCTCACTACCCTGTCAGTTGATCCCATGTTTGTTTTCATCATTTTTCGATTTATAATTTAATAGTTAACAAAATTTTAACAATTCGGTTCATTCATAATCATTTTTTCACCGGTTCGAGGCCGATATCTACCGTAACTTCTACATCCTCCGCGATATTATTAATGACGGTATTCGGAATTTTGACCTTATAGTCAGCAATATGAACCATAAAGACTGCTTTCCCGAAAATTTTTCCGACCGATACTTCAAAGGTCCCTTTTTCATTCACCTTTTTAGTTTCCCCGTGAATTTTGAGAAATCCCTCAACCTCTGCTTCATATTTACCGTCCTTTGCAAAATCAATACTGTTCAGATTTGTAATTTTCCCTGTAAAGGTGGCATCCGGGAATTTATCCGACTCCAGGTAGTTTTCGTTAAAATGTTCCTGCATTAAAGCTTTCTCAAATTCAAAAGATTTAATCAGTACTTTAAATACAAAATCTCCTGTCGCAATATCCAGAGCACTGTTCACCTGGCGATTATGTGCTTCAATGGTTTCCACTGGTGTTTCGGAGTAAAATTTAATGTGTCCGTTTTTCGTGACGTACTTCTGCCCGAATGTCGCCGACACAATAATAAATGTGAATATTAAAATTGTTATTTTCTTCATTTTTATATTTCTAATGATTTAATTAAACCGGCGATAAACTTTTATTATCGCCGGTTTTGACAATATTATAATTTGATTACAGTTTTATAAATTTTTTCACCATTATTCAGTTCCATGATCATATAATACAAGCCGCTTTCCAAATTACTCATATCAAACTGGAAATTATTATCAAAGGATTCAATCAAATATTCTCCGTACAAACTACCCATTGAATTGTAAAGTCCGATTGTGCTTATGTTCGAATTCACCAACTGATCAAAACTGATATTAAGGTTTTCTCTGACCGGATTTGGATAAACTTGTACAATTTGTCCGTAAATGCTCTCGGTAACTGAAGTCGTTGGCCATTGAATATCGGTAAAATTCGTATTGTGTACAAAACTGAGTTCAGTGTCGCCAGCGACATTATTCAGGTCGAGTCTCCAGGCATGATCTGTCGGAGGCGGATCATAAACACCGTTTCCATTATGGTCGGCATAAAAATCAATGAAATAATTTCCATTAAGGCCAATGCCTGTAGTGATTGCAAAAAAATCTGCCAAAACAATGCTGTCAAGGCGCATTCTTGAAACCTCCTCAAGAGTTGACTGGTTTACAATCCTCAATTCGAATAATTCTCCGAGATGAGGATTCATTTGGCTGGTGTTTAAACTGAATTTGTAAATCCAGCCGATATCAGTAAATCCTGTATTATGAGTGAAAGAATCATCTTCATCACCTTCAGTATTTAGCAATTCAATACGCCATGCATGGTCCGTTGGGGGAGTATCGTAAATTCCGTTAGCATTGTGATCGGCATAAAAATCAACAAAATAATTATTTCCTGTTTCAATAAATGGCAGTGTTGCTGTAAATTCTGCCGAAGGAACTGCTCCCACATTTATTCTGCCTGCCTCTGACATTGTTAACTGATCAATTAATCTTACCTCAAGTTTTTCTCCTATATGAGGAGTCATGCCATTAAATTCAAGTGCATAGAGATGTTTCCAATGGATTTCTGAAAAATTGGTATTGTGAACAAAATTAAGTGTCGTATTATCACCTACATTATTAGCAGTCAGTCTCCACGCGTGATCAGTGGGAATACCATCATAATAGCCGTTATTATTATGATCGGCGTAAAAATCAATCCAGTAATTTCCACCAGGCTCAAATGAACTAAAAACAATATTAAAATCCGGATCTGTGATCGGGTCAATGACCAGTCGTTCTTTTTCCTGCAGGTCATATTTATTTACCAATCTTGCCTCGAATTTCTCCCCAATATGGGGATTCATCCCGGCAATATTCACAGTGAGAGCAGGCAAAGGCGGAGTCGCCTCAACAACGGTCATCATAGATTTGTAAATCACATCTCCGAAATTATTACCGTTTCCGTTTGCTGCATTAAACGCGGCATAAAATGTAACGGCTCCGGTTGAAATCGGCGGAGCTATCCAGTTGAAAGTCCATGTTTTGCTGTTGCCGGAAGGTGTTGTACCTGTGCTTTTGTGCGTTACCGCATGGTTTAGATTGGTTAGTTTTGTTTCCGTGTCATTAGTAATTATTAATGACCCGACTTTGCTTCCGGCCGCATTTTCTGAAGTCGCTTCAAACCCAAACCTCATACAACCTTCATGAGTTCCAGTAGCAGTTATGGTATATGTTTCCCCGGGTGAATATCCACTGGCCGGAATATTGGATGTAATCCATCCCTCTATGGTGGTTGCGGTTCCTGTATGACATTGGGTACATGTTGCACCTCCGTCGCCGGGACTTCCGGTTTTTCCACCGGGTGAACCGTTAAAATGCCCGCTTTCAGCAGTAAAGAGAATAAATATTCCTGCTGCTCCTAAAAAGTATAATAAAAGTTTCATAAAAGTAAATTTGTTAGTTAATAATTTATTGAACAATCGAACAACTTTCAATAATGACATCAGTTTCATTAAAGCCGGTACAATAGCCTTTAAGTTTAATTTCTTTACCCTCATAAGTCCAGATATCTTTTCTGTAATTTGGAAGCATGGTGCACCGGATACCTTCATCACCAAACATACCTTCGCCAAGAATGAATACTGCAACTGTAAGTGAATCCGGAGTTTCTACATGATTTAATAGAGCTTTAATTTCAATTACTTTTCCGTTGTACCTTGAGGCTGCCTGCTGGCTCGAATTTTTGAACTGTGAGAACAATTCAGCGCCCGATATGGAAAAATCCGATTTAGCTTTTTCGAAATCTGGGTGGGGTTTATTGTAGATAAATTTATATCCCAAAACCAGTGCAACCAAACCCATTACAAACACCAGCAAACTAAGCTTCAATACTTTTTTCATACCCGTAATTATTATATTTACGGCAAAGAAAAACCACAAAAAATTCTGTGGGAAATTAATAATGGTGAACAGGGAATAAAAACCTGCGAACAGGGAAAATAAGTGGTTGAATATATTTACAATTTACCGGTCAGCCACTGCTTGAAATTTCCCGACCTGTCGGTACTTGCGATTGTTTCAAAATCGCAAGGCGGGTTAAGGATGACTCTAACCCTGGATTTGGAGTAGGAATACATTTCCTGTATTGACTTATAATTGATAATGACCTGCCGGTTGATCCTGTAAAAAACTGATGAATCGAGTGTGGGTTCAAGCTTGTCGAGGCTAAGGTCAAGCGGATAAAGATGATTATCAAATGTTTTAAAGAATGAATTGCCGCTTTCAGTGTAGAAATAAGCAATATTTTCCAGATCAATTGCCTTTATCTTTTGGCCGTAGCGTACTACAAACCGCTTCGGATGTTCATTTGTTTTAAGCAATCTGGCCAGAATCGTATAATCAATTTCCGGTTCTTTTTGTAAGGGCTGAAAATTTTTGAGTTTATTGAGCGCTGCAATGAGATCAATCTTTTTTACTGGTTTCAATATATAATCAATGCTGTTGACCTTAAATGCCTGCAGTGCGTATTGGTCAAAGGCGGTCACAAAAATGACAGGTGCTTTTATATCTACCTGGTTAAAAATCTCAAAACTGGATCCATCGGCAAGTTGGATGTCCTGGAAAATAACGTCGGGATGAGGATTTTGCCTGAACCATTTTACACAGGAATCAATACTGTCAAGAATATCAAGTACCAATATTTCCGGATCAACCTCATGCAGGAGTTTCTTCAACCGGAGTGCAGTCGGCTGTTCGTCTTCGATGATAAGGACTTTCATAATTTCAATTAATATAAGGTAAGCCTATTCTAAAACTTTTTTCTGTTTTTACAATCTGGATTTTTTTATCTGTCAGCATATTATACCTGTCAATAATATTATTGATTCCAATGCCCATTGACATTATATCTTCCTTTTTCTGTTGTAAATTGTTCTCAACAAATAAATATTGATTCTCAGGATCGGCAAAAATATGGATTTGCAGCGGGTTCTCTTTTGAAACCACATTATGTTTTATTGCATTTTCAACAACCAGCTGCAGTGTAAGCGGCGGTATTTTAATTTGATCGGCTGTTTCAATCTTTGTAATCTTAAGGTCAAGATTATCGCCATATCTTTTTTTCTGCAACCTGTAATAATTATCAATAATTTTAAACTCTTCACTCAGGGTTATTACGTCCTGGTCCTTAAACTCCAGTACATTTCTGAACAGGTTCGACAACTCCTCAACATATTCAATGGCAGTTTCCTGGTCCTGGTCAATCAGGGCGATTAGTGTGCTGAAGCTGTTAAAAAGAAAATGAGGATTGATCTGGCTTTTGAGATTTTCGAACTGAAACCGTATCTTCTCCCGAATTGCATCTTCTTTCTTTTTAATCCTTTTTTCCCGCATCATAATATACAAATAACCTGCGATTCCTAATGAGATTAAGACAAGTGCAAAAAACCATAAACTCAGCCAAAACGGTTTCCCAATAGTAAATGAATAACTATCGGATGAAGCGGCTTCAAAGTTATTATATAAGGCTGATTTTACTTTAAAGGTATATTTACCGGGCGGAAGTGAAGAGTAAATCACATTTTTATTCTTTGTTTTTATCCAATCAAGGTCATGGCCTTCGAGCTTAATCAGATATTCCACCTGTTCCGGATACTGGTACCATAAGCCGGCATAATTAAAGGAAATATAGTTTTGGCTGTATTTAAAAACATTTTTATTCCGGTGATCTGATTTTTGTAGAAAGATGTTGACATCAGTAATTTTTGACTGCGGGTGATCCCATATTTTTCCGGTAGTTTTTAAATACTTAATGATCCCCTTTGATGTACCAATCCAAATACAGCCGGAGGAATCCATAGACAAGGTATTGAGATCGGGATTAATATTGGTGAGCCCGGCATTATTTTCGAAATGATTGATTGTACCTGTAAGTGTATTGAGCACATCAATTCCATTATCATAGGCAATCACCAGTTCACCGGCCGGATTTGCAAGTATTCCGCTGAAAGAAAGATTCTTGTGTGCTTCATCATGCAGGACACGGTCAATCTTTTTTCCGTTAAAACTAAACAGACCTTCATTTGCTGCATTCATCCAAACCATTCCTTCGGACCCGACAGTAACAGAATAAATGACCTTATCCGCAAAAGCAGAATCAACTGAAATATTATGGAATTTGTCATTTTCATAGTAACAAACCCCGCTTCCGTCGGTTGCGAACCATACCCTGTCTGTTTTGTCAATAAACAAATTATAAATGTAGTTATTGCTTAATCCTTCGGCTTGTCCATAACTTTCAAATTCCGGAACAAAGTTCAGTTTTGAAAATCTCTCATCTATAATACACCGGAAAGCTCCGCCCAATGTTCCAAACCAAATTTCAGTGGCGGATCCTTTGATCGTCAGTACATTTCCGTTTAATAATCCGTCTTTCTCCGAAATGTGGATCCTTTTCCCGCTTTCGGGGTCAAACCGCACCAATCCGTTTCCGAATGTCCCTATCCAAAGAAATCCAAAATTGTCGCGGTAAAGGCTCATAATTTTATTTATTTCAGGAAAATTTTGAATCGGATAGGTTCGGATTTTTTCTCCGGCATTCCGGTTATTTATTTTATAACTGAACAGATAGTCATCATTTGCGAACCAAAGCCTGTTTTCATTATCTGCGACAAGTGCATGAATATTTATAAAGGAATAACCATTGATGCTGTTCAGGTATTCAAATCCCCCTCCCAACGAAAGATAGACATCAGTATTAGAAATCAACCAGACATTTCCTTCACTGTCCCCTATGATTGAATTGATTCTCGTCACGATTGGCTCACCCAAAAATGCAATGGTAGTAAGTAACTTATTTACTAGATTGTACTCAGTAATTTCAGTTCCCGGGGTTAAAATCCAAATGGACTGGCTGGTGAAATACATATCCGTTACTGATCCAGACTTCCAGCCCTTCAATTCATCAGGCGTAATAAACGTATTATTTTCAGGATCAAAATAGCAGATCCCTTTATCCTGCATACCAATCCAGACAATACCTGAACTGTCCATTTCAAGTGACTGTACTATGAAATCAGGAAGGCCATCAGAAACTAACATTGTACGAATAACAGGATTTCCGTTTTCAAGTTTGCAAATGTTAATCCCATTATCTGTTCCAGCCCATATATTCAAATTATTGTCGGGC
Organism: Bacteroidales bacterium; assembly: GCA_020052415.1. GTDB lineage: Bacteria > Bacteroidota > Bacteroidia > Bacteroidales > JAADJA01 > JAADJA01. Next base: position 29,259 of record JAGVPB010000010.1, on the reverse strand, counting down.
AAAAAACAATAAATGTAATTATCAGACAGGCCGGATTCAGTGTTCAGGTTCGACAAACTACCATTTTGTAAAATAAATATCCCTTCACCATAAGTTCCAAACCACAGGCTGCTGTTCATTCCTTCTGTAATGTCTGTAATTTTACCTGATGGGAGTTTCCCTTTCGGTTGAAATACATTAATTTTAAAACGATCGTAATATAAAATATTTCCATCTTCGAACCCGAACCAGATCATCTCATTTGAATCTTCAAAAATGGCTGAAACACTTTTATTTAAAATACTATCATGCAGTTCCACTGCAAAATAATCAGTCCCATCAAAGCGATATGCGCCTGAGGTAGCGCCGAGCCAAATAAATCCCTGTTTGTCCTGGTATATTGTATTTAAATGTCCGTCGCCGAAATCCTGAATAGAAGATATAAATCTGAGGTAAGGTTGTTGCGCCGAAAGTGAACCGGCCAACAATAGTACAAAAACAGTGGAGGCGAAGTAATATTGACGGAGACAGAGATAATTAACTTTCATCGAATTGTTCGTTGTGAAAGTGAAAAATCAATATTTACTATCACTTTAATCTCTTCAGCGATTTTCTGATAGACGACTTTTGGAATTAAAATATTATGATCGGCAAGAGGCACAACAAAGGTTGCAGATACATGAAAGCTGTCCTTGTTGGCTTCAATCGTACATGGAATAATTCGTTCCTGACCGATACCATGAATTTTAAAGATGCCTTTAGCCCGTATGTTTTGAATCCCCGTTCTGGTAAAATCCACCCTTTCAATGATTTTGCCGGTAAAAGTTGCTACCGGGTATTTTTCAGATTCCACATAATTCTCATAGAAATGCTCCTGTTGTAATGTTGAGTTAAATCCTTTCAGCGAACTTACTTCAAGCTGAAAGGCAAAAGAGTAGTTTTCAGGATCAACTATCCCTCTTAATTCATTGGATTCTGCTGAAATGATTTCAAGCGGAGCTTCCGAAATAAAACTGACATGACCGTTATTGCCGCGGTAAACAAAATTGTTACTTACCTGGGCGGTTAAAGGTAACCAGCATGACAGGATAATAATAGAGAGGTATTTATGAAACATTTTTATCTAAATAAATTTCACGACTAAAAAGGAAAATAGATTTCTTGAAGTAATAAGGTGCCTTCATTATTTCAAAATTAAATTTACTAGACAAAAATAGTAAATGCTGATTTCAATGAAATAACCAATAAACAAATTATTTTATGATAGGGTGATTAAAAATTTCATTTTTAGGTGAAAAAAAAATTTCATTTGAAATAATTTCTAAATTTGCAGGTGGTTAAAACTTAGTATCATGGTTAAAAATATCGTTCAAATTTCATTGCTCATTGTTATTATTCTTCTGGTTTATTTTATTTACGAAAGTGTAATGAAACCCGTTCGTTTCAATAAATCTGTTGACCAAAGAAGTAAGGAGGTAATTCAAAACCTGATAGATATCCGGACTGCCCAACTGAGCTATAAATCTATTCATGGGAAATATACAGCAAGTTTCGATACACTGATCGCCTTCCTTAAAACCGGTGAAATACCTGTAGTTAAAATCATTCCGGATCCAACCGATACTACATTTACAAAGACCATCCGCGACACTATCGGGTACATTCCGGTAAAAGATTCCTTATTCAGAACCAGACCTGGTTATAACCTTGAGAATATCAAATACGTCCCTCAATCGGATAAAAAGAAGTTTGAATTGAATGCAGGAGTAGTGGATAAAGGAGGTGTACAGGTTAATGTTTTCGAAGCATCTACACTTTATAATAATTTTCTTATCGGTTTAGATAAACAATTGGTCACTAACCTTATTGCCTCCAGGGAACAAATTGAAAAATTTCCGGGCTTAAAGGTTGGTTCTATGACTGAAGCCTCAACTGATGGAAACTGGGAGTAATCCTGTTTTTGAAATGTATGGGCAAATAATTCCATTAATAAAAAAATATGATGAGGCTTTAAAGCAAGCCGATTTTACACAACTGAATTTATTCCTCCAGATATCCATGGAGGGTTTGTCGTTATCTACTTTTAATACTGAAAACAATAAATTTCTTTCCATTGAACATGTCGAATTTGATAACCCTGAACTAAATCCGGATATTTATTCTCTTCTAAAACATTTTTTTTCTGATCATTTTGCAACAAATCATCAATTTAAATCTGTTTACATCCTTTTTGAAAGTACTAATTCATCACTAATACCAGAACCTATGTATGATGAGTCGGAAAAAATGAGTTTTTCAAAATTCAGTTTTACCCAATCTGATGATCATGATACACTGAGCGACAAGATAAAGAATCTGGATGCCTATAACCTTTATCTCGTACCCAAAGTTCTGAAGAAAGATCTTGAAGAATTATTTCCTGGCCATAAATTCTATAGTCATGCCGGGATTTTTATAGATAATTTGCTGGTCACGTATAAAAACTCAGTGAACCAAAAAAGAATTTTTATCAATGTTCGAAAATCCTATCTTGACATTGTCATTCTTGACGGAAGAAGCCTGCTGTATTTTAACACTTTCAATTATCTGTCGAAGGAGGATTTTATTTATTATGTAATTTATGTCATGGACCAATTGAAACTAAATCCTGAAGAAATTGAAATCATATTTTCAGGAATAATAGAAAAAAACTCACTGATTTTTGACACCATTTACAAGTACGTTCGAAATGTAAGTTTTCAGCCGAAACCTGCCGGATTTTCGTACAGCTATTTATTCAGTGACATTCCATCCCATTACTTTTTTAACCTTCTTCATTTACCATTGTGCGAATCATAAGCGGTAAAAACAAGGGCCGAAAAATTACAGCTCCGGGAAATTTGCCGGTTCGTCCTACTACAGATTTTGCAAAGGAAGGCTTGTTTAATATCCTTGCAAACCATTTCGATTTTAAGGAATTGGAAGTACTTGATCTGTTTGCCGGAACTGGAAATATCTCTTATGAGTTTATTTCCAGAGAGGCAAAATCCGTATTAGCTATTGATATCAACACAAGTTGTACGAATTTTATAAAACAAACTGCTGAAAAATTGAACTACAAAAATCTTTTTGTTATCCGCAGCGACTATAAGTCGTTTTTAATTCACACTGAAAAAAAATGGGATATGATCTATGCAGATCCCCCTTACGATATGGAAGGTGTAGCAGATTTACCGGTAATAATTTTTAACCGAAAGATTCTGAAGCCTGACGGCTGGTTAATTATTGAGCATAGCAGGAATACTGATTTTTCAGCTCAAACTTATTGCTTTGATCACCGAAAATATGGTAATGTAAATTTCAGTTTATTCAGGGAGCAGTAATAAATTCTTAAAAACATGTAAATTAGCTTTTTTTATTTTAAAATTATATCTACTTTTGCCCACCTTTTTAAATAGCATTTTTATTATAAATTTAAAATTAAATTATGTTAAACCAGTATGAAACCGTTTTCATTATGACTCCCGTTTTGTCTGATGAACAGATGAAGGAAACGGTAAAAAAATTTCGAGATTATTTAATTAATAAGGGGGCTGAAATCATTTTCGATGATTGTTGGGGCATGCGAAAATTTGCCTACCCCATACACAAAAAATCCACAGGATTTTATAACCTCATCGAGTACAAAGCTGATCCATCAGTGATCAGAGACTTTGAAGTGACCTTTAAACGTGATGAACGTATCATGCGTTTTCTTACAGTGAAGCTTGATAAGCACGCAATTGCTTACAATGAAAAGAAAAGGAAAAAAGTCAAAGAAGAAAAATCAGAAGAATAATCATTAATTAAAAAATTTCAGAAAATGGCTCAGGCAAATTCAGATATTAAGTATTTAACCCCAATAGCAGTTGATACTAAAAAGAAAAAATACTGCAGGTTCAGAAAGAGCAGAATCAAATATATTGACTATAAGGATGCTAACTTTTTGTTGAAGTTTGTAAATGAGCAGGGCAGAATATTGCCCCGCAGAATTACCGGAACTTCGACCAAATACCAGAAAAAAGTATCACAGGCGATTAAACGGGCCAGGCACATCGCAATCATGCCCTATGTTGGAGATTTATTAAAATAAGGAGGTTAAAATGGAAATTATTTTAAAGCAAGATATTCCCAGTCTTGGGTATTCCAATGAGGTTGTTAAAGTTAAAGCCGGTTACGCACGGAATTTTTTAATTCCAAAGGGCATGGCTATAGTTGCAACTGAAACTAACAAAAAAATACTTTCGGAAAATTTAAAACAAAAATCTTTTAAAGATCAAAAGATCAGGAAGGAAGCAGAAACTTTAGCTAAAGCTCTGAACGGAATTACCGTAAGGATCGGAGCTAAAGCTGCCGAATCGGGTAAAATTTATGGCTCAGTCAACAATATCCAGATAGCTGAGGCAATAAAAAGTCAATACAATTATGACGTTGAAAGAAAACGGATCATTGTTGATGGCGAGCATATAAAAGAACTCGGGACATATACTGCTGAAATTCATCTTCACAAGGAAATTAAAGTTGTAATAAATTTTGAAGTCTTTGCAGAATAAAGGATTTACTAAAATTAAAAAAACCCGGAAAATCTCCGGGTTTTTTTGTTTCAGGTCGAAATTGTCAGGTAGGATTAAAATTGAGATTTAGTGAAGAAATTGTATATATGGGTAGGATTTTTCTTAAATCTCACAGGGGTATTTTTATCTGTCAGCGTTTTTGGAGCTTAAAAAACTGATCTGATTGTTCATTTAGTTTTTCACTTGTGTTCTCACGGATTTGCAACCTCATTATCAGGACAACCATCAGAGCTAACATCATCATAAATATGATGATCAGTAAAGTTGAACTTTTAAAGATTTTTTTCATCACAGTCAATATTGTTGTTTATTATATAATTTTCTTGCTTAAAATTAATACATCATATTGAAAATTATATAGTGGAAAACCACTAAAAAAAAAAATAGTGGTTTTCCACTATATGAAAATTATAACATCCTTACTATTAGAGTTCTAAAAATTCATTTTACAATTATTTTTTTTTCAGTCTTAAAAATGGCTTAAAAATTTCTGCTTAAAATGATGAAAATACCCGACAAAATTTAAAATTAGTGAGTGTCTCCAGGCTTGGATAATTTAAAAGAAAGAAATTAATATGGAAGTAAGAAAAACAGGGGAAGTTAATCAATCAATTCATTTTCGACTGCCCATCGTACAAGCCCTGCTGTGTTTTTTGTTTCAGATTTTTCCATCAAACTTGCGCGATGATTTTCTACGGTATTATAACTGATATTTAGTTGTTCTGATATTTCATTACTGGAAAATTCTTTACAAATTAAATTTAATACCTGCTGCTCACGCTCGGTTAAATGTGGAAAAAGCGGATTTGTTCTTGGTGTTTGATAGTGGTCTTCCAAAAACTTAACTGAAAGCTTGGGACTAAAATATTTCTTACCCGCATTAACATCTCTGATAGCTTTCAATAATTCCGCCTTGCTTGCATCCTTTAATAAATATCCGGAAGCACCGTTTTTTATCATTCGTTTTACAAATCGTTTCTCATCATACTGTGTTAAAGCAATTACTTTAATATCAGGAAATTTCTGGTTAATAATTTTTGTACATTCAAGTCCATCCATATAAGGCATATTGATGTCCATCAATACAATATCTGCTTTTTTTGTTTCTAATATTTTAATTACCTCAAAACCATTATTTGCTTTGGCAATTATTTTAATATCTTCCACATCCTCAAGTGTGCTTTTTATTCCGTCAATAAGAAGCTGATGATCGTCGGCAACTAAAATTTTTATCATATTTCGCTCATACTTAAATGATCAGAAAATCTTTATATTCACTTAATCAAATTTAGTTCAATTTACTTCTGCTATTTGATTTTGAATTGGCACATGAATAAAGCAGGTAAATCCTTTACCGGGTTTTGATTCAAAAGTCAATTCACCGCTAAGAAAGTTTACTCTTGACTGAATGCTTTTTAAACCAAATGTGCCTGAACCCATTTTCTCATCAACATTAAAGCCTCGCCCATCATCTGAATACTGGATTTGCAGCTTGTCCGTAAAGTGAAAATGCAATACTATATTTTGGGCAGATGCATGTTTTATAGTGTTGTTGAGCAATTCCTGTACTATCCTGTAAAGCATTATTTCAGTGTTTTCAGTTAAGCGAACAGGATTGCCGGTAATATTTACAGTGGCTGATATATCCGGACTATCCTCAAACTGATCAAACAGGCTTTCAGCAGCCTCTAGTAGCCCAAACTTAGTTAGGATACCTGGCATCATATTATGTGAAATTTTCCGGATATCAGTTGCAGCCTGCTCTATCAGCTTATTTGCCCTATCGAGTAGTTCTTTGTGCTTAGGAACTTTTTCAATAATACTGGAGAATTGCAATCGTGCTGATGACAGCAATATTCCAATGCCATCATGCAAATCGTAGGCGATGCGTTTTCGCTCTTGTTCCTGGCCCTCTACAATACTTTGTGCGGCAAGTAATTTCTTTTCATCTTCCAACTGCCTCAGTTTTTGCTCCATGATAATTTTATTTTTCCTGGAGCGGGTATAAAACAGACCAAAGGACAACAATCCGGAAATGACAATAATAAGGGCAATGAAAATGTAAATGTTTCTCTGGATCGTCCTTTTCTTTAATGCAATGTCTTTTTGAAGATTATCATTTTGAAGCAAAAGTATTTGGGCTTCATTTTTTTCCTTTTCATAATTCAGCTCAAGATCATTAATTATACGTTCCTTCTCAAGTGTATAGATTGAATCTTTTAGGGCGGTATGCAATGACTGATAATGAAAAGCTTGTGACCAATTGCCTGCAAGTTCGTAGTCTTTATAAATATTATTATACAGAATTGGCATGATTTCAAGATAATTAGATTCCTTAGCGAGAGTTAAACAACTGTCATAGATTTGAAGAGTCCTGGTATAATTTCCTATATCCTCATAATAGAGTGCAATATGGATCTCAGCATCTATTATTCCGTGTATTATACCATGTGATTTATAAATTGCCAGACTTTCATGGTATTTTTTTAATGCATTTGTTTTATCTCCTAATGCCCGGTAAACATTACCCATATTTATTAAAGTAGTTGCTTTATCCCGAATGGCATCAATGGAATTAAAATTTTCAATAGCTATCCCATAGTTTTTCAGGGCTTCTTCAAATTTATTTAAATTGTGAAAGACCATACCAAGATTATTGTACGATTGTCCGATAAAGGAAATGTTTTTCTGCCTGGTGCTGATATCAAGACATTTATTGAAAAATTCGATAGCTTTTTCAGCATCTTTCATGTCATTAAAAATTCTGCCGATATTAATGCATGGAGGCATCTGATTTTGGAAATCCATATTTTTTTCTGCAAGTGATAATGATTTGAAGTAATAATGCAAAGCTGAATCATATTTCATGGCATCGTCATATATGATACCAAGCGAATTATAGGTTTTGGTAATCCCTTCCTGATCATTAAGGTCTTCATATAACATAAGGCTTCTCTTATAATAGACAGATGCAGTAATATTTAACCCTTGCTTATGGAGTGTCATAGCATAAAGGCGGTAATAATTCGCAAGGCGCCTAAAGTCATTTACCGAATCAATCAACGCGAGAGCGTTATTGAGTAAAATTAATGATGAATCATAATTTAAATTATTCTTGTATAATATGCTTTTTAAATAGTAGTAATCGGCAATTCCAGGATAAAATTTAAGATTTTGTGATAAAAGTAATATGTCATCAATAAGAGATTCTACTTTGTTCAAGTCTCTATATATATAACCTTTAGTCACAATGACAAGATTATTAATTTTGTTGGTATCATTATCCTGTGTAATGATTACCTTTTCAATGGAATCAATCTCAGCTAAGGACTGACCCAGTAAACAAGAAGAGCTATAATCCATTGCGAAAATCATAGCGATAATAGTCAAAACAGTTGTCCTGATTGGTACCAATGCGGGTGTCATATAGCGATTCATTGAAAACAATCTATTAATTACTCAATTTCAGCCTTGCCAGAACTATTATCTGAAGTTCCTCCCGTACTTCCGCTCCCGCTTCCAATTTTTATTTCAACTGAATGTTCAAGTCCATCCCAACTGAGTACATTTTCATCCTCGAATTGCCACTCGCGGATTTTACTTTGGTCGCTGACTACGGAGTATGTGATTGTTGTCACATGATTATTTGTACTGATTGCCGGATCCGACAGATTCATGTAGATCGGAATCTTAGCTACAAAGCACGAACGCAATTGAGCGGGTTCAGAAGTTTTTTTATACAGGTAAGAATAGGGCTTGTAGTTGTTCATGAATGAAAAGTTTTAAAATTGATAATTTTTATTTTTCACTTTCATAAAGATAGATAATATTTATAAATGGGTTTCGAATTCATAAAAAATAAAATATTTTTCTCAAAGCTTTTTCAGAAATTAGTGATATTGTCTTTCTATTAATACCTTGGTTTTTCCGGCCGGTATGTAGTCTTTAACATACCGGCCGGCTGGCATTTTATTTCCTTCTTAAATCAACTCTATATCTGAATTTTCTTTTGCATTCACTTTAAATCCTTTTACCCATGAAGGGAGATTCTTTATTCGAAAAACTACATCAACTTCCAGTTCAAGTGAAGTGTAATCCTTATCCGATGAATCAAGAACAAAATCGAGTTCATATATCCCATCAGCCGGAGGATTATCATAATTTTTAGATGAAATAAGTACAGGAGCTATAAGATTTTTTAATTCAGCAATACCTGTCGCCTTTACTGCGAGTAAACCGGATTCGGTCTCATCCTTCAGCAACTTTATACTCTTTATGAAATTAACCTTTTTCATCGTCAATATTTCAATACAATAATATATACAATTTTTCGAAATTATATAGTGGGAAACCACTAAAAAAAAAAATAGTGGGAAACCACTATATGAAATTTATAAATTGCTCATTTAGTACAAGTTAATTTTTCTATTTTTGCATTTTTAAAAATCCGGCTATGATTTCAAAGGAAAAAGTTCGTCATATTAACGCTCTTAAGTCGGCAAAATTTAGAAATCGGTATGGGAAATTTATTGCTGAAGGTCCAAAAATTATCGGGGAGCTTTTAAAGAGCCCGTTTAAAGTATTGGAAATATACGCAACTGCTGAATGGATAAAAATGAATGATGGTAAAATTCCTCATCATATTAATTTGATTGAAGTCCAGGAAAACGAATTAGCCAGGATAAGCAGTCAAAAAACGCCGAACCAGGTATTGGCTATTGTTCAAATCCCTGACGTACCAACTAAAATACCGGAAATCGTTAACTTTGTTTTAATGCTGGATGGAATCAGCGATCCTGGTAATTTGGGTACAATTATCCGAACAGCAGACTGGTTTGGAATTCAGCATATCATTTGCTCAGAAAATTGTGTAGATATTTTTAATCCTAAAGTAGTTCAGGCAACCGCCGGATCAATTTTCAGAGTACCTGTTTATTATACTGATCTTGAACAATATATTATACAAATGACTTCTATGATTGACACTTATGGAGCAATGCTTGATGGGAACAATCTTTATTCGGTTGAATCTGGGAATTCAGGAATTATTATTATCGGCAGCGAGTCGCATGGAATTTCTAAAGAACTGCTTCCCTTCATAACCCATAAAATCAGGATACCTGACTACTCGGCAAGTAAATCTTTTTCAGCCGAATCATTAAATGCATCCCTGGCAACGGCTGTTATTTGCGCTGAATTTAAAAGACGGCAGAAGACAAAATGATAATGAAAACCGGATACCCGGAAACAATATGAATATCTTTGCGTTTCTAAATGGAGTAAATTTAAAACATTATGCTTGTTGTTATAATTGCTGCAATAATTCTCGTTGGCCTTGCTGTTGGAGGCATTGCAATTAAAATGCTGGTTCAAAAGGACGGACATTTTACCAAAACCTGTAGTTCAATAGAATTTTCGGATGGAGAAAAAGTCGGTTGTGTATGTAACAGTGATGAACCGGATCAATGTGCATATTATGAAGAACATCATGGAACTTCCGGCAGATGATCCATATTTTATTTGCTGAAATTAACAGAGTATTAATAATTTAAAATCATTTCAATTCTTCAACCAAAATATCTTTAAAGCCGGGAGTGTAATAGGTTTCAAGGATTCCGCTTTTTCCACTGTGAATAAAATAAGCCTCAAGTTTATCCTGCTGATTTAAAAATTCCATTGACCTTTCAAGTCCCATTACCATAAAAACCGTAGCCCACGCATCTGCCGCACAGCAATCCGAAGCTAATACAGATACGCTAAGCACAGAATGGTTCACCGGATAACCTGTTTTCGGATCAATGGTATGTGAGTAACGGTTGCCGTTTTCTTCGAAAAATTTGCGGTAGCTTCCAGAAGTAGAAAGGGCTTTGTTCTTAAGGTTGACAATGGCCGTAAGTCCTTCACCGTAGGAGGCATTATCTTTGGGCCTTTCGATACCAACCTGCCAAAATTCATCCCCGGGTTTATTACCAGACGCAAGAACCTCACCACCAATATCAATAAGAAAATTTATTATTCCCTTACCCGACAGATATTTACCGATCAGATCAACGGCATAGCCCTGTGCTATCGCGTTAAAATCAAATTGTACACGAGGATCAAACTTGATAATCCTGTTATTCTCAAGTTTTATTTTATCAAAGCCAATAAGCGGCAGCAGGCTGTCAACTATATGCTGATTCACTTTCATACGGTCGGTAAATCCGAATCCCCAGGCATTTACAAGAGGGCCGACCGTTGGATCGAATGCACCGGCTGATTTCTCATAAACATCTTTTGACTTCAGGAATAAAGATTTAAAAATTTCATCAGGTTCAACATTCGAACTTTCGCTGTTGATTTTTGAAATGATTGAACCGGGAAGCCACATTGACACTGAATAGTCGAAAACTGCAAGCAGGGAATCAATCTCTTTCTGATAATTTATGCCATCATTTTCGAAGTAAGTGATTGCATAGTAAGTACCCTGTGTTTCGCCTGTAAATTTTACCATTACCGGATTTTCGGTGTGGCAACAAATAAGGAAGAAAGGAGAAAAAGACAACAAAATTTTTAGGCTAAGCCGTTTCATAATATATTTTTTCATTGCAAAAGTATGAAAATGAAAGGCTGGCCTGAAAGCAGGGAAAGCAATAAAATTTTATGAAATGACTGAATTAGTTAAAACCGGTAGCCCATCGAAAAGGTAAAATAAGCTGATGACTTTACTCCACCCTCCTGTGATTCTGCGAGGTCAAAATACCTGATCCCGATACCCAACATGGCAGATAACCTGAAATTACTTACCGGACTGATTGATATTCCATTGTTTATGAGTAATCTTCCATAAATAAAATCCGTTTTATCGAAATGTTCCTCAAAATTATAATAGTCGTAATTAAAACGCCTTCCGAGTCCGAAATCTAATTCCGGACCCATAAAATAGGAAGCTCTTCTTTGGCCTAGAAGGTAAATATTAAAACCCATACCTGTCGAAACCAGGTTCCTGAAGCTAAATGGTCCCTCTCTGTCATTTTCCGTATTAAAACCAAATGTTAGTGGTACCCTGATTCCCGTCATTCCTCCATCGGTAATAAATTCATAAGCAATAGTAAAATCCTGGTAAATAACATCAAATATATGGTAAGATATTATGTTTTGACCATAGAGCTGGTCTATTCTTTTTAACGAAAAAACTTTAACGTCGCCACTGCTGAAGTTTATTTTTTCAATTGAATTCTTACTCAGTATATACTCCGGTCCATCGGGACTGGACAGTTCTTTGTACCTGACTTCAGTGTCACTGATCGCAGTTACATCAGCTATGATTTTAGTTCCGGATTTCAATAAAATAGTGTCCTGAGTTTGCGAAATTAAACTGGAGCTATTCATAAAAACAAGGGAGAAAAGAAATAAACTTAACGTTTTCATACTCATGGATTTTAAAAAATATTTAAAATAGTTCAAAACATTTTTGAACCTGCAAATTAAACGGAAACCAAATTTAAACATTAACCTCCAAAATCATCAAATGCGATCATCTCCTGTGGCACTCCCAACTCATCCAGCATCTTTTGAACGGCATCGTTCATCATTGGGGGACCGCAGAGATAATATTCAATTTCCTCCGGTTCAGGGTGGTTTTTTAAATAGTTATCGTATATCACCTGGTGAATAAATCCCACATAACCATTCCATTTATCCTCTGCCAATGGCTCCGAAAGGCCTATGTGAAATCTAAAATTGGAAAAGTTTTTTGCAATATCCTCGAACTGCTCTACGTAAAACAACTCACGCATTGATCTTCCTCCGTACCAGAAGGTAGCTTTACGATCCGTTTTTTTTGTATGAAACATATCGAAAATATGCGAACGCATCGGAGCCATTCCGGCACCACCACCAATAAACATCATTTCACGCCTGGTGTCTTTAATAAAAAATTCACCATAGGGCCCCGAAACCATCACTTTATCTCCCGGTTTTCGGGAAAAAATATAGGAGGAACAAATTCCCGGATTGACATTCATGAATGCTTTTTTCGATCTGTCCCAGGGAGGGGTGGCAATGCGGATATTCAACATAACTATGTTACCTTCGGCAGGATGATTTGCCATTGAATATGCTCTGAAAACCGGTTCGGAATTTTTCATTTTTAATTCCCACATATTAAATTTATCCCAATCACCGCGATACTCTTCTTCCACTTTTATATCCTTGCCAAAATCAACTTCACAGGGAGGAACATCAATCTGTATATAACCGCCCGACCTGAAATCAAGCCGCTCTCCTTCAGGTAGCCTGACGACAAATTCTTTAATGAACGTTGCAACATTTCTATTTGAAACAACTTCACATTCCCATTTCTTTATTCCAAAAATTTCGTGCGGGACTTCAATTGTAAGATTTTCCCTGACTTTCACCTGGCAACCCAGCCTCCAGTTGTTAAGTTGTTCCTTCCTGGTAAAGAACCCGGTTTCAGTTGGCAGAATTGATCCTCCACCCTCAAGAACCCTGCACCTGCACATTGCGCACGTTCCTCCTCCCCCGCAGGCCGAAGGAAGGAATATTTTTTCATTGGCAAGTGTTGTCAGAAGGGAAGACCCGCCAAAGACCTCTAAATCGCGTTCGCCATTAATATTGATTTTTACCGGTCCGGATGGTGCAAGTTTTGATTTTGCGACAAGCAGCATAACAACCAGAAACAATATAACAAGTAAAAATATAAATGAAGCGATCAGAATCAGACTTGCAATTCCCATAACTAAAAGTTTAACGCAAATTATTTTAGATTTTAATTCCCATAAATCCCATAAAAGCAATGGCCATCAGGCCAGTAAGTATAAATGAAATCCCGAGGCCCCGCAATGGTGGTGGTATATGGGAGTACTTTATTTTTTCCTTGATGGCAGCTATGGCTGTGATCGCCAGAAACCATCCAACACCCGATCCTGCGGCATATACAGTAACTTCACTTAAGGTCTGGTATTCCCGCTCCTGGACAAAAAGCGCTACACCGAGAATTGCACAGTTCACCGCAATCAGCGGCAAAAAAATTCCTAATGCATTATACAAAGGCGGTGAAAATTTTTCGACAAACATCTCCACCAGTTGGACAAATGCGGCAATTACTGCTATAAAGATCAGAAAACTCAGGTAACTCAGATCAACATTTGCCAGTGAAGAAGAAATCCATGCCATAGCTCCGGGCTTTAATAAATAAGTGTCAACAAGCCAGTTTATTGGCGCTGTGAGTAATAAAACGAAAATAACAGCAATACCCAAACCGACCGACGTTTTTACAGTTTTTGAAACTGCAAGGAAAGAACACATACCTAAAAAATAGGCAAATATCATGTTGTCGATAAAAACCGATCTTACAAATAAATTGAATAAACTATCCATATCTCAATCTCCTAAGATTTTTATGATTTATCAACGAGTTCACGATTTCGACTTCGCTGCAGCCAAATTATCACACCAATGGTAATGAGAGCCATGGGAGGCAGGATCATTAAACCGTTATTGACATAACCTGTTTCAAAAACTACTTTTGGAATAACATCATAACCATATATTTTTCCTGAACCGAGGAGTTCCCTGAAGAAAGCTACGATAACAAGAATTGCTCCATATCCGATCCCGTTTCCAATACCATCCAGAAATGAAGGCCAGGGTTTATTACCCATTGCAAAGGCTTCAAGACGTCCCATCAGAATACAATTCGTAATAATCAGCCCTACAAAAACCGAAAGTTTTTTACTTACATCGTACAGGTATGCTTTTAATATCTGGTCAACTATTATAACAAGTGCAGCTACAACAACCAGTTGAACAATGATCCTGATGCGGGCAGGAATTGTATCCCGGAGAAAAGAAATTAACAGGTTTGAAAACCCGGTAACAATTGTAACTGACAATGCCATAACAATCGCAGGCTTCATTTGAACAGTAACAGCAAGTGCCGAACATATTCCAAGAACCTGTACTGTAATTGGATTTTCTAAGTTAAATGGTTTTTTCAGGAGTTTCGTATTTTTGGCTGAGAACAAAGGTTCCTGATTTGATTTATTGTTTGCGCTCATATCCTGCCTTTATTTTTAATGTAAACTTCATAACTTAACATACAATCTTTAACCATTTTCTCCAGGCCCTTACTGGTAATTGTGCCGCCGGAAATGGCATCCACAGCATGAATATCACCGGGTCTTGCTCCGCCTTTGGTAACCGTTATGGAAGTAAAAATACCATCCAGATCGAAAAGCTGTTTTCCGCCCCAGGGTTTCTCGAAAATGTCGGTATTAATTTCAGCGCCAAGCCCGGGAGTCTCACCTTTATGGTCGAAGGTTACGCCGTAAATGGTATTGAAGTCTTCGGTAAGTGATAAATAACCCCAAATCGGACCCCAAAGTCCTTTTCCCCTTAGCGGAAAAATGCTATACTTTTTACCATCCTCAAGGGTCGCAATAAACACAGGGAGTTGTTGCTGATCAACTGGCTTTTTAATTTCCAGTGCCATATCAAGTCCGAAAGCGTCCGATCCTTTGATCTCTTCACCTTTATTGTTTACAACTAATGTTTGAGTAATGAATTTATTATAGGTTTCAATTGCATTCGTTACAGTTGTAGCGATATTGGCTGATGCGAGTATATTTTGCATTTTTTCAATCCTGATGTTATCTTCCTGCCTTGGTTTTAACTGAACTGCAACAAAGGTGAGCGAAACAGCCACCAGTACTACCATTATTGTGGAATAAACAATTATATATCTGTTGCTGTGCATCTTTTTAATATTTATTTATTCTCAACTGCAAGTTTTACCCTTTTAAGTCTTTTTTTGATATTTGCCTGAACCACATAATAGTCAATAAGTGGTGCAAAAGTGTTCATAAGAAGGATGGCAAGCATCATTCCTTCGGGATAGGCCGGATTAAACACTCTGATCAAAATCGCAAAAACGCCTGTGAGAAATCCATAAATCCATTTACCGCGATTGGTCTGAGAGGCAGTTACCGGATCGGTTGCCATAAACACTGCCCCAAACAGAAAACCACCCAGCATGATTTGTGTCAGAGCATCAATTTTCATGTATTCATTTGCACCAAACGCATTAAATATCAGGGTCATAATAATTCCCCCAAGCAAAGTTGAAAGCATTATCCTCCAACTGCCAATACCGGTTGCAAGGAGAATAAATGCACCGATCAGAATAGCCAGTTTTGAGGTTTCACCAATGGATCCCGGTATGAAACCAAAGAACAAGTCACTCAATGGCGGAATTTTATCAAACATACCCAATGCTGCACTACTTAATGGCGTAGCACCCGAAAATCCGTCAACAACCTGCGCATTTCCTGTAAGACCTGAAATCCAAACCAGGTCACCCGTTATTTGTGCCGGATAGGCAAAGAAAAGAAATGCGCGGGTAAGCAATGCCGGATTAAAAATGTTCATACCGGTTCCCCCAAAGGCTTCCTTACCGATAGTAACTGCAAAAATCGTAGCGACTGCCACCATCCAAAGAGGTATATTCACCGGAACGATCAAGGGTATCAGCATCCCGGAAACAAGAAAGCCTTCGTTTACCTCGTGGCCCCTGTACTGGGCAAATATAAATTCCACCCCAAGTCCTGAAACATAAGACACAATAATAATCGGTAATACTTTAAGGAATCCGAACCAGAAATTTTCCCAAATCCCTGCTTCGCTGCCGACAGATAAATGATACTGATATCCAACGTTCCACATGCCAAACAAAAGAGCCGGCATCAGTGCGATGATCACAACGCTCATGGTCCTTTTCATGTCGAGCGGATCGCGGATGTGACTGCCTTTAATAGTGACAGTATCAGGTACAAATAAAAAGGTTTCAAAGGCATCGAAGGTGGAATGAAATTTTTCAAACCTTCCTCCTTTTTGGAATTGCGGTTTTACCTTATCAAGATATTTTCTTACTGCCTTCATTTATGTTGGTTCCAAGTTTAATGTTCAAGGTTTCAGGTTCCAGTTTTCAGGTTCCAGTTTTCAGGTTCCAGGTTCCAGGTTTCAGGTTCCAGGTTCCATGTTTCTGGTTTCGGGTTTTGCGGATTGCCAACCATCTCTATTCCTTAGTCTATTATTTCGATTTAGCCTGCCATCTCTTTACGGATAAAATCTAAACCTTCTCTCACAATAGCCTGCATATCGGTCTTCGAGGCATCAATAAATTCACACAATGCAAAATCTTCCTCGTCAACCTCGTAAATACCCAAATTTTCCATCTGGTCAATATCCCTTGCCAGAATTGCTTTGAGCAATTGCATCGGGTAAATATCCATCGGAAATACCTTCTCGTACTGGCCGGTCAGTACAAAAGCCCTGCGACCTCCATTCAGGTTTGTATCGAGCCTGTATTTTTTTCCTGGGTTTAGCCAGGAAAAAAAGCTTTTTGAAAAACTGAATTTATTCAATCGCGGCAAGGCCCACCCTATAAATTCATGGTAATTTCCTTCAGGAATAACTGTCAACTGATCATCATAAAAACCGAGGAATCCGTTCTTGTCAACTTTTGTCCCTGTCAACACATTACCACTGATATACCTTACCTCTGTTAACTTTGGTTGTTCTTTAAAAAAAGGAGACAACTGAATTCCGTTGACTACTTCAAAATATTGTGGATTTTTGATTTCGGAGCCTGTCAGGGCTATAACTTTGGAAGCATCGTACCTGCCTTCCAAAAAAAGCTTACCAATGGTTGCTACGGCCTGGGGATTGACAAACCAAACAATCTCACCCTTACCGACCGGATCAATATGGTGTATTTGTATCCCAACATTGCCTGAGGGATGAGGACCTGTGACCGCATGATGAACAACACCTTTTGCATTGCTGAATGCAACTGCAACAGCCTGTCCTGAACGGGTTGTTATATGAATTTTACCGGCCGTAAGTTTTGAGAGGGCATCAATCCCTGTCAGGAATGCTTTTTCTTGCTTTTCAAGAATAAAATTATAATCCGGGGCAAGCGGGGCACTATCAAAACCTGAAATAATAATTGCCTTCGGCTGATCTTTTGGATCAGCGATAATTGAATAGGGCCTTTGCCGGATATACGACCATATTCCGCTTTTTAACAGCTTTTGTAAAATCTCTTCCTTTGAAAGCTTTAAGGGATCAGCAGCGTCAAAAGATTCATAGTTCATTTTTTCATCTGTCTGTATCCTCACTTCAAGGATCTTCCTTTTTTCACCACGATAAATTTCACTTACCTTACCACTCACGGGAGATGTAAAAATGATATTTTCCCGGTATTTATCGAAAAATAACGGAGAGCCTGCTTTCACCTCATCTCCTTCCTTCACAGATAATTTGGGAAAAACACCATTGAAATCAGCCGGTTTTAAAGCGAATTTATCAGTGGTAATTTTGGATATTTTCTTCACGGCTTCACCGAGAAGTTTTATATCAAGTCCTTTTCTGATCCTGATTACATCAGACATAATACTGGTATATATCTAAAAAATTTACAGACAGCCGTTATTAATTCGAGGTTGCAAATTTATAAAATCATTTAGATTTTTAAATATCAAATATTCAGATTTATATTGTTGCCTGAATTCAGCTATCTTTGTTCGGGCTACAAGCAATAATAATGGAAAAGATCAAACATAAAATAAAGAGTCTTTCAAAGGAATTTTTATCAGAAATGATACTGATCAGGAGAACGATTCATGCCAATCCCGAATTGTCATTTCAGGAATTTGAAACCGCAAACCTTATTTCGGATTTTCTGGAAAAGAACGGGATAGAATACCGCAAAGGGATTGCAAAAACAGGCATTGTCGGAATGATTAAAGGCAGAAATCCGGAGAAAAAAACCATTGCTCTTCGGGCCGATATGGATGCTTTACCTATAACTGAATTAAATGAGGTTGATTATAAATCAAAAAATCAGGGTAAAATGCATGCTTGCGGCCATGATGTGCATTTGGCGTCCATGATGGGCGCAGCCAAAATATTAAACCTTTTACAAAGTGAGTATGAAGGAAGCATCAAGCTGATTTTCCAGCCTTCCGAAGAACGATATCCGGGAGGTGCTAAAGTCATGATTGAAGCCGGTGTTCTTGAAAATCCCAAACCCAAAGCTATCTTCGGGCAACATGTTTATCCTGATCTCGATTCCGGTAAAACAGGTATGAAAGGTGGTAAGTATATGGCTTCGACGGATGAGATTTTTCTTACTGTAAAAGGCCGTGGCGGACACGGTGCGACACCTCATAAAAATATTGATCCTGTTTTAATCGCTGCTCATATTATTGTTGCATTACAACAGGTTGTGAGCCGCAATGCCAATCCAGTTATGCCTACGGTCCTTTCCTTTGGAAAAATCATTGCCGATGGACAAACCAATGTGATCCCTGACGAAGTTAAGCTCGCAGGTATCATGCGAACCTTCGATGAAACCTGGAGGAAAGAAATGAAAATCAGAATTACTTCATTGGTTCAAACCCTTGCAGAAAGTATGGGCGGCACATGTGAGGTCTTTATTGATGAGGGTTACCCGGTTTTGGTAAACAACGAATCGCTAACCGGTAATGCAATGAAATATGCATCAGAATACCTTGGAAGTGAAAATGTCGTGGAACTTGAAATGAGGACGACAGCCGAAGATTTTGCATATTACGCACAGAAAATACCCGGTTGTTTTTACAGGCTTGGTATAAGGAATGAAGCCAAAGGGATCACATCGAACCTGCACTCTGCCACTTTTAATGTAGATGAAACCAGCATTGAAACCGGTATGGGATTGATGGCATGGATGGCCGTGAGGGAGTTGGGGAATGGCTAAACTGTTGAATGGTTAAATTGTTAAATTGTTATACCGTTTGGAAAAGTTCGGTTTTAAAGGTTGTTTAGTGAAAGGGTTCCCAATGAAGGATATTATCAAATTAATATTTATAACATTTATCAGGTTCACCCTGATCCATATAATCATACCACTTAACCGATTCACCCAACTCAACCGATTCAGTCCACGAATTACACGAAATGCACGAATCAAATTATTCCACCCATTCAACCGATTCAGTCCACGAATTACACGAAATGCACGAATCAAATTATTCCACCCATTCAACCGATTCACCCGATTAACTCTATACCCTTATTTCCCATATACTTTTCACAGCCCTGAGTTCAGGGTTCCGTGTTCTGAGTTGGAGCATCCTATTTCGATAAATTTCTATTTATTTCAATATATCTCCTTTATTCCCATATTTCCCCTATTTCCCTTATTTCCCCTGTTTGCCATACTAACCATCTGTCCAATTTCAATCCTGTCCCAGGAATATGATTCAGTTAATTATTATACGGAAATGAGCAACAAAATTTTCCTACCTAATATCAAAACCGTCCTTTTCCATCGCGAAGGTTGGGATCTGTCTCCTTCGTTAATAAAATTCAACTCGGTTGAAAAATTAAAACTCTCATTTGATGACCTCGATGCTGACAAAAAAGATTATTTATATACAATCATACATTGTGATGCCGGTTGGAAGCCATCTGATCTCCGGCAAAATGAATACATTGAGGGGTATTTTGAGGATGATATTCCGGAATTTGATTTTTCGGTAAATACAATAGTACCCTATACACATTATGAACTTACCTTTCCGTCGGAGGATTTGATTCCAAAACTAAGCGGTAATTATATCTTAAAGGTATTTATTCTTCAACCCGACAGCATTTGTTTTACCAGGAGGTTCATGATAGTTGATAATAAAATCGGCATTGAAGGCAGGATAAAACAAGCATCAAACAACGAAGACCGCTATTATAAACAAGAAGTTGATTTCAGTGCAACAACAAGTGGGTTGGATATTATTAATCCATTCCGTGATTTAAAAGTCGTCATTACTCAAAATGGAAGGTGGGACAATGCCCTCCGGAATTTAAAACCTAAAATGGCTGTGGGTAATAAGCTTGATTTTGATTACGACAGGGAAAATGTTTTTAACGGAGGCAATGAATTCCGTTCATTCGATATAAAAAGCCTGAAATATAATACTGAATTCGTTTCCCGGATTGAAAAGGATTACTCCGGGTACCATATTTACCTGCGTCAAAGTGATCGCAGGACTTTTACAATTTATAAAAAACAGGATGATATTGACGGAATGATGAAGATAAAAACGGAAGATAGCGAGGATACTGAAACCGATGCAGAATATGTAAATGTCTATTTTACGCTTCCGTACGCCGCACCGATGATTGATGCCAGTATGTACATTATCGGCCAGGTAACCGACTGGCAATATTCGGATGAATCGAAGATGGACTATAATTACAATCTTAAGGCTTATGAACAAACATTACTTTTGAAACAGGGTTATTACAACTATCAGTACATACTCCGGTATTTTGACTCGACGGCAGGAGATGAAACTTTCATCGAAGGAAACCATTCGGAAACAGGCAACTCTTATACAATTTATATCTATTATTCCGAATCCGGATCAGGATATGACAGGCTTGCTGGTGTGAAGCACCTTAACTCGCTGGACGATTAGCAAATCTAAGGGCAAGATGTGAATTTTGAATTTTCCTTTCGTTTCAAATATCCAAATCAAAAAAAATTTCAGTTGTCTATACCATCGCATGTTTTTTCATTTAAATTTGAAGATTCATTAACGGGATATTTGTTGACCCCTTAAATATTATTAACATGTTAGGTGATTTATTTTCGAAACTTCAGGAAGCGCGTGATAAAATTGAGAAAGCAAAGGGTAAATTAGATGATATAATTGTAGAGTCTTCAGCCGAAAATGGCGCTATCCGGGTAATGGCAAATGCAAATAAAGCCATCGTCAGCATTGAAATTTCTGAAGATTTGCTGAAACCAGGCAATAAGCAACAACTTGAAGAATCTTTAGCATTTGCGGTCAATAGCGCCCTGGAAGAGGCAGCTCAAAAAGGGGAAGTAGAAATGAAGAAGATTACAAGAGACATGCTTCCCAATTTTCCCGGATTGATTTGACGACCTATAACAGAAATTCAAGCTTTATCCGCAAATTTATTGAACTAAGAGGCTGTCTCAAAAGTCTTTTTTGAGTTACACAGTTATACTGAACCTGTCGAAGTATGATTGATTTTCAGTCCAATACACATTTCGACAGACGTTCGACTGAGCTCACGCCGAAGTCTCAATGTGACCCAGATTCCTGACTTTTGAGATAGCCTAATCAACCGCATTTTGAATAACCGCAATCTTTGCAAACCAGGCATCCTTCCTTATACATCAGAGAACCCTCTGCATGGCATTCCGGACATTTGCTTTTTTTATCAACAGTTCCATCGGGGATGAATTTTTTCAAAGCACGTACAACACCATTTTTCCAAGTATTGATTGATTCGTTGTCTAAGGTAAGGTTATCCACGAGGTTTATAGCATAAGGCAATGGCATTCCATGACGCAGTATTCCTGAGATCAGCTTGGCATAATTCCAGAACTCCTTATTAAATGAACGCGAAAGTCCTTCAATGGTAATTTTATATCCGGCTTTATCTGCAAACTGGAAATCGTATCTTGCCGGTTCGCCTTTTTCGGGTTTGTTCTTTATGACCCATCCCTTAGCTACCCCCGGCGGAAGGTAAAATTCGTCGGCCTTTCCTGTAAAAATCTCATAGGGTTTGTTATTGAGTAATCCTACAACAGCAACCCATTTATCATAATCATTCTGAAACCTGACCACTTCAGCATCGAGTATAGCCGGCCTGACCGGAGCCCTGGTTTCTTTAAACTCATTGGTATCTTCCGCCTTTTTCTCGTGACTCACCAAAACACCATCGCGCGAACCGTCACGGTAAATGGTCATGCCTTTGCAACCACTTTCCCAGGCTGTGAGATAAACCTTGCTTACCAGCTCTTCGGTAACATCTTTGGGCAAATTGACGGTTACACTTATTGAATGGTCAACCCATTTCTGAACCTCGCCCTGCATCCTGACCTTTTCGACCCAATCCACATCATTCGAAGTTGCTTTGTAATAAGGCGATTTATTTATGATTTGCTGCAATTCATCATCAGGATATCTTTTGACCTTTTCAGCGTCGTATCCGTTAACAGTAAGCCAGGTTACAAATTTCGGGTGAAAAACGTGGTATTCTTCCCATGCATCTCCCAAATCATCAACGAAATTAATAGTTACATCCTTGTCATTCGGATTTACCTTTCTCCTTCTTTTGTATGAAATCATATAAACCGGTTCAATACCCGAAGTGGTCTGCGTACAAATGCTGACGCTTCCTGTAGGCGCGATGGTGAGCATGGCGATATTCCTGCGTCCTACTCTTTTCATCTTTTCATAAACAACAGGAGCTCCTTCCCTTATCCTGTTGATAAAGGGATTATTCTTTTCTTTTTCGATATCGAATACGAGAAAAGCGCCCCGTTCTTCTGCAAGATTCACTGATGAACGGTAAGCTTCGATGGCTAATACTTTATGAACCTCGACTGAAAAATCCGTAGCTTCTTTTGTACCGTATCTGCATCCGAGGGCAGCGATCATGTCGCCCTCCGCTGTTATACCAATGCCTGTACGCCTTCCCTGCAAGGCTTTTTCACGAATATTTTTCCATAGATTCAATTCCACGCTTTTAATCTCGATTTCTTCAGGATCGGAATCAATCTTTGCAATGATCGCATCAATTTTCTCAACCTCAAGGTCAATAATGTCGTCCATGATCCGCTGGGCATAATGAACATGTTTTGAGAAAAGTTCGGAATTGAAATTTGCTTTTGCTGTAAATGGATTCTCAACATAGCTGTAAAGGTTGAGCGCCAGTAACCTGCAACTGTCGTAAGGACAAAGCGGTATTTCGCCGCAGGGATTGGTAGAAACCGTTTTAAATCCGAAGTCGGTATAGCAATCAGGGACAGCTTCCCTTGCTATAGTATCCCAGAACAATATTCCGGGTTCTGCTGAAGACCACGCATTATGGATGATTTTGTTCCAGAGTTTCAGGGCATCAATTTCTTTGGTATAAACCGGTTTATCAGAATTGATGGGATATTTTTGAAGATACGGTTTTCCTTCCTTTACTGCCCTCATAAATTCATCATCAATTTTCACAGAGACATTTGCACCGGTTACCTTTCCTTTTTCCATCTTGGCATCAATGAAATTGTCTGCATCAGGATGTTTAACAGAAATAGTAAGCATTAGCGCTCCTCTCCTTCCGCCCTGGGCAACTTCCCTGGTCGAATTTGAATATCTTTCCATAAACGGCACTATGCCCGTTGAAGTCAATGCGCTGTTTTTAACCGGGCTTCCTTCGGGCCGAATATGGCTCAGGTCGTGGCCTACGCCGCCACGCCGTTTCATAAGCTGTACCTGTTCCTGGTCAATCTTCAGTATCCCACCATACGAATCAGACGAACCGTTGTTGCCAATTACAAAGCAATTTGACAGAGAAGAAATTTGTAAATTATTGCCTATACCGGTCATAGGGCCGCCCTGGGGAACGATATATTTAAAATCTTTCAGCAGCAGGTATATATCCAGTGCCGGCATTGGTTTAGGGTATTTGGACTCTATTCTTGCAATTTCATTTGCAATGCGCCAGTGCATTTCATCGGGGGTCTGTTCATAAAGATTCCCATTGCTGTCTTTCAATGCATATTTATTCATCCAAACATTGGCTGCAAGCTCATCGCCGCCAAAATATTCTGTAGCTTTATTTCTCACCTCATCAACTGAATGAATGGTTAAATCATTTTTTTGTCCTGGTATTTCTCTTAGATCGAGCGAATTCTTTAATGCAGGCTCAATTCCAATTTCTTCACCCGGTACTTCCGGTCGCTGACGGTTTGCAAGTATATCCTTAAACTCATTGACAATAGGTTTTAATTCCTGTTTGTCCTCTATATTGGCAAAAAGACTATCTTTCATTCCCTTAATCATTTTGTGGTGAAGAATAATATTGTAAAATATTGACTTACTGAAAAGTAGAAATTCTTAAACCCCTTAAATTCCGTGTCGCCAAGATACGAAGATTACTATGCGGAAAGCAAAAGCAGTTATAAACAAAAGATTGTTGAAAAATTGCTATCGCATTGAATCAAAAAACAGTACCTGTAAAAAACATTATTTATTAACAGACTATTAATAATTATTCTGTTCAATTCAACAAATGAGAAACCTTATGCCAAAGTACCGCCAGTCACTGAATTTCCTGTAATAATCCAACTGAACTGAAATTCTATAAGTAAATATTTCACATAACAACAAAAAAAGAATGAACCTGTTTTGTGGTCGGGAGTTTTTAAGATTGGCTGTTGGCTCTTGGCTTTTGGATGTTGGCTGTTCCTGATTCTATTTACAATATGTTTGAATTGCTTCCGATGCTGCCTGGAATCCAAGGCTGAGCGCCTTTTCCAAGTCATCACACACTTGCTGATTTCCTGATTTTAAATTTGCCATAGCCCGAAAATAATACGCCGGCGCCATGCCATTGTTCAGTTCAATGGTTCTGTTTAAATCCGTTAATGATCCGCTGAAGTCACCTGCATAATACTTGTCAATCCCTCGGTTTAACCAGGCTTCAAAATAATCCGGCTGCAGACTGATCGCCTTGTCGTAACACTCCATTGCTTTCGAAAGATCATTCAGTCGTGACCATGCCACTCCCATGTTCGACCAGGCTTGCTCGTGTGAAGGATCAAGTTTTATAGCTGATAAAAAATCATCTATTGCTCCCTGTAAATCTTTCGACATAAGTCTTGCCAGTCCTCTGTTAAAACAAGCATTTACATTCTCCGGATCTTGTTTCGATGCTGTGCTGTAATCTTCAATAGCTCCTGCGTAATCACCAGCCTTATAACGTAAAGTACCACGGTTCACATAAACATCGGGATTAAAGCTTTTCAATTCGAGAGCCTTGTTGAAAGATTCAAAGGCGCCCTGCAAATCACCGGTCTGCATTTGGGCAAAACCGTAATCGGCAAGGATTTGCGGATGACCGGGTTTTAATCTGATCGCCTGCTGATAGTCGGCAAGTGCATTGGAATAGTCGCCAAGGTCTATATAGACGGCTCCGCGGTTCGACCAGGCTTTATAGTCCTTATCTCCCGTCTCAAGCGCTTTATTAAAATCGGACAATGCACCTTTAAGTTCGTGGTTTTCCTTTCTGACGGCGCCGCGATTGGTGTAGGCCATTTCAGTGTCCGGGTATTTTAAAATGATGTCGGAAAAAAAAGAAATGTCGTCTTCCCAAACCGGAACCCTGTTAAAGGTTTGAAGCATAATGAACAGGGAATAGATGATCAGTATGGCCCTGCCCATATATTTGATCAGTAATTTTCTCCGGGTGAGTGCATCAAAGCCTCTTGCGAGTATCAGAAGGATTCCAACAGAAGGCACGTACGCATAACGGTCGGCCATGATGTAGTCGCCGGCAGGTACTTCAAACATTTTTAAAAGCAGAAAGATGTTGATGCTAAAGAACAGCACACCAAAAGTGCTGATCCGGCTTTGCCTGAAAAAGTATATGGCTGCAACCACATTAATGATTGATAATAGAGTAAAAAGAATGTAAACAGCCGTCATAACGGATGTACTTTCAGTAGGATAGGGATAAAAACCCGACATCCGGTAAGGAAAAATCAATTTCACAATATAAACGATGTAGGCATAACCGGAAAACAGGATCCTCCCGGCAAACGAATATTGCACCTGGCTGAAATCCTCTCCCCATGTTGTTTTTTGGGCCATCACTGCCACCACTCCGAAAATAATGGCAAGGAGAAAAAACGGAATCTTTTCGAGAATGACCCGGCGGCTGAAAACTTCCCGTCTGAAGAAAAGATCAATGAGAACTATGGTTACAGCAAGAGAAATAGCTGAGGATTTGGACAGGATGGAAAGCAGGAAGAGCAGGAGGGAAGTCAGGTACAGCCATTTCTTTTCAGTTTCGATAAACCGGATGTAAGAAATCAGGGAAGCAAAGAAAAACAGTGCAAAGAGCAGATTCTTTCTTTCCGAAACCCAGGCAACCGTTTCGATGTGTGTAGTGCTTATACCAAACAGGAAGGCTGTAACGAGGGGGATAAAACGACTCTTCTTCCTGAAAAGCAGTTGCAAAAAAACAAAGACAAGTAAGGTATTGACCAGGTGAAGGATCAAACTGTGAACATGATAAATTTCAGGCGTCAGCCCGCCGAAATGATGGTCAAGGGCAAGGGAAAACAAGGTTAGCGGATGATAGTGTCCATCGTAAAATACGGTAAACATTTTCCCGATGGCTTCAGGATTGATCTTTTGAATGTATGGGTTTTCGAGCACGTACCGGTTGTCGTCCCAGGTTTTGAGGAAGCCGTTTTGCAGGATGGGGAGATAAACGAGGAAGGTTAAAAACAGGATCAGCAAAAGCCAGAGCCAATACTTCTTTGTAGTGACAAAGGTCAATAAATTACTCTTGTTCATGATAAAATGCTGCTTTTGAAAAACCAAAGATAATGGAAATTGATAAGAGGGAAATATTTGGGGAGAAATTAGACTTGAGAAAGGAGACTTGAGAAATTTTTACGATATAAATCCGATAAAATATAATCAAAACATTTCTAAAAATTGAACTGGAGAGGTTATCAAAAGCTTAATTGGCATAATAAAGTTAACGTGCCTTTTTAGTTTAAAAAAAAACACACAAGCCCTACCATTTTTGGGGCTCCTGCGGTAAAAGTTGGGGTTGAAGTTTCAGTCAGCTTTTCTCGTAAAATTAAAAGGTGGAAGAATAATTAAACCTATGCCTGCCTTTGCAGAAAGGTTAGTAAGGTGTTCTCTGATATATGGAAAAATGATTGCAGCACCGTTTACCTTTCCGAATTCTTCCAGATTAAGCGTTGAATCACCAACTTTTTCAAAAATATCTGCCATTTTGATATTTGCTGTCACTTCAATACTTTCTACATGTTTTTGGGTAAAGAATAATGTTTCTGTAACGAATATGGTCTTGTCTTTCACCTGCACATTCACATCTACGTTTACAGACCTTGTGGTCTTTGATTGGTCAAAAGTTACTATGGCTTCTCTTTTGAAAGATTAAAAAGACGACCCCTGTGCTTGATAATCAATTTTAGCAATACCCACCATTGCATCGTCGGTAATAAAGCAAAGGTTTTGTGTTGGAAATTTTTCGATAAACCGGAAAACAATTTCCTCTTCCTGTTTTTGATAATTTTCATTCAAGTAATAAACTTCGTTTGGAACAATTTCTATAAAGTGGGTATTTGACAATTGATGATTTTCATACCTCGCCCGTGTATTTGGAAATTCGATTACCAAATCATTGATGCTTTTAATGATAAAATCTTTTGGTGTCATAATTTAATATTAGCCTTCAAATGTTTGAGAACTGAATCGGATAAAAGTATTGAATTATTACCTGTGGTTGAATCTATTTGAATATTTTCATAATCAGCATTAACCCTTAATCTTTTGAGTTGATTGATGCTTGAATTAAACGTCTTCCAGTCTTTATTGTTGCTTCTTAAATGACCATTGATATTGTTAATCATTATTTCATGGGACCCTTCACCGGAATTTCGGACTTCATTTGCAATTTCAGTTTCGGTTTTTTGTAAAGTGAAAAGTAAAATGTGTTTCATTAATTGAATACAGCTATAATAAGCACAATTTATATTACATAATTTCAAAGGCAAAATGGCATGATAGGGATATTGTGCCATTTGTTGTTTTATACATAATAAAAATGCCAAAAGGAACACCAATGCTAAGGCTTACGTTGGAAGACTGTAGCAGCAGGAGTTTATTAGGTTAACTTTTAAAACTGCTTCAAGTCGCGCTTATGCACTAAAGCCTGGCAGGAAGACTTGAAACAGCAGGGAGATAAACGAGGAACGTTAAAAACAGGATCAGTAAAAGCCAGAGCCAATACTTCCTTGGGGTGAAAGCGGTCAATAAACTACTCTGGTTCATGATATAATGCAGTGTTTAAAAAACAAAAGATAATGGAAATTGGAAATTGATTGAGGGAAATTATTTAGGAGAAATTAGACGTGAGACTTGAGAAATTTGCATACGGCGTCCCTCAATTTAACTTCTTTCGCTATCTTTGGCTTTCAGTTTGGGGGGACGGCAGATAAACACTAAGAAGTGGGCCACAAGTGAACACACATTATTCATTTTTTTTGCATATTTGTATTATAATAAAGAAATAAAATAAAACTTATAAGAAGCTGAAATATAGATGAATCCAACTTTACAAATCATTCTGTCAGTTATACTTGGAGGTAGCTTGTGGGAAGGATTTAAATTTTTGTATCCTGATTTAAAGATATTTATAACATCCAGAAATTTAGCTAAAAAAACTTTTTACTCGAATATTGATTCTCTTCTAAAGGCAGCAAATGAACTCTATGGAAAATTGGAATCATTAGGTAAAGAGGATTTTTCAAGCCTTTATTAATCCAAGTCATTCAAATTCTTCTGAATTTGAACACAATAGAAAATATGTGTATTATCTATTTTCCCAGTTTTGGGCCCAACTTGAATTTTTAAGGCTTGAAAGCCAGTATTCTTCGCTCTCGCGTCTTAAAAAAGGTTCACAGCTTCTAAAGTGGATATTCCGGAGCATACTGACCCCCATAAATCGGCTTTGTAAATAAAAAATTCAGCCGGTCATTTACATGACATTCCGGCGGATGCTGACCCCCTTG